>JBLIDI010000009.1:0-27047 GCA_047634075.1 Akkermansiaceae bacterium
GAAATCGGCGGGAATCATTTCCCAATCCCCTTAAATCGGGGGTCAATTTTTGGTCGATGGCAGCGACCACAAATCTCAGGCTGAGGCGAGGGATGGGCCACGGAATGAGCGGAGGCTTGGGAGAAGGCGTATGACTTGCCCTCGCTTTTGCGGCCGATCGGAATTTCGAGATCCCAGTTGTAAATGCGAGTCCCTCAGGTCAACTCCACTTCCTCAGAAGGCCTCTTCAAAGCGCTTCTCTGATCCCTCGCTTGATCGCCGCGTTGCAAAAAAAAAGGATTGAGTTCTTAAATTTTAGTGGTTTCTTTTCCCCCATCGCTCCTGTGATTTCAGATACCTACCATTTTGGGAAATCGGTTTTCGGCACGCTTCTTTTGATCGCCTGTCTGGCCGTGGGCTTTGGGTCCGTTCTAGAAGCTGGGGTTGATCTGGGTAACGGGCACCCAAACTTAGTGCAGGGTGATACCGATCAGGTCCGGGGATGTTTTTCGAATGCCGTCTCTGGCTGTAATGAGAGACATGCGGTGTGCGAAGAGGAGATCGAGGAGGATGAGGAATCGGATTGCGATTCTTCGGCGAATGGGCTTTCGAGCCGCGCGTGGCAACGCTGTTGCGACGATCGCGGTTTGTCATCTCCAGTCCTCGCGACGAAGCGATATTTGCTTTTCTGTCGCTTGAAGATCAACTGCTAGATTGCAGTTTCCGATCAAAGACGAGTGTTGGTGCGCCTTGGAGAATTGCGCCATGCCGTCGAACTTTTTCTTCTGTGGCATGGTGCATGCCCGGATCTCTTTCTCTCCATTTTTTAAGACTTATCATTTATGAACAATCATCAGGAATTGCCATCCATCCCCAAAGACGGGCTCGAAGGCTTGAAACAAAATTTTGCTAAAGACGCGACCGCAGGGTTTGTCGTTTTTTTACTGGCGCTCCCGCTGAGTTTGGGAATCGCGGCAGCTTCCGGGTTCCCACCCGTGATGGGCCTCCTCACTGCCATTATTGGTGGTTTGGTGGGGACGTTTTTAACGGGCTCACAACTCTCGATCAAAGGGCCGGCGGCCGGGTTGATCGTGATTTTGGCAGATGCGGTGGGCGCTTTTGGGGGCGGCGTCGAAGGCTGGCGCCTTGCTCTCGGGGTGATGGTGGTGGCGGGTGTGGTCCAGATCCTCTTCGGCGTGCTGAAGTGGGGAAAATTTGTCGACATCTTCCCGCTTTCGGCGGTGCACGGAATGCTTGCCGCGATTGGTTTTATCATCATCGCGAAGCAGGTTCCGGTTTTGCTCAACGTCGATCCTGCCCTTTCTTCGGGCAAAGGGCCGATCGGTTTGTTGGGGGCGATTCCATCCTTTTTTGCAAATCTTGATCCCCAGGTGAGCATCATCGGCGGGGTCAGTTTGGTGATCATGATGGGGTGGGGATTTGTGAAGCATCCCATCTTGAAGCAGATTCCGGCACCGCTCCTGGTGCTTCTTTTTGCCATTCCCACCGGACTGTTCATGGATCTGCAAAACAGTGCTCCGGGCCACACCCTGGTCAAGGTCGGCAAGATCGTGGAGCAGGTTGGCATTAATGTCAGCATGGAGGGAGTTTCCCAGACGGGAATCTTTGTGAAATTCGTCATCATGGTCGCCCTGGTGGGAAGTCTGGAAAGTCTCCTCACGGTGAAGGCGATCGACATGCTCGATCCGTGGAAACGAAAGGCAGATCCCAACAAGGACATGATTGCGATTGGTATTTGTAACTCGCTAGCAGGCCTCTTGGGCGGACTGCCGATGATTTCGGAAGTGGCGCGTAGCTCGGCAAACGTGGCCCAGGGCGGGCGCACGCGGTGGGCCAACTTCTTTCATGGAGCCTTTCTTCTCCTCTCGGTCCTGCTGGCCTACCAGGTGCTTGAAATGATTCCGAATGCGGCCCTGGCCGCGATGCTCATTGCGGTGGGAATCAAGTTGGCGCATCCGAAGGAATTCACCCACATGCTTAAGGTGGGTCCGGAACAGTTGGCCATTTTTGTGACCACGATCTTCTTCACCTTGTTCGAAGATCTCCTCATCGGGATCGCGGCCGGGATGGTGCTCAAGGCCATTATTCATGTCTTCCGCGGAGCTTCCCTGAGGTCCCTTTTCCGGGCCGGGGTGAAGGTCGAGGAAGAGGGCGACGAAGTCACCGTGCACCTTGGAGATGCCGCCATTTTCACGAACTACCTCGGTATTAAAGAGGCCATCGGGAAACTGCCCAAGGGCAAGACGGTCCGCTTGGATTTTGCGAGGACGGTGGTGGTGGACCACTCGGTGATGCAGAATTTGCATCACTTCGAGGAAGACTACACGAGAGCTGGGGGGAAAGTTGAATTTATGGGCCTGGCTGAACTGACGCCGATGTCATTGCACCCACAATGCGCGCGCAAGCGCGCCGGAAAAACCAAGGGGGAGAAACAATGAGTTTTGACCAAGAGCGCTTGTTTCATCGGCTGAAACACTACTTGCCTACGCAGGCCGCGTTGAAGGATTTCGTGCATCATAATCCGCTGCACGCGATGCAGGATCAGGAGTTCTTTAAAGCGATCTTTAAAGCATCGCGGATCTTCGGGATCAAGGCGACCTTCAGCTTTAACGAATATCGTAAGCTCCATGACGCCGGCCGAATCAAGGGGGACTTTGTGGAGCGGGTGATCCGTGAGGAGAAAGGCGTGGACGCGGTGATTGAGTGGAAGGAGAAGATGCTCCATGGCAACTATCGCCACACCTACGAGCCCCGGATCGGGAGCGTGCGGGCGGCGTGGAAGCCACGGCTGAAATGTTCCCTCGACGATCGCGTGCAGCCGCTCCTTTTTCGGATCATTTGCAGCTATCTCGATCAGGGGATCTCGCTCTGGCATTTCCCCTTTGAAGACCGGGGATTGATCGAAGCCATTCGCACCATTGAGAAGAACAGCTTTAGTAGTTTCTTTACCTCGAAGCGGGTGCGGGATCTGCTCATGGATGATCGCCTTAGCCTTGAGGCTTTGCTGAAAATCGTGGTGGGGCGGGAGGAACTCTACGAGCAATACGTGCTCGACCAGCAGTTCACGCATAAGGGTTGGAGTGGCATCATCAATGCCATCGAGGACCAACCGGAGACGCTTTTTTACGAAAAGAAGATCGAGCTGCAAGATTTCGTGATGCTCGAGTTGTTGCTGGAGATCGATGCCATCGATCAGGAGTTGCCTGAGGGTTGGGAGCCCCTAGGGGCGAATGATGAGCTCAAGGGGGAGGACTACTTTGCCGAGGTGCCGTATGGTGAGATGGAGGAGGTCCTGAAACTTTGGCAGCTCGCCTTTGAGTGGGACTATTACGATCGCGTGCTCGCGGGAGTGGGTTACTTGAACAAGCAGAAAAGGCGGCAGAGTGAGAAGGAGACGAGCTTTCAAGCCATCTTCTGCGTGGATGACCGGGAGTGTTCGCTTCGACGCCATCTCGAGTCGGTTGATCCCAATTGTGAGACCTACGGGGCTCCGGGATTTTTCGGAGTGGCGATCTACTTCCAGCCCTTCGGCGGCCAGTTTGTTGAAAAGAACTGCCCGGTTCCGGTCACCCCGAAGCATTTGATCAAGGAGATAGAGACAACCCATTTACGTGGCTCGGTGCCCTTCCATGATAAAAAATTGCACACCTTCTTTCGGGGTTTTCTGTCGTCCCTCTCACTCGGTTTGCTGTCAGGGGCACGGATGGTGCTGGACCTTTTGCGCCCTTCGATGCGGGCGGATATTGCCGATGCTTTTGCTCACATGGATGTGAACGGGAAGCTCTTGATCGAGTGCGAGGATCCCTCACTGGTCGAACACGATGCGCAGGTGGGTTACACCGTGCCCGAGATGGCGGACGTGGTGGAAGGTATTTTGCGTGGCATTGGCCTGATCACCGCCTTTGCCGAGATCGTCTATGTCATGGCCCATGGAAGCAGCAGTGCCAACAATCCCCACCATGGGGCCCATGATTGTGGGGCCTGCAGCGGGCGGCCCGGTGCCCCCAATGCGCGGGTCTTTGCCTTTATGGCAAATCACCCCGAAGTACGAAAAATCCTGAAAGGCAAAGGAATTGAGATTTCGGGAACGACGCATTTCCTGGCGGCGATGCATGACACTGCCAGTGACGAGATCGGCTACTATGACCGCTCGGCGTTTTCAGCGGTCCACAAGGAAAAGCACGAAGACAACCTGCTTGTCATCGAAGAGGCGCTTGACCTCAATGCCAAGGAGCGAGCGCGGCGGTTTGCCTCCATCAATATCAACCAGGATATCAAAAAGATCCGAAGGGCGATCAAGAAGCGCTCGCATTCCTACTTCGAGCCGCGGCCGGAGCTGGGGCATGGCACCAATGCGCTTTGCTTTGTGGGAGCGCGCTACCGGATCAAGGGGCTTTTTCTTGACCGGCGGGCTTTCCTGCAATCCTACGACTACCGTCAGGATCCTGAGGGCGAGGTTCTGGCCAAGGTGCTGGCTCCTTTGCCGATCGTCTGCGGAGGGATTAATCTGGAGTATTATTTTTCCCGGATGGATATCGAGAAGATGGGGGCGGGGACCAAATTGCCGCACAATGTCGTCGGTCTCATCGGGGTCGCGAATAGCAGTGACGGCGATCTCCGGCCCGGGCTCCCTTTACAGATGATCGAGAACCATGATCCGGTTCGTCTGCTCATGTTAGTCGAGCATCGCCCCGAGGTCGTTCTGCGGATCTTGAATGAATCCCCCGCAAACCGAGAATGGTTTATGAAGGGTTGGCTGCATCTTGTGGTGTCATCGCCGGAAGACGGGGAACTCTATTCCTTCCGGGATGGGGAGTTTCACACGTATGAACCGATTGCCGAGGTTTCGAAAGTCGCGGACATCAAGAAGTTGATTCACGCACATCCCGAAATGAAGTCGAACGACATTCTGAATGCCACGAAGGAGAACATTGCCGTTCACGTTTACGAAGAGGCCTAAGGGCCGAGAACATTTTAAAAACTGATTTAATGGAAATTTTGATTTATACACTGATGACGGCGCCCGTGGTGGCATTGCTGATCGGGTTTTGTTTTTCTAATCATCGTGAGAATCCGATTTACGGTTCTGCGATTTTGGGAGTGGCGGTCAATATGCTGGCCGCGATTGCGTTGCTGGTGAGGTGGCTCCAAGGAGGGATGGCGTCGGTTCTGGTGAAAGGGCCGGTGTTATACCATGCCAAGGAGTCGGAATTTGCCCTGACCTTCTTCCTCGATGGTTACGGGCTTGCTTACATCCTACTCTCGACCTTTTTAACGGGCATCATTGTGGTTTTTAGTCGGACTTACCTCCATCGTGAAAAAGGTTTTAAGCGCTTCTTTAATATCCTGAAGTTCTTCTATTGCGGCTTGATGGTCGTCTTGTTGGCGGGGAATTTGGAAGTGCTCTTTGTCGGTTGGGAAATCATTGGGGTGACTTCGTTTTTCCTGATCAGCTTCTATCGCGAGCGGTATTTGCCGGTCAAGAATGCGGTGAAAGTGGTCTCACTTTACCGTGTTGCGGACATCTCGATGCTCCTGGGAATCTGGGTGTGTCACCACTACTTCGGGCGGAGCGTGAACTTCGCGGAGATGGATGGCTTAAATAACGCGCGGCCGCACATCATGGCCCATCGGTTTTATGAGTATTTTATTCCGGCAACCTTCCTCTTGGCGGCGATGGTGAAATCGGCTCAGGTCCCGTTTTCTTCCTGGCTCCCGCGAGCGATGGAGGGGCCCACGACTTCAAGCGCGATTTTTTATGGTTCGCTGTCCGTTCATATTGGAGTGTTCCTGCTAATCCGGACCTCGCCACTTTGGGAGAACAATCTCCTTTTCTGCGGGTTGATCGGGTTGGTGGGTCTTTCCACGTGCATCGTGGCGACCCTAATCGGCCGGGTGCAGTCGACGATCAAAACGCAGATCGCCTATTCGTCGGTGGCGCAGATCGGGCTCATGTTTATCGAGGTCGCGCTGGGATTGTATTGGGTCGCGATTGCGCACTTCATTTGCAATGCGCTGCTCCGGAGTCATCAACTGCTCGTGTCGCCTTCGGTTCTGAATTATCAGATTCATAACCAGTTTTTCCACTTCTCGAAGCCGGCCGCTCAAAAAACGGAAGGCTTGGTCAATAAGCTCAAGCTCTCGATGTATACCCTGGGGATTAAGGAATTTAACCTCGACCGGTTTATGTTTCGGTTCCTCTGGCGGCCCTTGAAAAAGACGGGTGGTTTCTTCGGGAAATTGGGAACCCAGAACACTTACATTCTCGCCCTGCCTCCGTTTTTGATGGGAGCGTGGGCGGCCTATCACAAGGAGGTTATTCCCGAGAGTCTTCTCCATTATTTGCCGGAGGCGTTTGCCTTGGTCGGTTTAGTTTTCATCCTGCAAGCCTTTGTCGAGAGGCGTTCCGCTCTCAACGCATGGGCCCTCATCGTGGTGAACCAGCTCTATCAAGCGCTTGCGTTTAGCTTTAATGAGGAGTTCGACATGAGCCAGGTCTATCTCTACCTGAGTGGCATCTTGGTTTCTGCCGTGATCGGGATTTGCGTCATCAACCGCTTGCGTAACAATGGCGAAGACGTCTCATTAGCGAAGTTTCACGGACACTCTTTTGAGTATCCGAGGTTGGCCTTTCTCTTTGTATTCGCCTGTCTCGGGCTCGCAGGATTTCCGGTTACGCCGACCTTCATTGGTGAGGACCTCATGCTGGGCCACATTCACGAAAACCAATTTCCGTTACTCATCCTGATCGTCCTCAATCTCATCATGGACGGTCTCGTCATCTTCCGGATTTATTCACGTCTCTTCCTCGGGCCCCACGAAAAGGGTTACCATGAAACCGCTTACCGTTCTTCTTAGAAAATCACGATGAATAAAATATCATGTTTAAGCTTTATGGGTGTTATCGCGCTCTCTCAAGCGGGCTCTGCTCAAAATACCGGAGGTGTCTTCGGACCGATTGTCAACGACAGTTACGCGGCCCTGCAATATCGTGCGGCTTATGATCTTGAAAGCGATGGTTTTGCACAGCGTGTGCACTATGAAGAGTCCTTGAATGGAGACTTTATGTGGAGGACGGTATTGGGCACCCACAAGACGGCGCAATCCGATTCCGACTTCGATTTTTTTCAAGCGGAACTCTTTTGGGAGTTGAGTGAGGAAGATAATCCTTTTCGGACAGGCCTTCGCTTTGACCTCCATCTCCGTGACCGCGATCGTCCCCACTTTCTGGGAGTTCACTGGATGAATCAATTCAATCTTAATGAGCATTGGTCTTGTCGCTTCCTGACGATGTCGACTGTTGAATTTGGGGAAAACGCTAACCACGGCGTTTTCCTACAGACTCGTGCCAGTGTGACTTATCGCTTGAACGAGCATCTTTCACTTGGGGCCGAATTGTATGACTCGTATGGTTCCACCGACGACTTACTAGGATTCGCGGACCAAACGAATCAACTCGGTCCTGTTGCAAATTATTCTTTTGGCAATGACTTCAGTGTCTACGGAGGGGTCTTGTATGGAATCTCAGACAGTAGTCCGGACTCGCAATTGCGTTTGTGGTTTACCAAGACGTTCTAGAAAAATGTGCCTACCCGGGATTCCCGGGTAGGCCGTTCTTCATGGGCGAGGATTTGAGGTTGGGAGACATTCGTGAAGACCAGTTTGCACTTCTTATTGTGGTCGTCCTGAATACCGTCGTGGGCGGAGTTGTGCTTTTCTGAATCTCTTTACGATTCTTTCTGGGGCCTCACGAAAAAGGCGCTCATGAAACCGCTGATTGATCCTCTGAGTGCACAAAACGGTCGGCCACGATACTCAGGATGATCCCAGTGACAAAGCCTCCGATGTGGGCTCCGTAGGCGATTCCTTGAGCGCCATCGATCACGCCCATGAAGTCTAGGAAGACTCCTACGGCACCTGCTGCCGCCAGTTGCGACGAACTGACCGGGCGGGCCAGAGGCCAGACATGTGAGTCTGGGCGGGCCCGTTGCAGGGCGAGGCCGAAATAGAATCCCATCAACCCCATAAGGCCTCCGCTTGCTCCGAGGACTGGAATCGGGCTCCCTGGGTTTAAGAAAATCTGCCCCACCGACCCGCCGATCGCGGTGATCAGGAAGGCCGCAACCATCCAACGCCACCCACAAAGCTCGCAAACGACCACTCCGAAAAGCCAGATAAAAAGCATGTTCCCGAAAAGGTGGCCCATGTTGGCGTGCAGGAACCCGGCGGTGAGGGTGGTGGAAAGATTGAAGAGAGTCCTGTCTGAATAATTTCCTTCTAGCGCATTTTCCCAAGCCTCGACGACATTGACCGGGACCATCATGTAGCCCCGCAGATTGAGGGTCCAATCGAGGAGCGTGATGATCGCGATCACCACGAGGAGGATCACGACCGGCAGCCTTTGTTTCAGGAGGGAATCAGGCATGAGCGGTGGGGTCCTCAGGTTGATTACGCAGGAAGTCTGCCACTTGAGTGAAGAATTCCATGACCGAAGTGCGAATGCCCTGGTCCACGATGGTAAGATCGGCCGCTTCGCCCATGAGCTTCAGCCAGCGATCTCTCTCTGCGATGCCGATCTTGAAGGGCATGTGGCGTCCGCGCAGGCGGGGATGTCCACGTTTGACGAGATAGCGCTGATCGGCACCAAACCGAAAGAGCAGGAAGTCCCGGAGCCGTTCCTCGGACCCTTCCCAATCGTGATCGGGATACATTGGGCCGACGAGATCATCAACTTTCATTCGTTTGTAGAATTCGTGAGTCAGGCGGGTAAGACCGTCCTCACCGAGAGTCGCATAGATTAATTCCTCGTTCATGATCGCTAGGCATGAAGGTGGGGGTGCTTTCTCCGAAAATCAAGGATTGCCGCAGATCCCTTGCCTCGCCATTCTGCGGCTCACCTTTCCCAATTTCATGAGCGATCCTATCCAATTTGATCCCCCGGACCCCACCGAGCTTAGCAAGTTTCTCGATGGCTACGAGGTCACCTCCCTGATCGCCACCGGCGGGATGGGTGCCGTCTATAAAGCCACTCAACTCTCGCTCGATCGCTCTGTCGCGATCAAACTTTTACCCGAGGAGTTTGGCGTAGACCCCTCATTTCGAAACCAGTTTCAGGCCGAAGCGAGATCTATGGCGAAATTGAATCATGTCAATTTGATCGGGATCTATGACTTTGGTGAGGCCAACGGGATGCCCTTCATCGTGATGGAACTGGTTGCGGGTAAGTCCCTCTACTACTCGAGCTATGGGAAGGCGATTGATCAAGCGATTGCGATTGAACTCATCATTGGGATCTGCCGGGGTCTCGGCCACGCCCACGATGCCGGCATCATCCACCGTGATATTAAGCCCGCCAATATCCTCCTTGATTCCGACGCCAAACCCAAGATCGGGGACTTTGGTCTCGCTTCAGCCAGTGATTCGGAGAACGCCGAGGATGGCCCGATTTTCGGAACACCCGGCTATGCCGCGCCCGAAATTTTCGCCAATGCTAAAGCGGTGGGTGTCACTTCGGATATCTTTGCAGTGGGAGTGATCCTCTACGAACTGCTCACTGGGAAGATGCCCGAGGAGCCGGCGAGTCCACCGTCCTCCGTGGCCAAGTGCGACCGGCGTCTTGATGCCATCTTTAAAAGAGCCACTCGTCGCAACCCCGCCTTGCGTTACCAGAGTGCCGATGAAATGGCCCACGAATTACAGAAAATTCTCCCGACGATTGGCACGAGCGGCCAGCGGGCTCTGCGTTCCGGACCCGATCTCTCAAAGAAAGCCGGGGCGACGATGCTCAAGCGACGCCTTACCAGTGATGAGAGTCCCAACGAGAAAGATTCTGGCAAGCGCAAGCTCGTGCCCCTGCCAAAAGCAGGGAGCGAGCCTCAATCCCGGCTGAAGCCTCTCCCGGAATCCTCTCCGACTCCGGCGGGTGCCCCCTCGACTCCCGCTGCCGTCTTAGTTCAGACTGGGAGCAATTGGCCGATCATCAGGAACCTGGTGATTATCGCCATCCTCATCCCAATCATTATTTTCACCTGGGGTCTTCACGAAAAGAAGCAGCAGAGATTGAAAAGCGAGCGCGATGCAATGGAGGTCGCGGAAAAAAATGAAGAATCCGAACGGCAGAGCGCGCGCGCGAAAGCGAAGCGGGACGCCGTCCGTCTCGCAGAGCTGGCGGAGGAGGAAAAAGTGCGTGAGGCCGCCCGGGAAATCGAGCGCCAACGGCTACTCGATATTGAGAATTCCAAGACACCCATGGAGCGGCTCGCGGAGTTTCGCACTGCACTTTACAACGGAAGGCGGGATCGCTTCCCCGACAATACCATCGACCGCTCCAGTCACTTCCTTTTCTTGGTCAAGAGTCCCATGACTTGGACCGAAGCGGCCGAGTTTGCCGAGCTGCATGGCGCTCACCTCGCCACCCCCACGACCCAAGCTGACATTGATGTTCTCGCGAGGAATATGATGGATGCCGAGCTAAAGCGGGTCTGGATCGGCGGCGGTGCCCAGGGCCGCGGCGACTGGACCTGGGTCACGGGCGAGCCATGGAAACTTAAAGATCCCGGCACCACTCTGGGGTCATGCGCCTCTCTCAGTAACACCGGAGTGATCAGGGCCCGGCCCAATGCGGAAAAGAACCCCTTCATCATTCAGTGGTCTAAGGATGGTAAGAACGCGGGCTCTCTGGCTTCCCAGCTGGAACGCCTGGTCCCGACACTGGGATCCCCGAGTCCCGCCTGGCCCCCCACGACAGTGGTGCATGAAAATCGCAATTTTCTCCTTGTCCAAAGATCCGTCTCGTGGGAGGAGGCTGATCTCATTGCCAGTTCGGCGGATGGTCACCTCGCGGTGGTTTCTGAGACTTTGGAGGCCTTTTTCCTCCGGGGTTTCCTCGATAGCTCGTTGCTCCCGGAACAGTCCGTTTGGCTGGGCGCTCGTTTGAACAAAGGGAGCTGGTTTTGGAGCACCGGGGAACCATGGGAGAAAGCCTACTGGGCTCTCAACTCACCTGATGGTGGTCCCTCGGATCGTGCGCTCCGCTATATCAGGTCATCTCCCGGATCGGGATGGGATGATGCCAATCCCAAGGATGGGAACGCCACGGGCTTCTTGATCGAATGGAGCACCGACTCCGCCGCCGCTCCGGCCCCGACGGCTGATAATTTCGGCTCGGGTAAGGGGGCGCTTCTGAAACTCCGGGGAATTGGGCGCCGGCTTGTGACCAAGGAGACCGATGACTATCGCAAGTATCTCCTCGGAAATCGCGATTTCTTCATCTCCGATGTCAACTCTTGGTTCAGCCTGCTTTCCGGGAATAATAAGAAAAAATATGAGGGGGCCTATGGAGGTTTCGAGGATAATCTTCCCAAAGATGGAGATCTGAGTGGTGAGATTAATCTGGGGGGTCTTGCCCCCGAAGTCTTTCAGGATTTTGTGAGAGCGCAGGAACGCCAGACCCGGGAGAAGAAGGATCTCGATGCGAAACTGGCGGCACTTCGTCTCAACTACCTCAACAAACTTCTAGCCCTGCGAAAGGCCTTTGAAGACGGTGGTTTAAAGACTCAATTGGACGCCCTTGATTCGGAAATCGAGGGAGTGGGGCAAGATGGCGAGAGTCTCCGGGCACACTTTGGTCAATAGAAGCCAACTCTCGCGACGAGCTCTTGGGCGGAATTCCGAGTGGCTTCAATATTTCTGGTAAATTCGTGAAAATAATGGGGCTCGATCCTATCGAAACTCCACAATACAAAACTAATGAAACTTACCAAAACGAACCTTCTTTTAGCCCTAAGCGGGATCTCTTTCTTTGCAATTTCAAGTAGCGAAGAAACCAAGGACAAGACCAAGGAAGCAGCTGATTTTGCCAAGGAGGACGCCAAAGAAACCGCCACCAAGGTTGGCGAGACTGTTGAGGAGAAGGCCAAGAAAGCCGTCGAAGGAGAGGGAGCAACTGCTGCTGAGAAGCTGAATGAGCTTAAAGACGGTGCCGCTGATGAAGTGGAAGAAGCGAAAGAGGCTCTCGAAGGAACCTGCGGTGTTACCGAAGGTGCCGTGAAAGAAAAAGCGGCAGAAGCGACCGATGAGGCGATCGATGAAGTCGCCGGGAAATTCAAGTTACCGGAAACCAGCGAGTAATCGCGGAATGCCACCATTCTTTTTAAAAGCCATCGGAGCGCCTGCTTCGGTGGGTTTTTTGTGGGTCAGAGATGCCTCGTGGCTTTGATCTGATCTCTCACGTTCTCTTTGGATTCCAGGGATTTCAAAAGTGCTTGCCGGGAGTTCAGGGACCGGGAAGCTGGATCAGGTGGTCGTCTCCTGCCACTCGTAGAGGGGGACTCCGGCTCTGACTTTGGCGATGACAGAGTATTCGCGGATGCAGCGGATGCAGGCGAGGTCGTGGGCGGCGTTCTCCGTCGCTTCACGGGCTTTCCGCATTTTCTTCTTAGCAATCAGGAGATCGGGCGAAAAGTGTGAGGAATCGGTATAGATCCGGCAGGGGCAGGTTCCTTCGCCAAGGGCTTTCAGGAGGTCGGCCGCGAGAATGATGATCTCGCGCTCATCGTGTGTGCCGACGGCAGCTCGGCGGATGAGTTTGGCATGGCCGGTCAGCGGGGCCATCGCCGAGGTGTCCTCATCGTAGAGGACCTTCTCGGCTGCGCGTCGGGCGCGGGCCGGATCACCGGAGAGCAGCGCGGCGAGAAGTCTGCCGAGAGGGGACAGTTGCCAAACCCCTCGAATCCACGAGGACCAGTGCCCGGTATCGACTTCATCCCGGAAGAGGATGCCGAGGTGGTCACCATTAATGAAAAATTGGTCCGCGCCCGTGATTTCACGTCGTTTGACGAGGCTGGCGAGGGTTTCCTTGCCGGGGGTGTCTTTGGGCATTTGCCAGGTACTCTTGGCGGTTTGGAGCACTTCGAGGAGATCGTCTTCCGGGAGGGCGGAGGCGAGTTCGCAAAGGGGGCGATATTGGTTCACGCGGAGGGAGGTCCCATCGATGAGGGTGATGCGGTTTTTTTCCTCAGCGTAGGAGAATTCGAAAGCGCCATCGTAGAGGGTTGTCGTTTTGGTGGGGACCTTGCGGAGGGTTTGCGGAGGCTCAGGTGTGCGAACGGGGCGTGGCCTGACCTCTCGGCGATCCCGCCAAATGAGGATGAGGCCCAGGGTTATGATGGCGAGCGCGAGGAAGTATCCGGTGGCGAAGGAGGCTTCTTCGGTCTCGGTCTTGAGGCGAACCGAGGGCGGGTCTCCGGGGAGAATGAGGAGGGCAATTTGTGAGCCCACCGGGGATTCTTCAAGGGTATCACCGGGGACTTCGACTTCGACAATTCGGATGAGAACCTCATGGGCCTTGGTGGCGATGTCGGCCCGGACACGGAGAGTTTGAGTGGGACGGGTGGGGGAATCCTGGCGGCTGATGATTCGACCTTCCCGCGTGATCCCTTCTTTCAGGAACTGGTCGGTTTCATTTGATAGCCAAAAAGTGAGCCCCGCTACGATGACCCCAAGAACGATGACCAAGAGGCCGCCGGTGGTGAGGGTGAAGATTTGCTTGATCATCGCGGCGTCATCCTACTCTGGGATGGATGGGCGAGTCACGAAAGGAGCTTGGGTTTATCTCAGATCGCTGCGGGGAGCCGATTCCTCCGGCGGCCTTGCATCGGTGTTGGAATTCGCTAAGATTCCTAGTGAAGGAACGTTCCTTAACCCTATGAGCCAACCCGAGCAAATCGCCCTGCCAACTCCCCGTTCTGTCTTGAGACGCCAGCAGCGGACCGCAACCTTGGTGAGCTTGATCACGGCACTCCTCTTGATGGTTTTGATTGGATTGATCCTGGCGGTTATTTTGATGGCGGTCGATCCGGTCGAGAAGCCCGTGCTGGTGGCCTACTCCGGGCAATCGGAGCCCAAGAAGGAGATCGTGAAGCCCAAGGTGCAGACGCATGTCCAGAAGAAGCCCTCCGCTCCGAGCATGGCCGCCACGAAGATGATCGTGGCTCAATCGACTGCGCCGACGGCCATTCCAATTCCCGAGATTGTCGTGGAAGATGTTTCGATGGATATCGGCATTGGAGAAGATTTCGGAGGCGGTTGGGGAGACGGTGAGGGTTTTGGTGGGGGCGGAGGGGCGACCTTTTTTGGGCAGACCGTGCGGGCCGAGCGGATCGCGTATGTCATCGATTTTTCCTCGTCGATGAGGAGTCAGGACCGGCACAAGTTGATGAGAGCTGAGCTTTCCCAGTCACTCAGTACGATGCAGAACGGGCTTCAGATTGGCATGATCTTCTTTGCCGGACCGGCATGGGTGGCAGGCGATACCGTGAAAGGAGGCGTGGTCACGACTCAGAAAGGGAAGAAGTTCAAATGGAAGACCGGAGGGGGGCATTCCAAGTGGATCCATGATGGGCCAAAACAGAAAGTTCCCTGGTGGACGATTGATGACAGAGAGGTCAAACGACTCACTAAGATTGTCAAGGAGTCTCCGCTGAGTGGAGGAACAGTTTGGGACAATCCCCTCAACATGGCTCTGGATATGGATCCCGCCCCCCAGATGATTTACTTCATGACCGATGGCGTTGCGAGTGGTTCTGCGCAGTGGGCCAAGGAGATTGGTGAACGTGCCAAGAAGATGGGCGTGATCATTAATTGTGTCGCGCTCATGCAGCCGAAGGCGGAAAAGGATCTCAAGACGATTGCCGAGATGTCCGGAGGACAGCTCACGATGGTTGACGAGAAGGGGAAGCGGAAGGAGATCAAGTAGGGTGCGGGCCCGTGCTTTGGAATGCCTCATGCGGGGCAACGGGGCAACGAGGGCCTTGGGTTTTTGTCCTGAGTTTGAGAGATCAGTCGCCGACGTCAGGAGGTCATACTCTGAGCCTCAACGAGGTGCTATAAAAGAACCTAGGGGAGAGGGAGGCCCGCCCTAGGTTTCCGGGCGGCGAAATGAGGGGCGAGCCAAAAGGGTCGCCTCACCATGAATAGGGCGGGATTTTTTCAGCACTCCCGCCATTCAATAGGTCCAGCTTGTCTCGAAGGACCAGCCCTTTGTTCTCGAGTGCCAGATTTGTTCGATGACCACGGTTTTCCAAGTCGGCACGAGCGGAAAGTCGAGGTAGGCCATTCGAAGTTGCGCTATTTTATCGACAATAGTTCGAGAAACTCCACCTCGAAGACGGTTACTCTTGCGATCACCAAAAGTAGCGCTGATCTTAAAATTGTCGGGGAAGGCGGGATGTTCACACTCCACGCGCGCTTCAAAACGGTATCCCATCCATTCTGGAGGCCGGTCGGCAGCGAGAAGGAGAGTGATTTCCTGCCAGCGGGGTTCCATCGCCGCGTAGAAGTGATTTTGTTCAACCTGATACCCCTTTTCCCATCGCGATTATTTTAACCTGCGTCGAATTCTCTGTCAACGATTCGATACTGGCTGGGAGAAGTCCGAGAGACAGCTTGGGTTTTAGGCTCGGAGAATTCGGAGCCAAGCCCGGTGTGATAACTCCCCCAAAAAAATCTCCTCGGAGCTGGGAAGGGCACTCTGGAGAGAGTGCGTCCTTCGGGTGAGGGGATCTTTCTTGTCAGGAGATCGGATTACTGGGAGCGTGCGGGATGAAGAAGTTGCTGATTTTGGCCGGGCTGCTGTTGCCGGTTTGTGGAGAGACGGTGAAGCCGAACATCATGGTTTTTTTGGTCGATGATATGGGGGTGATGGATACTTCGGTGGCTTTTTTGACCGACAGCAAAGGGAGGGCGAAACGGTATCCGCTCAATGATTATTACCGGACTCCCGCGATGGCGCGGTTGGCGAAGCAGGGGGTAAGATTTAATCAGTTTTATGCGATGAGCGTGTGCTCGCCTTCGCGGATTTCGATTTTGACGGGTCAGAATGCGGCGCGGCACGGCGCGACAAACTGGATCAATCCGGCGAATAATAATAAGGGGAAATTTGGCCCGCCGAAGTGGGATTGGAAGGGCATGGAGAAGAGCGAGGTCAGCCTTGCCGGGGTCCTCGCGAAAGAGGGATATCGCACGATTCATGTGGGCAAGGCTCACCTGGGGCCGACGGGGAGTGAGGGGGCGGATCCGCTGAATGTCGGCTTTGAGGAGAATGTCGGTGGGGCGGCCTTTGGGGCACCGGGAAGTTATTATGGCAAAGCAGATTATGGGAATAAGGGGAAGCGTAAGAGTCATGCGGTACCGCATTTGGAGGAATATCACGGGACGGAGACCTTTCTGACCGAGGCCTTGACCTTGGAGGCGAAAAAGCGAGTGGCGCAGTCGGTGAAGGATGGGAAGCCCTTCTTTTTGCACTTTGCCCACTATGCGGTGCATGCTCCGTTTCACTCCGATCCGCGGTTCGCGAAGAATTACGAGGACTCGGGGAAGCCCAAGAATGCGCAGGCCTTTGCGACTCTGATTGAGGGGATGGACAAATCGCTGGGGGATATGTTGGATTGCTTTGAGGAGCTGGGAGTGGCGCAAAATACGCTGGTGATTTTCCTGGGAGATAATGGCTCGGACGCTCCGCTAGGGCACCAACATGAGGTGGCGTGTGCGGCTCCCTTGCGGGGCAAGAAAGGGGCGCATTATGAAGGGGGAATGCGAGTTCCGTTCATTGCGGCGTGGGCGCAGCGGAATGAGGAGCATTTGGCGCAAAAGGCGCTGGGGATCCCGGCGGGGGAGATTCAGTCACAAGTGGCTGCCGTTCAGGATATTTTCCCGACGTTAGTGAAGGTGGCGGGAGTAGTTACCCCAAAGGGCCATGTCGTGGATGGGCTGCCCTTACAGAAGCTTTTGACGGGGAAGAAAGATCAGTCGCGAAAGGAGCAATTCTTGATGCACTATCCCCACGGTCCGCACCGGAGCAACTACTTCACCAC
Organism: Akkermansiaceae bacterium; assembly: GCA_047634075.1. Taxonomy (GTDB): domain Bacteria; phylum Verrucomicrobiota; class Verrucomicrobiia; order Verrucomicrobiales; family Akkermansiaceae; genus SW10. The sequence goes on from JBLIDI010000009.1 coordinate 16,872, forward strand.
ATGGCGGGATGGCGACTGGAAGGTCATTTATCATGCCCTCCCGGAGAGTCAATCGACTGGAAACCGGGTGCAGTTCGGTGGGGGAAATTATCAACTCTTCTCTCTGGCTAACGATCCCTTTGAAGAGCGGAATCTGGCGGCAGTGAAGTCGAACCTTTTGAAGAAGATGATGGGTGACATGATCGACCAGCTGGAGAAGCACGGAGCGCGGTATCCGGTGGATGAGTCGGGGAAGGAGTTGAAGCCAAAAATCCCCTGAAGTGGGAGATGATTCATTTAAAATTGAACATTGAGGCGCTTTGTGTAGTTTTTGGGCATGTCCGGAGAGGCCGAGTCCATCAGAGGTTTGAGCGAGTTTGAGGCTCGGGTCATCGAGCTGTTTTGTGATGGTGTGAAGCTCTTGGGACTGCCGAAGTCGATCGGGGAGATTTACGGGTTACTTTACGTCTCACAGGAGGCTCTTTCGCTGGATGATCTGGTAGAACGGCTTCGAATCAGCAAGGGCTCGGTGAGCCAAGGTCTGCGGTCCCTGCGGGCGCTGGGTGCGGTGAGGGAAGTGAAAGGGCCTGCTGGTCGGCGGGTTTACTACGAGCCGGATGTTGAGCTGAAGCAGCTTGCCGGGGGCTTTATCAAGGAGCAGGTGCGGCCCCATTTGGAGAGCGGAGAGGAGAAATTAATAGAATTGAAAATGATGGTAAAAAAGATGCCCGGGGATGCCAAATCTGATTTTTATACGGGGAGATTGGAGCGATTAGGGGGATGGACGAAGCGGGCCCGGTTTGTTTTACCTTTCATCCAGAAGTTTTTAGGACGCTAGCCTATGACTGATGATCGAGCTTGGTATGTCCTGCGCACGCAGTTGAAACGCGAGCGCTTGGCGGCGGCGAACCTCCGCCGACTGGAAGGGGTAGAGGTCTTTTTGCCGCGTCTGAAGTATTTGAAAGCGACACGCCGTGGTCGGGTCTGGTGGATCGAACCCCTGTTCCCGGGCTACTTACTGGCGAAGTTTTCGCTCCCTGAAATGGGACGGATCGTGACTTATTCGCCCGGGGTCAGCCGGATGATCAGCTTTGGTGACAAGGTGCCGGAAGTCCCGGGGGAATTTGTCGAGAATCTGAAGAAGGAGGTCGCAAAGGTGGAATCGGGAGACGATGAAATCGTGGTCAATTGGAAGGTGAAGGTGGGCGATGACGTGGAGATTGCCGAAGGACCCTTCCAGGGGATGGAGGGGCAGGTTGTAGAGGTGCGGCCCGGCACCGAGAGAGTGAGTTTATTGTTGGAATTTCTGGGTGAGCAACAAGCGGTCGAAGTGAGCTTGTTTTCGCTTATTCTCACGAATCATGAGATTCCCGAGGGGTGGCGTGGAGAGGAAAAAAGAGAGGGGAATTAGTTCATTTTAAATTGAACAAAAGAGAATAATGTGTGTCTATCAGGAGTCGGCATTGAAAGATGCTTCGGCCAGACATCCGTGATGATTCCATCGGTTTCGCTTCATCTTCAAAGCGTGCGACCAATGGCGGTAGCGTATACAAAAAGAGAAATCCGAGTCGAACAAGTGACTCGGGGCATCAAAAGTCGTTTTTTATGAAAATTTTTATCACAGGCCATCGAGGCATGGTCGGATCTGCCCTTGTTCGGGAAGCTGTCAAACGCGGCGGCTTTGAGGTCCTTACGGCGACGCGGGCGGAACTCGATCTTCTCGATCAGGGTGCTTGTCACGCGTGGCTTGAGGAAAATAAGCCTGAGCAAGTGATCATCGCGGCCGCGAAAGTGGGGGGCATTCATGCCAACTCAACCTATCCCGCCGAGTTCATCTACGAGAACCTCGCGATTGCGACGAATCTGATTGAAGGATCCCGGCAGGCAGGCGTGGGGCGGGTTCTTTTTCTGGGGAGCTCGTGCATTTATCCTAAGATGGCTCCTCAACCGATGCCGGAAAATTGCCTTCTGACCAGTCCGCTGGAGCCGACCAATGAGGCCTACGCCATCGCCAAGATTGCGGGACTGAAGATGTGCCAGCACTACCGCGCCCAGTATGGCCTGATGTATCACTCCGCCATGCCGACGAATCTCTACGGCCCTGGTGACAATTATCACCCTGAGAACTCGCACGTAATCCCGGCGTTGATCCGGCGTTTTCATGAAGCAAAGGAGCGTGGCGATGCCGTCGTGACGATTTGGGGAAGCGGCACCCCTCGCCGCGAGTTCCTCCATGTTGACGACTTGGCGGCCGCGTGTTTCCACCTTCTCGACCACGATAATCCCCCAGATTGGGTGAATCTGGGAGTGGGCGAGGATGTCACCATTCTTGGTCTTGCGGAACTCGTTGCGAAGACCGTGGGATTTGAAGGTGAAATCAAAACTGATCCTTCAAAGCCCGATGGGACTCCGCGTAAACTCCTAAATATCGATCTTCTCAAAGAGGCCGGCTGGTCTGCCAGCATCCCGTTTGACAAAGGTTTGGCGGGTGCCTACCAAGATTTCCTCGCGACCCTCGATGAGGGAACGGCCCGACTCTAATTTCACCATAATTACATGAAAAAAGCTCTTATCACTGGAATCACCGGACAGGATGGTTCCTACCTTGCCGAACTCCTTTTGGAAAAAGGCTACGAAGTTCACGGCATCAAGCGCCGTGCCTCGTCCTTCAATACCGAGCGTGTTGACCACATTTATGAAGATCCTCACGTTGAGGCCGCTCGCTTCAAGCTGCACTACGGAGACCTCACCGATACCTCCAATCTTACCCGGATCATCAGCGAAGTGCAGCCGGATGAAGTCTACAATCTCGGAGCACAATCACACGTGGCGGTTTCGTTCGAATCCCCTGAGTATACCGCTGATGTCGATGGCATCGGAACATTGCGATTACTGGAAGCGATCCGTTTTCTAGGCCTTGAGAAAAAGACGCGCTTTTACCAGGCCTCGACCTCGGAGCTCTACGGTCTCGTCCAGGAAGTTCCCCAAAAGGAAACAACGCCCTTCTATCCCCGCTCGCCTTATGCCGCGGCGAAGATGTATGCCTATTGGATCACGGTGAACTACCGAGAATCCTACGGAATGTATGCCTGTAACGGGATCCTCTTCAATCATGAGTCTCCACGCCGTGGCGAGACCTTCGTGACACGTAAGATCACGCGTGCCTTCGCAAATATTTCACAAGGGCTGGAGAAATGCCTCTACCTCGGAAACATGGATGCCTTGCGCGATTGGGGACACGCCAAAGACTACGTGCGGATGCAGTGGATGATGCTTCAGCAGGAGGTTGCAGATGATTTTGTGATTGCCACTGGCAAGCAGATTTCGGTGCGCGATTTTGTGACACTCAGTGCCAGGGAAGCTGGCATTGAGCTGGCATTTTCCGGCAAAGGGATCGACGAGATCGCCACGATTTCTGCCGTAGATCTTGCAAAAGCACCTGCGGCGAAGGTTGGCGATATCATTGTCCGGGTGGACCCCCGTTATTTCCGCCCGGCGGAGGTTGAGACTCTTTTAGGTGATCCCTCCAAGGCGAAGGAAAAGCTGGGATGGGTTCCGGAAATTACAGTGGAAGAGATGTGTGCCGAGATGGTCGCCCACGACGTGGAAGTCGCGCGCCAGCATGCTCTGCTTCGCGAACACGGCCACAAGGTTTCTTTCTCGCGTGAGTAGGGATCTTTCGATGCAGGCCATGATTAAAAAAATATGAAAATCGCTGTCGTTACCGGTTCTGCCGGACTTATTGGATCAGAGTCAACCAAGGCACTTCACGAAGCTGGGTTTATCGTTGTTGGAATTGATAACGACCTCCGGGCCTACTTTTTTGGCGCGGAAGCCTCCACCGATGCCACAAACTCCGAGCTTCAGGAAAAGCTCCCGAATTATCACCCGCGCAAGGTCGACATCCGTAACTTTGAGGCCGTGAAGGCGGTTTTTGAGGAATTTGGATCCGACATCTCCCTGATCGTTCATACTGCGGCCCAACCGTCTCATGACTGGGCTGCCAAGGAGCCTTTTACCGACTTTGGCGTGAATGCCACTGGCACCTTGAACCTTCTCGAAGCGACTCGCCAGGTTTGCCCCGAAGCGGTCTTTATCTTCACGAGTACGAACAAGGTCTATGGAGACACTCCCAATCACTTGCCCCTGATCGAGTTGGAGGAGCGCTGGGAAATTGAGGAATCACACCCGTTCCACATTGGCATCGATGAATCGATGTCGATTGATCAATGCAAACATTCCTTATTTGGTGCTAGCAAGGTCGCGGCCGATGTCATGGTCCAGGAATACGGACGGTATTTTGGGATGAAGACCGGAGTCTTTCGTGGTGGGTGCCTCACCGGTCCGGCTCATGCCGGCGCAGAGCTACACGGGTTCCTTGCGTATCTTATAAAGTGTATCGTAGAAGGGCGACCCTACCGAATCTTCGGCTACAAAGGGAAACAAGTTCGCGACAACATTCACGCGCACGATCTTGTCTCCGCCTTTCTCCACTTCTACGAAAACCCACGCGTCGGCGAGGTTTACAACATGGGAGGAAGTCGTCATTCCAACTGCTCGATGCTCGAAGCGATCCGCATTGGCGAAGGTCTCTCAGGCAAGAAGCTCGACTTTACCTACCTGGAGGAAAACCGCTCCGGCGACCATATTTGGTATATTAGCGACGTCCGCAAGTTCCAGAGTCATTACCCGGAGTGGCGCTATGAATATACCATTGATGATATTCTCAGCGAGATTTACGAAGCGTGTATTAAAGGTTGATATTTCCGGGGCGGTTTTAAGGTAAAAGTATGCTTTTCACGACCTTAGAATTTGCACTTTTAGTAGCAGTCACCTTTTCACTCTTTTATATTGTAAGAAATGTTTCTGCCCAAGTAGGTATTCTTCTTGCCGCAAGCATTATATTCTACGCAGTTTCCTCACCATGGCTCACTCTGCTCTTGCTGGCCTCAGCCATTTTTACAAGTTGGGCTAGCTACGAGATCTATAAGGCGGAAACTGCTAGAAAGCGGAAGATCATAGCGTGCATCGGAGTGATTCTCAATCTCTCTTTACTTGTCTTTTTCAAATATGCGGGGCTTCTTGTGGGATCAATCGAAAATCTAATGGGAACTTCTCTCTTAAGTTCCGAATGGATCGTAATTCTACCGCTGCCGATCGGAATTTCGTTTTATACATTTCAGGGAATTAGTATGTTAGTTGACACCTTTCGTGATTCCTCCGACGCCCCCCAATCCAGCCAAGTCTATGGATCTGGAGAGTCATTGGGAAAATCACTTTATTACGGGTCATTCTACGTTATTTTCTTTCCCCAACTCGTTGCCGGTCCTGTTGTTAAGGCAAAAGATTTTTTTCCTCAGATAAGAGTAAAGTTGTTCTCTGAGATCAATTGGCGACTCGTGGTCCACAGTCTCATTGTGGGCTACTTCCTAAAGCTGGTCGTTGCAAATAACCTTCAGAATCAAACTTTCTGGATCAAGTATCCCTATATTATTGGGATGTCAGCTGATCGGGCGTGGACCCTTCTGATCGGCTATTCATGCCAGATTTTCGCCGATTTTTCCGGTTATTCTTTAATCGCGATAGGGATTGCCGCCCTATTTGGATATCGCTTACCAGATAACTTTAACTTTCCCTATCTTTCGGCCTCAGTAGCAGAGTTTTGGCGCCGTTGGCACATTTCTCTGTCTTCGTGGTTGAAGGACTACCTTTATATCCCTTTAGGGGGAAACCGAAAGGGATCGATCAGGACTTACCTTAATCTGCTCATCGTAATGGTTCTTGGTGGACTCTGGCATGGGGCAGCGTGGAGCTACCTCATTTGGGGTGCCTATCATGGCCTCCTTCTGGGGATGGAGCGTGCCATGGGGCGTGCGGGATCCAGGATGGAAAGTTCACCGAATTTCATCTGGACGTGGATGAGATACGGCGCGGTTTTCTTGTTAGTGAGTCTGGGATGGAGTTTCTTCAAGCTTCCGGACATTACCCACGCTGGTCTCTTCATCTTCCAAGCATTTACAGCATGGGAGGGAGCCTTGGCGCAGAAGAAAGAGATCATTGTTGTCGCAGTCTACTGCCTTCCTGTATTCCTCTACCATCTCAACTCCAAGTTGGAATTCACCAAGCATAATCCCCGTTTTGTCCCGGTGGCATATGGATTGATGCTCTATGCGATCATAGTGAACAGTGCTTCGGCCGATGCATTTATTTACTTCCAGTTCTAAATCTGAGCAAATGTCGATGCGATCAACCTTGATCCCTGTATTGGGAACATTCTTGATAGCTTCGATCATTCACTTTTCTTATATTCGATGGATTGGGGGTTCTCTTTATATCGCGGAGAACCAAGATGTTGAGAATACTGTTAAGATTGAAGAGTATCTCTACGATGATGCCTCGTTCGGTATGAACCTTATTGTGGGAACTTCTTTGTCGGCTCATGTTCAACATCCCGACTTATTGAATCTTTCGTTCAAAGGAGGTTCTCCACTAACGATTCTTGAGATCTTGGGATCTGCCACCCAACTACCTGAAAAGGTCTTATTAGAATCTAATTTTCTATACTATCCAGTGGATCATGAAGCTGTTGAGAGATTTCAATCTGGCAAGGCGGTTTTCTTACCGATGATGCAAGATCGTTACAGGCCAATGAGCCTCCTACTGGGTGCAATAAAGGGGCAAAAAAATCAGTTCGATGAGCTCCCTAAAATTCCAACTCAGAGTATGATCGCACCTGAGATTAAGGCGAAGAAACTCGAGAATCAGGTGGCGGGATTAGCCAATAAACTCGGGGGAGATGAAGTGGAGATTGCGATTTCTCAAATGAGGAAGGCGATTGAGCGATTGGAAAATCGAGGAGTAGAGATCGTTTTTTTTGAATCTCCTTTTGACAGCGAAGTTTCGTCTCAACCTCGCCAAGTGCAATGGAGGAAGATTCTTGCTGAAGAATTTCCGAATCATCGAGTCAATCATTTGGCCATTAATGAGACGGCAACCTCCGATGGGATTCATCTCTGTTTGGAGGGTGTCTTAGAGATGGGTGAGCAGCTGGGGCTCCTTGCTGGCAAAGGTGCAAGAAATCCGTAGAAAATGGCCCGCTTGAATTTCATAAAAGTTCTGGACACTCCCTGTCTCGTCACTGACTCGGCCGATCTGACGGAGCGAATCACCCGGCACGTGAAAGGTGGCCACCCGCTTGCCTGTTCGGTTGATTTCACCAATGTTCACATCGTCGCAATGCGAAAAATCGATGCTGACTTCTGGGAGAAGACTTCCAAGGTCGATTGGTTTGTTCCTGATAGCCAGATTCTGACTTGGGCGGCGACTTGGTTGGGAGCGCAGGGCAACCAACGGGTTTATGGTCCTGAGTTTCTTGATTATTTCGTCCGCCATGCCGATGAGGCTCTCACCCACTATTTTCTGGGTGCTTCTTCCACGTGCCTCGAGCAATTGATCGTTAAGCTGAAGGAGAAACGGCCCGAGCTTAAGATCGTGGGTTCGCATGATGGGTATTTTAAAGAGGGGGACGAATCAGCGATCAATGATGACATTAACCGCGCCAGCCCTGATGTGGTTTGGGTCGGCCTCGGGACTCCCAAGCAACAGGAATGGATCCATCGGAATAAAGAGAGCCTGAAGGTTGGCGCGCTCTTGGCGGTGGGATTCGCCTTTGATGTCAATGCCGGAACGAAAAGCGATGCGCCCGAGTGGATGGGCAAAATGGGTGTCCTTTGGCTCTATCGTTTTTTGTGCGAACCGCGCCGGCTTTTCAAAAGATATGCGGTGTATAACACTGTTTTTCTTTGGCATTTACTTCGCCAAGTGATGGGATTTGAATCCCCCAGCAAATGAGTGAAGACAATATCCATCCTCAATTCCACCGCTTTGTCCCGCCGGCAGAGAAAGAGACGCTGCTAGGGCAGAAGGGAGTGGTTCTCTGGATGTACGGACTCAGTGGTTCCGGGAAATCCACCATCGCAGCGGCCCTAGAGCGGGATCTCCACGATACCGGCCGATTTGTGGTCATCCTCGATGGCGATAACTTCCGCCATGGACTCAATGCTGATCTTGGCTTTAGCGATGAGGATCGGCATGAGAACGTTCGCCGCGTCGCCGAGGTGGCCAAGATGTTTGCCTCCCAAGGGGTGATTGTGGTGGTCGGAGTGATTACCCCTAAAAACTCTCTGAGAGACTTGGCGCGCAGGATTGTGGGTTCCAAATTCTGCGAGATCTTCATCCACGCGTCCTACGAGACTTGTGCTTCCAGAGATCCCAAAGGCCTCTACGCCAAGGTCGCGGCGGGCCAGATTAAGCAATTCACCGGGAAAGACAGCGGATTTGAGGAACCGGAGAACCCTGATCTCAGGATCGAAACCGAGGACGTCCAACCTGCCGCCGCCGTCGAAATCATCAAATCTCTCTTGCCATAGGCCTGAATGAAACCTATGCAACCCCTCAGGTGAATAACCTGACCAACCTGACCAACTTAATCATCAAATGTCGGATTACAACCTGAGCCACCTTGACCAGCTTGAAGCAGAGGCCATCTTCATCCTTCGTGAAACCGCCGCTCAGTTCGAGAACCCTGGGCTTCTTTTCTCGGCGGGTAAGGATTCCATCGTGATGGCTCATCTCGCGCGGAAGGCCTTCTACCCTGCTCGAGTTCCATTTCCTTTGGTCCACGTCGATACCGGGCATAATTTCCCAGAAACGATCGCATTCAGAGATGCCTATGCCGAGAAAATCGGAGCACGTCTTCATATTGGTCTCGTTCAGGACTCCATTGACCAAGGCACTGCGGTGGAAGAGACCGGCGCCAATGCCTCGCGAAATAAGCTTCAGACAGTGACTTTGTTGGAGACGATCGAAGAGCAAAAATATGATGCCGTGCTCGGGGGTGGTCGGCGGGACGAGGAAAAAGCCCGGGCCAAGGAGCGTTTCTTTTCCCATCGTAATGATTTTGGTGAGTGGGATCCGAAAAACCAGCGACCGGAGCTTTGGAATCTTTTCAACGGGCGGATGCAACCTGGTGAGCATTTTCGGATCTTCCCGCTTTCTAACTTTACCGAGATGGATATCTGGATGTATATGCATCGCGAGGGAATTGATCTTCCGAGCCTCTACTATGCCCATGAGCGCGAGACCGTGACGCGTCAGGGGGTCATCCTCGCAGTTTCCGAATTTGTTCAGTCCCGCGATGGTGAGACCACCGAGGTGAAGAGGATTCGTTTCCGGACCATGGGTGATGCCACCATCACCGGAGCTGTCGAGAGCGAGGCTGATACCATGGAGAAAATCATTGAGGAGGTTGCAGCGGCCCGCCAAACTGAACGGGGAAATAGAACGGACGACAAAAGATCGGAAACGGCTATGGAAGATCGTAAGAAAGAAGGGTATTTTTAAGCTTATGAAAATTCTCGTTCTCTCTCTTACCTTCTTTCTCTCTGCGACGATGGGTTGTGTCGCGCTTAGTTTGGAAGAACTTCAAGTTTCCTATCAAGCGGCCATTCTTAAAACGAATGAGACGCGAGATCGGCAAATGAGTAAACTTGATCAACGTTACCTTGGTGCTCTTGGAAAGGTACAGGCAGACGTCCAGAAAAAGGGAAATCTCGCAGAGGCCTTGGCGATTAAAGACGAGGCTACCTTGATTGAAAAAGAGACTTGGCCACTTTCGCCCTTGCCAGAGGTGATCTCAGAAATTTTGGCGCCCGCCCGCACGACCTACGCAAAAACACGCATTGGCATCGAACGAGAATGGGCTCTCACCACTGGTGGGATCTCCGATAAAATGGAGGCCGCACTCAAGACTCAAATCGCTAATCTCACCAAAGACGGGAGCCTCAAAGAGGCTCAAAAATCTCAGAAATTTTTAGAAGCGATCATGCAAGATCCTGCGGTCATCAAAGCTCGGGAACTTCCCAATCGAATCACCAGGAGCGGACGGGCGCGGGCCGGATTTGTGGTGAGGCGAAATGGCGACGACCTAGAAGTGATGGTCCGCTATGATAGTGACGGGAAAATCAGCATGAAAAGTCCTATCGAAAATGTCGTCGAAGGAACAGGGGGGAAGCGGGAAAAAGGAGATACCAAGGCCAAGACCTTGGGTGCATTCGTGGGAGCTGAAGGGTTCCCGAGTCATCCCTACCTCTCACTTCGCCATTCGTCTGATGAGGGGAAAATTGATTTTTCAGATGC
>JBLIDI010000010.1:0-26735 GCA_047634075.1 Akkermansiaceae bacterium
CACTGCATCGACCGGGAGATCATATGAGTTCAGAATGCCGCATTCATCGGCCCATTCGTCCACCTTGGGTTTCCCTTTGACCAAATCTCTGCCCGATTCTTCCCAATATTGAATCTCTTCTTCATCTGGTTCCTGGACCGGATCAAAGGTGAGCGTCTTTCCATCGCTGAGTTGTTCCGCGATGTTGTCGGGCAGCTCATCGATCAGGCGAATGAGACGTCCCCTGCTGGAATGCTTGAACGACACCAAGGGGTTATGAGCGGTCAAATCCAGCAGGTTTTTTCGCAACTGGGCAAGCGCTTGACGTATTTCGGTGGTGTCTCCGGATTCGGGCATGGTTTGGTATTGATTTTTTTTAACTCACGCCCGGGATTTTCGTGAGGGCTTTGCCGAATTTTGGGTAGTTGGCTTTGACGCCGTCGTCGAGGTCCAGGTCGATGCGTTCTTGGGCGAGGGGGAGGATGAGTTCGCGTTCGTAGTCTTCGGAATCGCGGAGCATGATTTTGAGCTTATCGAGGCGGCGGTCATCGGCGGGGGCGCGATCGGTGGCGTGTTCCAGTTGGTCGATGGTGGAGGTAAGCTTGTTGATGAACTCGCGGAGGTAGCCGGTGAGCAAGGTGTTCACGGTGTCCTTGTTGTAGCGGTGGAGATAGACGAGGGCGCGGAAGTGTTTCTTGGGACTCTCGAACATCCAGTAGATGGGGCGCTTCTTGTAGGTCTTGAGGTGGTCGGCGTAGAAGCCGCCCGCGCCAGCGGTGAAGTATTTGCGGAGCGTCTTGCCGAGGGCTTCTTCGATGAAGGCGACGTTCTCATCGACCGTGCCGGGATCGAAGGTCGCTTTGAGGAACTCACGCACCCGCGAGGCGGCATCGTCCTCGAACCAATCATCCTCGGTGATGGGGATGATCCCATCGTCATCAGGAGCAAAGCTCCAATTCTCCGCACTAAAACCTGAACCCTGAACCCTAGCAAACTCTTCATACGTCCCCTTCTCATTCACGACGCGGAGATAGTCCTCCACGGTGTCGCCGGCATTCGAGCAGATCAATCCCGGAGCATCCAGGCAATAGCGGCCCATCATGCAACCGACAGCATAGGAAACAAAGGAAGCCATATCCTTCTTGGCGTGGGCGCGAGCAAGGGTGATCTCCTTCTCAGGGACTTCGGGAGTCAACTCGTCCTGCAGGCCGTAGGCGTCAATCCAGAGGCGATTGTTCTCGGTCTCCAACTCCTGCATGCGCTGGATGGCGGCGGCGCAATAGGTGGAGTAGTATTCCCACGATTCGGCGAGGGTGCGCCCTTTCCACGGGCCGCCAGGTTGGCCGGGCTCGACTTCCCAGTCGCCGGGGCGCAGCAACGGTAGGTCGAGGAAGTCCCAGCTAGTTTCTGAGTTGTCCCAGTCGATACGAGAAACACTGATCGCTCCTTGCGCCAGACGTTCGACTGAGTCGCTCTTCTTCAAAGGGAGTCGGCAGACATCGCCAACATTGGCATGAAGAGTCGGATTAATTCCCCTTAGCATCTCGCGTCCGACTCGAGAGTTCAGAAAAGCTAGTAGATTCTCAGGAGGCTGGGATTCCTTCGCCAGCAAGGTCGGCGACAAAGAGCTATACTCGCAATATGGAGGTTTTAACCGGAAGCTATTCACCGCGATTGTAATATCAGACCATGTAACACCTTCTCGATTCCAAGTTTTCGGATTACTTAGCCCACCTTTAGATTTATAGAAATCTCGAGATGATTCCGTCCATCTAAAAACGTTGTATAAGTTACCATACCATTTTCTAAAATCACCACCGTTACAATACCCCTTCCAATTATTAGCATTATTGAGTTCGTCCCCTCCGATCTCCCATGAAAACCTTACAAACTTCGCGTCTTTGTGAGTCTTGCACCGCCCACCAGATTTCCATGTAGAATCGATTTTTTCATTCTCAAAACTGAGCGATAGTTGATGCGAGATCCAGTAGGCGATGGGAGCACCGGGGACTCTTGCTAGGTCGCGGCTTGTCGCAAAATATTGTGGGCTGCCAGAGTTTGACAGAAAACGAGATTCAAGCACCTCATTCTGATTTACCTCACCCTGACGTTCAAAGAGGCGGAAGTAACCGGCTCTAGCTTCTCGCTCACCACCATTTTGAAGAATGAATGCGCAACTTCCAAAGTCTGAACCCCAAAGGCCTCGACCGCAGTGAATTAGAGAGAGAACAGGAGTAGCAGAGAGAAGGACACGCCGTAATTCTTCATACGTCGAAATGAACATCCAGTTTTGGAATGTAATAAACCCTTCATATCCAAAGGGCATACAGAAAAATTTCACGCGAAGTAGGAATGCTGCAAACAAGTCGTTTTTGCCTTCTGTTAGTGTTCTAGCGAGAAATTTTCTGAGATCTTCGCCAAGCGACTTCCCCCCCATATATGGCGGGTTCGCCACAACGACCTGATACCGCTGGCTGAGCAACTCGGCCTGATTGAGGACGAGGTGGAGCTTACGCTGGGTGAGTTCGACCAAGAGGTCGGAATTTTGAGTAGTGAGGTCGGAATTTTGAATTTTAGCCCTGAGAGCGGCGAGTCGTTCTCCATCGAAAACGGGCTGGATGAGGGCACCAAAAGTTTCGGTATTTTCCCGGAATTGGTGGATCTGGGAGAGTTGATTCTGCCCAAAGGTCACGCCAGTGGCGGCGCTCCAGGCCTGCATTTCCTCAGGCGTGATGACCACGTTCTGGAGGCACATGATCTGCGGCTGAACGGGGCGGCGGAAGGCGTTGCGACTCTGTTCGCGTGCTTTGCAGAGAAGCGCGAACTGGGCGAGCTGAGCGGCGCGGGGGCAGATCTCGAGGCCGAAGAGATTGTGGGTGAGAATCTTTTCCGCGATCTCGCCGGGCGCGTAGCCTTCTTCCTCGTAAATCTTTACGAGGAGGTCGAAGGCGTAGGTGAGCATGTGGGCGGATCCGCAGGCGGGGTCGAGGAGCTTGATCTCCTCGGGCGTGGCGACGGTGAGGCTGTCGGCGGTGGACGTTTCGGGGACGCGGATGCCGTGGGCGGTGAGATCTGGTAGCTGGATTTCGTGTTTCCTCCATTCCTTCTCCCATGCCTCGCAGACCGCCTGGTAGAAGAGGGGGAAGTTCCGGAACGACTCTTTGGATTCACCCCATTTGGTGGCGCGCTGCCAGAGAAAGAGCGCGGCACGGAGATCCTCGAAAGAGCCAGTGATCTTTCCATCCTGGAACATCGAATCGAGTTTGGCGGCGGCGCCTCCGCTTGAGGCATCGGGGATACCCCACACCTCTCGTGCGTAGGCGTAGCCATCGATCGTTAGGGCGTAGTGGGTGACGGATTCGCAATCGTCCTTGAGAGCCAGGTTGGGGCGTAGCCAAAGGCGGGACCTCCATTCGTGTTCCGCATAAGGAAAGTAGCGCTCCCACCCGGATTCCCAAACGGGAGGCTCGGGCGTGGGATCCTCGACGTAGTAGGGCATGTGTTCCCGCAGACGGGAGTCCGGACGGGAGCGGAGCCAGAGGCGGCCGAGGGAGTTCTCGACCAGATAGCGGACGATCCAGTGGGGGGTGAAGAGCTGGGTGACGGAGGGGATGTCTTCCGAAGGGACCGCTTTCTTGCGGGCCATGACCTCGTCCTTCTTCTCGGAGATGTAGAATTGATAGAGCCAGCCCAGGACCTCGACCTCGGCGCAATCTCCATCGCTGATCTCGGCGCGGAAGCCGTGCGGGATCGATTGCTCGGTGAGGACATCATCCGGGAGGAGAAGCTGGGTGAAGTCATCGAGCCGGGTGAAGAGGTGCGGCAGGATGTCGGCGTAGTAATTGCACACCGCGATGATGATGAGGCGCTGGACCTCGCCCTGAGGATTGCCACTGGGCAGGCGGCCATCGAGGAGATCGGCGACGCAGGTGCCCGGCAGGTAATCGGCAAGTTCCTCCGGGATGCCCCCTCCCCGCACTTGCTGGAAAAGATCCGGCAAGACGGATTCTTGATTGGCCGAGGTGATGACGCGCGCCCGGAAGGGATGCCATTCCCGGGCATCGAGGTAACGGATGGCGGCGAAGCGATTGAACCAAAGGTAGGCCACTTTCTCGATGACGGCTTCCCTGCCCTCCCTCTCGACTGATTTACGGAGGGCGCGCACGAGGGACTCGGCCTCGATGAGGTCGGGAGTGCGGGTGGTGAGGACGTAGTCCAGCTTGACCCCAATCTGCTCGATAAGGCGGGAACGGGAGGCGGGGGCGAAGCGTTTGAGTTTGGAGGTGTCCATTGGGGAATGGTGAGTGGTGAAGAGTGAGTGGTGAACTCCTTAGAGGGTGATGCCAGGCTTATCCTTGAGGGTGGATTTTAGGTGGGAGCCTAGGGCGGCGAGGTAGGACTCGATATCGGCTTCGGTTTCTAGGACGGCTTGATCGTAGCGGAAGTCGCGGAGGACGGCAGAGAGCGAGGTGTAGGTCTCCGCTGGAGTGGGGAGCGTGGGCTTGGTCAGATTTCGCTCGCTCACAATGGATGTCGGAGCATTGGCGGCTACAATGAGCGCCTGAAGGGTGGAGAGCTGGTTGGGGAAATCATTGTCGGCATAGCCGCGCACGATGGATTGGATGACCGGGATGAGACTGGCGGCGGCGATGCGTCCGGTCGCCGCGTCCAAAGGAGCTTGGACACGCTGGAGATCGGCTGAGTCAAGCTCGTCTGCGCCGTCGAGAGCGAGGAGTTGGTCACGCCGGCGAGTGAGTTCGCCGAGCGCGGACTGGCGGGCGGCGTCCACCTTCTCCGCGATCTCGCCCTTCAAGGCCGAGTAGACTGCCTTGGAGCGCGGGAGACGGCCGTCGGCAAAGGGGCGTTCGCTTTGCTGCAAGTCGTGGAGGGTCTTGCTCCGCTCGTCGGCAGGGTCGAGGTTGCCGGTCTGGTCGCGCAGGAAGTGGCAGATCTCGAGGTAGAGGCTGCCATTGGCTCCATTGACGAAGGACTTGATGGGATCGAGGTAAGCCTCGCGGGCTTCGAGGAGGTCGTCCTCGAAATCGTGGAGGTTCTTGAGCACGAAGGTGTAATCCTTATCCGAGATCCCGGCGATGCGATCGCGGATCGCTTGCAGTTGATTGACGAAGGGAAAGGTCTCGGACTTGGCGAGGAGAGGATCGAGCACCGAGACCTGTTTTTGGAAGGCTTCCAGGAGGGAATTGGCGGCCGACTTGGCATCGGTGCCGGGATTGGAGGTGTCGAAGAACTCGCTATGGAAACTCTTCAAGCGGTTGATGGCGCTTTGGTCGAATTCCTCCTGCAGCTCGATGGTGAGAGCCCCCTGCTTCTGGGTGTTGGTGAGGTAGGGAATGAGCTCGTGGGAATCGAGGATGGTGGTGTTTTCGCGGAACTCGATCTTGTGACGGCGGAAGAGGCGGGCCAAGAGACAGAGGGTGGCCATCTCATACCAACCGTGTTGCCCGGTGCTGAACTTCTGCACGATGTCGGAGACCTCGACGCGTTCCTTCCCCATCTTGGCCCGCTTGAGGTAGGCGAGGATTTCCTGCTCGCCGTCGCCGAGGGATTCGCCGGCGGCCGCGAGGCTGTCTTCCTCGGTGAGGATCTCGCGCACCTTGGCCTCGGTGTAGGGCGCGGTGAGCATGCGGAGATTGGGATAAGTGACACTGATGAGGGTCTGGAAGGCCTTCGAGAGCCGGGCCTTGGGTTCCGAACCAGTGACCTCGAGGGTGGTGCCATTGACGACGAAGCGGGCCTTGGTGAGGAGGTCGGTGCAGGTTTCCTTGAGGCTGGTGCGGCGTTTACTGTTGAGAGTCCCCCGCTCCCGGAGGATGGCCTGCCGGGAAGAACTGAGAGCGGTGGACTGAGCCTGCTGGGTATAGCGCTCGGTCTTCTTGTAGAGGCGGGCATCGGCGAGGAAGCGGGCATCGACCGGGAGGAGCACCGCGAGCTCACGGGTGCCGGTGTTTTGACGGATGAGGGAGTTTTCATCGCCGGCATTGGGGTGGCTGGGCGTGATGATATTGACGGCGAGATCCTGGGGCCTCCCGGAAAGGGCTCCATCGAGCTTCCGGGTGTAGGGGTAGTCGTGATGATTGGCATCGTAGCGGATGCGCTGGTCGCCGAGGATATCGGAGAACAAGACATCGGCGAGGAGCTTGGAGACGGCGGACTCATCGATCTCGGTATTCTTGATCTCGACCTCGATGTCCTTTTCCTCGTCGGTGAGGAATTCATAGAGGTCGCCATTGCGCTGGAGATAGGATTGGTTCTCGAGGTAGTTGAGGGCCTTCTGGACCTCTTCCTTGTGGTGCGCGATTTTTATATCAGCCCGGTCGATGAGGAGGATGGCGACGTTGCTCACGGTGGGCTTGAACTCGGTGACCCACTTGAGGAGGAAGAGGCACTTGAGGATCTGGACGGCGGTCGGTTGGTCGTCTTGTAATTCCCGCTCGGCGGTGAGAACAGAGCGTTGGAACTCGCTCTTGAGGACATCCTTGATGCCCTCGAACATGAGGTCGAAGGTGGCAAAGGCCCCGACTTCACGATTTGCGATTTGCTTGGCCACGACCTGGAAGACCGCGAGCATGGAACGCTCCCCGACCGAGGCGTGCTTCCCGGTGAAGGCATCGTGCTGGGAGAGGCGCTCGATGGCGGTTTGGAAGAGGGTGAACTGGTAAGGCTGGAAGGGGTAGAAGTCGCAGAAGTCCTGGGTGTGACGATACTGGGCGTAACGCCGGGAATCATCCTGGAAGGTGAGGAGGGTCTTGAGGTTGGCACGCTCCTCTTCGTAGAGGGTCTTGAGCGGTGCGGGCTCGGCTTCGGTCTTGGCGAGGAGGCGTTTCTGGATGACCTCGGCGACATCGGCACTGCTGAGGTTGGGCTTGGTTTTAAAGCGACCCATGATCTTGGAGAAGTCAGCCCCCTCCTCTTCCCGCAGCGCGCCGAGGATGGCCTGGAGATCGCCCTGGGAGGTGACGAAGACCCATGAGCGCCCCTTGCACTTCGTGGAGAGGGTCTCGACGATGGTCTGGAGGTTGAGCATGAGCTTGGAGTCCTTGCCGATGAACTGTCCCACTTCATCGACGAAGAAGTTGAGCCTGAAGTCGGGGCTCTTGGTGGCGAGGTATTCGTTGACCCGCTCGGCAAGGTCTTCCACCGAGGGACGGTAGCTGTCACGGGCGCGATCGAAGTAGCGCAGGCCTTCTTCTTCCGTGGTGTTGTTGAACTTGGCATAGACCTTGGCGAAAATATCGTTGTCGATATTGTCGATGGTATCGAGGGCATTGGCCCAAGGCATCCCGGCCATTTCATCGAAGAGGGTCTTGAAGGCTTCATACTCCCCGCGCTTGGTGAGGCGGTGCTCGAACTCGGCAACGTAGCCTTGCTTCGGGTAGTAGCCCTGCATCTCGTTGAGGACCTTCATGAAGACGGCCACGAGGCGGTTGTTGTCGGCGCCGCCGGAGTTATCGAACTTCTGGTCGATGTTGAAGAGGATGCTCTGCGAAGGGATCCGCGAGATGGCTTCGATATTACCGATGAGGAACTGGTCGTCGGTTTTCCCGGCGAACTGTGAGGTGACGGTCTTGCCGCCGATCTCCCGATCCGGGAGAAGGAGGGAGAGCATTTTGAGGAGGTGGGATTTACCGGAACCAAAGAAGCCGGAGATCCAGACCCCGTTATCGTCTCCGCCTTCGAGGTATTGTTCGAGGAAGGGGCCGAGGTGCTTGTTGACCTCATTGGTGATGACGTAGTCCGAGACCTCGGTGGCGAGATGGTCATCCTGGTCTGCCTTGATCACTCCGTTGATGGAGCGGTCGACATTCCGGGCGAAAAGGGTGCGAATTTGGGTCATGTGGGACTGAGGGTTCTAGAGATGGTAGTGATCGAGATTGAAGGCGCGGTAGTAGCCCTTGTGCTCAAGCCGCCCGAACAAGCTGAGAGCGGAGCCGGAGCCCTCGTGGTGGCGGTAGTCGCCCGGGAAGAAGAGAACAACCGGATGGTCATTGACGATGGGCTGGAGGTTCTCGAGAAGATTGTGGGTGCGCACGAAGGGGAAGACGCCCCCCACCCCGTGGATGATGGTGATATCGCGCGGAGATGCGTCGAAGAGTTCCTTGAAGGCCGGGACGAGTGAGGTCTGCGGATCGATCAAGCGGCGCATGGTGTCGTGGAAGAGTTCCTTCTTAAACCCGGCTTCACGATCCAGCAGGCGCTGGAGTTGGCCCTTCTCGGTCAAGAGATCGGTGACGAGTTCAAGGAGGTCGATCTTGAGGACATCCATGCCCTTATTCTGGAGGCGCTTGGATAGGGCCGTGACCGCCCGGACGGACTCGGACTCGTGCTCAACGGGATAGGGCTTGATGAAGAGCGGAACCTCATTGCCAATGCTCTCCATCTTCAGGAACCGATCCGAAGACAGGACTTCGTAAAGGTTCTCGATAGCAGAGGTCGTTTCTGAGGGTGGCGAAGATATCATGAAGCGCGGTAAAGGGAAATCTGCGACTGATCTAGCAGGAAAGCTTCAAGATACTGAGAAGAATCCACCGCGATGAGGCGTGCGACTTCAGGGATGAGCGGAACCGGTTGAATCA
Organism: Akkermansiaceae bacterium; assembly: GCA_047634075.1. GTDB lineage: Bacteria > Verrucomicrobiota > Verrucomicrobiia > Verrucomicrobiales > Akkermansiaceae > SW10. The sequence continues at coordinate 8,574 of JBLIDI010000010.1, forward strand.
AAGGGTTTTGCCCTGCCGAAAGAATACCGCCATCGATGAGAATCTTGATGAGGTTCTGGCGGACCTTGGTCAAAGTAGAGCGTGTGAGGGAGGCTAGCTCAGGGTGACCGGCCTCCTGCTGTTCGAAGAAAGCCTCGATATCAGACGGACGGACTTCGAAGTCGTAGATGGCTGCCTTTGGCCGAAGAGTGAGGACGCAAAAGTCGAAGATGAGCTGATAGCTTTTAAAGGCCGCCAAAAGGGCAATCGATCTCCCAAGGTCGCTCTCCCCTTCTGCCAGCATTTCCAGCTCACCTGGCGTGAGCTTCTTCAAGCGCCTGCGGAATTCCAACTCCACCCGGGAGAGCGAAGTCTGGCGTTCCTGTTGGAGAGCATTGGTGCGGTAGACCTCCTCCTTAACCACCTTCCAATCCCCCAGCTTAAGGTAGAGGCGGGAAAGGATCTGGCATTGCGATAACCCAAGTCCGCCAGCGGTAAAGCTGAAGGAATAAGTGGACTTTGGCATTGCGGGCATGAACACGCCCATTTGAGTGGAAATTGAAAGCGCCTGCAATATCAGACTGGAAAAGGTCACCCTCCTGCCGCTCCCAGCTCAGAGAACAGGTGGAATGGGACTCCAAAAAATTCCCCCCATTGGGAATAGGGAGATGCCGCAGTTTTGCACGTGCTGGAGCGGTGGTTCCCAGTTGGACTAAATGCAGCTTCGACTTGGCGTTTCGAAGAATACGGGAAAACTAAAAACTACACGGCCAGAATTTGAGAAGAAGTCAGGTTGAACGCCAAAATCCACAACAACCTGGAAACTCTCAGACTTTGAGATCTTCCATTGGAAAAACCTAGTGCCTGGAGTCCTCTAGGCGTTGTTCGACTGCCCTCATTTCATATAGATCTGGATACAGAGCGTCAGGGAAACAACTTCGTTCGAGTTTATCTTTCTGAGCCCTGAGCCCCTTATTCAGAGTTGCTGCCAGCTCATCCTTACCAAACAGGCGGAGATATCGGAAGACGCCCCATGGCCGATAGCGCCTCGGTGCAGCCTTTCCAGTGTCAGAGCTAGTGCGGACAACATGTCGATCTACCGGTGACTCATCACAATACAAATATCTGATCATGTCTAAATCTAGATCCCGAATTTGGATTCTTGGGATCTGAGTCACTGGCACGCCGCTTTTTTTTCGGATTGGATCAGCAAAATTGTCAGTATTTACCCCTTCAGCTTCGAGTATCTTTTTCGCGCGAATGAGGATACTTAGATTACTCAGTCCACCATTGGAAGGAGGCGACGAATCTTTTTCGGAGGACTCAGCTAACGCTCCCTCCACCCAGTTGGAAAACCAAGAATCGATCTTCCTCATCAAATTCCGAACACTTCCGCGAGACGTTAGGCTTGGCCAGTCGGACTTTTTGAATCTCTCAAAGATTTCATTTTCCGACAATTCCTCAGTCATCTCAAACATCTGCTCTGCTAAGATCGGCTGATCATCAACGTCATGCGGCATGAGTAGCCTCTCAGCATAGTTTAGCGCCGAGTCTCTAATGGCTTCTATGTCGGAAAAACCAACCGGACGCAAAACATCTGGCTTTGGGATGCTTGTCCGTGTGCGCAGCAGCTGGTCACGCAGCCGAACTGATGGCCCATTTCCGCCCTCGCTTGGTTGGTGGCATTCATCAAGGTGCGCGGCGACGGCAATCATTGAGCTCCTGAACTCCCGCCAAAAGGAGGATAACATCTCAAATTGCGCGATTCCTTGGATTTGCGCAGCAACAATTTGGGTAGCCAACGTTGCTACTGATTCCCTAAAAGGCTCTGGTAAGTGTTCTTGGTCGGAGCCTCTCACTCCCGCCCTTGAGCTGGAGGAAACATCCACCTCCTCGTCCGAGGCCTGATCAACCGCTTTCGTCCCGTTCTTATCCGAGGTTTTGTTCTTTGCTTTTTTCACTACTGTCTTGGCGTTGAGTTGTTTTGTTTCCCATTCGGGATGGCTGAAGCAAGGGCAACTCAGTGAGGCTTGCGTAGTAGGAGGATGTCACCGCCGGCGAGGAGTGGCCAAGAATTTTTTGTGCGTGGAAGAGGCTAAAGTGAGTAGCCACATAGGAACCAAACTCCTTCCGCAAGGCGTGACAGGGCTTCGGGTCATTGAGGCCAGCCCGCCTTAGCCAAGCCACAAGAACGCGATGAGCCCTCTCACAGCGATAGACCATACTAACCTTCTTTCCTTCTTTCTTAGGCTTTTCTTGGGGACCTTGAACTATGTATCGAGGATCTTTTTTAAGGGCCACTACAGCATCCCAAATAGCCTGTTCAATCGGGATCACTCTGGATTGCTTTGACTTTGGAATGAAACCTTCCGACTCGCGGACTTCAAGCATGAGGCGTCCATCCGGCGTTTCACGAACCCATTCCCACTCAGCCTTGTCCGCCTCATTACGGCGCAGGCCAAGGCCAAGTTCCAAAAGGAAGATCACAAAAGCATCGGGGTGTGGCTTTCGAAAATCGATCGACTCTGCGGAACGTCGATTGGCCTTTGGATCAGGGGGCGAGGCGTTCCTATCTCCATCCCGGAGCATTGGTGCCTCTTGCCAGATCTTATCGAGGAGGACTCGCGAGAACGGAGAGTGGGCTTTGATCGCGATACGTTTGAGCTGAGCCCCTTTGAAGGGATTCTCCAGTGACAAACCTCGCAACTCGTAGGCAGACAAAAGTCGATGCGAGAATAGGGCGGCGGCGTTCCTCAAGATACCATTTACGGTCGTGCGAACGCTAGATTCATCGCGAGGATTCTTGGCCGGCGCCCCTCCGCTTTTTTTCTTCAGCGGAGTTTCCACAAGCGCGGCACGAATGTAGGAGTCCTTAAACTTCTCGATTGCTGCGGCATTTAGGTTACGAATTCGGCCAACCTTCGCCGTTTTACAGATCCGCTCAAGACTGCGGGTGTAGCGCCTGGAGGAAGAAGGACTGGGAGGGGTATCTTGGGCCACAATAACCGTTGAGTAGAGAGCACAAAATTCTTCCACAGTTGGATCCACCGGAACCTCGTTTCTACGTTTTGCATGGAGGCCTATTGCCGCATCAAATCCCTGGCTCTTAATATCGGCCATAATTGCAGCAGCCTTAGACTGCGCCTTTTGAAGGCTCGTTTCTCCAGTGGAAAACCGACGGCGTTGCCCATTAACCATCACCCGCACGGAATAAAAACGACTTCCAGGTTGCTTGGAAAAGCGGAACCGGTTTGCGTTGCTTGATTGAATCTTACCCTTGGACATGATCTCCCACCCAGAATGGCCTAGGGCAATTATAGGTCAATCGAGAACGCGAAATCCTGAAATAAAATCCACCAAACACACCTCCCCAACCACCCCCAATCCTTTTAGGATATGTGATCACAGTCTATTCTAATCGATTTTGGTGCAGTCTCGATTTGATGTGGACCAGAAACTCATAATCCCTTGGTCGTGGGTTCAAATCCCACCGGCCCTACTTTATAAAACCCCTTACCCATCAGGAATACAGAAGACTTGAGCGCCTTTTCTGGGATTAGGGGAATTGCCCTGAACACCCTCAAAATGCACCCAAATTCGGGTAAAGCGGGCAGCAAAAGGGCAACACATTTTTGAGTCGTTCAAATCGAAGGTAAGATGACACCTTCGTCGAACTCATCGTTGCCGCAAACGCCCACATTCGCGCCCGCGAATACCAGCGCTACCTTCCCTCCAAGGAACTCCTGGAACAAAAACTCCAAGAATGGAGCTCCGACCAAGGTCCTAAGGCATGCACATCGACAAATTTTCCCGCTGCCTCCGAAAGCCCAGCGGCTGGCACTTTCAGTTTGCCACGAAGGACTGGCCCCATCCCGCCACCCCCGAACTGGTTTGGACCACCTTCCGCCGATGGAAAACCGAACCCACTGCCGACCGCCTGCAAAAGGCCCGCGCCGCCGTCCTCGCCCGGCCCCGCTACTTTCGCACCTGCTCCCGCTGCCACGAACTGACCAACACCGTTTACATGCACGATAATCACACCTGCCAAGGCTGCGCACCGCGCTACCTCGGAGTCGTCTACTAAGACCATGACCCTGGAAACCTTCCTCAAAAAATTCAAACTCTTCGCCGATGCCCCCAATGCAGTGAAGAGGATGCAGTGAAGAGGATGCGGGGCCGGGTGCTGAGCCTTACTTTTCAAGGCAAGCTTGTTGAGCAAGAGGCTCGTGACGAAACGAGCACTGTGAGGTGGATCGGATTTCAACTCAAAGCGAGATGAGATGATCGCAGCCAAGATCATCAAGCGCGCAAAAATAAGAACATCTTCAAAGTTTCTAATTTCGTCCGTGTTCCCCGAATCGTGGATCATAACAACAATGAGAGAAGTTGGGGACTGGGGATCTGGTTCTACCCCAAAGAGAGCCAAGAACAACCGTGTTGCCATACCAATCCAATCCTTGCTATGGCAGGAGGGAGACCTACGCTGCCGGTTCTTGGATTTCCGCCCCAAGAAGCTCTGCCGCCAAAAGTTCGTCGTGTTTTCGAAGGGCCCTCAGCCTCAGTGTTTCCATTTTTATTTTCCAATATCTCATCTCATCTCCGTTAGGTCCCCTCTTTCCCCTGCACCTCCCTTTCTCCGATCTCCTCGACGACGCCCACTGGGACGTCACCTCAAAAGTAAATTCCTGCGATATGCCATCCGTCAATCTCCGCCTCTTTTTTCCACTTCTCGTCCTGCTCCCGGCATGCGCGGCAGCGGGAACCGTCGACTTCAATCGCGATGTCCGTCCGATCCTGTCGGATAACTGCTTCGCCTGTCACGGTTTCGACGCCGCTTCCCGCAAGGCCGACCTTCGCTTGGACACTCGCGATGGGGCCGTTGCCGAGGTGATCGTCCCCGGCAAGCCCGAAGCCAGCGAACTCATTGCACGCGTCAAATCGAGCGATCCCGACGAGGTGATGCCCACCCCAGACTCACACAAGAAACCGCTCAGCTCCGAGGCGGTCTCGATCTTAGAAGAATGGATCCGCCAAGGGGCGGAATGGGGCGAGCACTGGGCCTTCATTGGACCAAAGAAGGAATCGGTTCCGCCGGGGGCATCACCTATCGACCACTTCGTCGCCCAGGGCCTCAAAAAACACACCCTCGAGATGTCGCCGTCGGCAGAGGCCCACACGATCCGCCGCCGCCTCGCCTTTGACCTCACCGGACTGCCGCCCACGCCCGCGCAGCTGGGAGTGGGGCTCGACCAGATGATCGACACCTTGCTGGCCTCGCCGCACTTCGGCGAACGCATGGCGATGTGGTGGCTCGATGGCGCCCGCTACAGCGATACCGACGGCTTCCAAGGGGACGCCACTCGTAGCAACTGGCCATGGCGCGATTGGGTCATCGACGCCTTCAACGCGAACATGCCTTTCGACCAGTTCACCCTCGAGCAGTTCGCCGGTGATCTCCTGCCCAATGCCACCCCCGAGCAGATCCTCGCCACCTGTTTCCACCGCAATCACATGACCAATGGCGAGGGCGGACGCGACCCGGCCGAGTCGCGGGTGGACTACGTCCTCGACCGCACTAACACCACCGGCACGCTGTTTCTCGGACTCACGCTCGGGTGCACGCAGTGTCACGATCACAAGTTCGATCCCGTCTCACAAGCCGACTACTACAGCCTCAGCGCCTACTTCGACAGCATCGACGAAGACGGGAAAGCGGGCGGGGGCGCGAAGCCCTACCTCACCTACAGATCGCCCTACGCCGAGCGCGCGGTCGAGGAGTCGAACATACTCCTCGAAGAGTCGAACGATTCGCTCGCCGCCCTGCGGCAAGCGCGCCTTGCTCCTTACGAAACATGGCTCGCAGAACAGCTCGACGCCATGAGCGATGGATTCGTTGCCTGGCATCCCGTTACGCCCAAAGCGCTCGCGGCCAAGGAAGGCACTGCGCTCTCGCATGAGAAGGACGGCATCATTCAAGCCGGAGCCCAGATGTCCGTGCAAGACGACTATACGATCACCGTGAACACCCCCCCCATCCGCCGCGTCGCTGGCCTTCAATTGGAGGTGTTCCCCCACCCCTCGCATGTCGAAGGCAAGTTCTCGCAGGGCGCCGACGGCGAGTTCATCCTCACCAATGTAAAAGTCCGCATCCGTCGCGAGGGCAGCACGCAAGTGCGCGACATCGCCCTGAGGAGGGCGGTTGCTGACGTCAATGGCAAAGGGCGGGACAGTAAATACAGCAACGTCAGCGGCACCCTCGACGACGACCCGCGCACCGGGTGGACCACTCGCACCCAGGCCTCGGACAAACCGCACCGCGCCGTCTTCGAACTCAGGGAACCCGTAGTCATGAACGACGGCGAGTCGTTGGACATCGTGCTGATGCACCGCTCGCTCGAAGAACGGCAACTGATCGGCCGCTTCCGCCTGAGCTTGACCGATCAACGCGGCCAAGCCGTGCGGGGCTTGGGGGAAATGCCGATGGCGCAACTCGCGACCGGCCACAAACCGGAAGGAACTCTCCGCACCCAACTTTTCGATCAGTTCCTCGAGGACGATGCCGAATTCCGGACCATCGCCGCACAGCACGCCGAGGTGAAACGTCAAAACAGCGAATTCAAGAAGGCCTCGGGCAACCTAAAAGTGATGGTCTTGGCCGAACGTAAGGAGCCACGCAAGACCCACATCCTCGAACGAGGGGTCTGGGACGCCCACAGTCATCAAGTGCATCCCGCCGTCCTCCCAGCGGTCCTGAAACGGGACAAGGTGAATGACCGTCTCGCGCTCGCGAAATGGATCACCTCCGCTCAGAACCCGCTCACTGCCCGCGTGATCACCAACCAGATCTGGCAACTCTTCTTCGGCGTCGGGCTGGTGCGCACACCCAACGATTTCGGATTGCAGGGCGAGACGCCAACCCACCCCGAACTCCTCGACTGGCTGGCGCTCGACTTTATCGAGAGCGGCTGGGACGTCAAACACCTCGTGAAGACCATCGTGAGCAGCGCGACTTACCAACAGACCGGCCTAGTATCCGAAGAATTGCGCGAACGCGATCCCGAGAATCGCTTGCTCGCCCGCGGCGCGCGCTATCGACTGCCGAGCTGGATGATTCGAGATACCATCTTGGCCTCGAGCGGCCTGCTCAACCCCGCGCTCGGCGGTCCACCAGTCTTCCCCTACCAACCGCCCGGCATCTGGAGCGACCAGTTCATGGGGCGCTTCATTTACAGGCCCTCGCTCGGTCCAGCCGGCTATCGTCGTACTCTTTATGCCTTCTGGCGCCGCAGCAGCGCCCCGACTTTCCTCTTCGACAACGCCATGCGCCGCACCTGCGAGGTGACCCCACGCCGGACGAACACGCCCCTCCAGGCGCTCACCTTGCTCAATGACCGTACTTCCGTGGAGGCGGCGCGCGCCTTGGCCAAGCTCAAACTCCACGAGGTCTTTCTCCGGGTTCTCTCCCGTGCCCCGAGCGCCAGTGAAGTGACCATCTGTCAAAGGGAATACGAACGCGCGCTCGCCTACTACAAGGACCATCCCACGGAAGCCGGTGAGTTCTCTGGAGGAGGCGACGCCAAGCACGCCGCCATGACTCTCATCGCCAATCTCGTGCTCAACCTCGACGAAGCCATCACCCATGAATAAACCCTCCGGATTCCCAGCCATTTCGCGCCGCTATTTCCTCGGCCAAGGCGCCGGCGTCTCGCTCGGTGCGCTCGCGCTCGAGTCGCTGATGGCAAAAGTACCACTCGACTTCGCCCCGCAGGCGAAGCGCGTTATCTTCCTCACCCAGTCCGGCGGTCCCTCACAGATCGAACTCTTCGACCACAAACCCGGCCTAATCAAAATGGCCGGGCAGAAGCTCCCTGACTCGGTGCGCGGTGGCCAGCGCCTGACCGGTATGACCAAGGGGCAGCCGCAATTGATCATGCCCTCGCACACCCAGTTCGAGCGCTACGGGAAGTCTGGCGCCACGATCGGCGAGTGGTTGCCGCACACCGCTTCGGTCGCCGACGAACTCTGTTTTGTAAAGTCGATGGTCACCGACCAGATCAACCACGCCCCGGCGATGACCAAGTTCCTTACCGGCCATCACCTCACCGGCCGCCCCAGCATGGGCGCATGGGCGAGCTACGGGCTCGGCAGCGCCAACAAGGACCTGCCCGACTACCTTGTCCTGCTGTCGAAGATGAAGCGCGGCAGCGACCAACCACTCTACGACAACTACTGGGGCAGCGGCTTCCTGCCCTCGGTCTATCAGGGCGTGAAGTTGCGCAACGCCAAGGAGCCCGTGCTCTATCTCGGAGATCCCGACGGCCTCCCCCGCCACCTGCGCCGCGGCATGCTCGACGGCCTCGGCGAACTCAACGCGATGCGCCTCCAGCAAACCGGCGACCCCGAAATCGAGACCCGCATCCGGCAGTACGAGATGGCTTTCCGCATGCAGGCCAGTGTCCCGGAGCTCACCGACATCAGCGACGAACCCGAGTCTGTCTTCGATCTCTATGGACCCGACTCCCGCCGCCCCGGCAGCTACGCGGCCAACTGTATCCTCGCCCGCCGCCTCGCCGAACGCGGTGTCCGGTTCATCCAACTCTTCCACCCCGACTGGGACCATCACAGCCGCTTGAAAAGCTGGTGCACCGCGCGTTGCCGCGACACCGACCAACCGAGCGCGGCGCTCATTAAAGATCTCAAACAACGAGGCCTACTCGAAGACACCCTCGTCATCTGGGGCGGCGAATTCGGGCGCAGCGTCGCCGGACAGGGCAAGTGGGACAGCCCCGATTGCGGTCGTGACCACCATCCGCGCTGCTTCACGATCTGGATGGCCGGCGCCGGCATCAAGCCGGGCATGAGCTACGGCACGACCGATGACTTCAGTTACAACGTCGCCTCGAATCCGGTCCACGTGCGCGACCTGCACGCCACCGTGATGCAACAACTCGGCCTCGATCACGAGCGCTTCACCTACCGCTTCCAAGGCCTCGACTTTCGACTCACCGGCGTCGAGAAGGCACGCGTCGTCAACGAATTGTTGCTTTAGTTGGTCAAGAAACTCACCACTCTCCGTTGCTCTCACGACGTCGTCAAAGATTGGCCCAACATCTGCAACCGCCTCGTCAGCCACGCCACCGCCCTCAAACGAACCATCGTCCGGGGCTTCCTGAGTGGCTGAAGGGGAATGCGCTGCCACGAGAACCGCACCCCCTAGAACCGCACCCCCTAGAACCGCACCCCCTAAGGCCAAAACACTCCCGAGCGCCTTCCTTTTCGTAAAGCGCTCCTCCAGGAAACCATAGGCCATCAGGATGATGAAGACGGTGGAGAGCTGATTACCAACTTAAGATACTCTCCCCGCGCCAATTCAGGCATCCAATCTTCACCTAGCAAGAGCATCAGCGCCGCGAGGCAAAGCAAGGCCACGCAGTTTTTGAAGAAGGTCAGCGGCAGCGGCGGGATCTGAAGTCCTGAGACACGCATTAAAATCACCGACACGGACCAGCATGCCGCCGCTCCAATCGCAGACAGATCTCCAATCGACATGGCCGGAAGACTGGTCCGATTTGCCCCCTATGTAATCCTGGATTCACGAGCATGAAACACCCACAGCTCTGCAATGATAGGCTGAGGATATTCACTGCCGCACCTACCCCCTCGACATCAGGGAACGCCCCGATCCACCTGTTCTCGGAGACGGTGTCATCGTCGTCATAGACCGCGGAAGTGAGAGATGCCGTGCTGAGATATCACCTTCGTCGCAACGCTTCAGAGACCCACCACAATATATCGCCTCCTCCACTTTGGCATGCTCGGCCATCCGCCTCCAGTTGGTGAAATTGCATCGGATCCCGTTTCCCAATTCCACCCACGCTTCATTGGGGTCGTCAACTTCGGTCTTTGTCACCATTCCTTTGATTGGAATCTTCTTGCCCACCAATTTCTTGCCTTTTTGCGATCACGTCATCCTGAAGAAAATGCCCTTCTGGTTTTCCGTAGTCCATCTTCCAGCCCGTGCTGCATACGACACTTAGAAAAGCGACCAATGGGAGGGCCAGCATCGGAAATTTTCTTTTCATCTTTATTTGTTTTTTTCTCCGGATCGTCTTTATGAAAGTAAGCCGACTGACATCGGGTTTCCCCAGAATTCAGGGTGTCGCGCCCAAAGTCATTGGAACGGCCAAGTCCTTGCACCATGGATCATCTATTTTATCAGAGCTTGGATTTCCGCTTCATCTGCCTGCTAAAAAAGGGCCAAATCGGGTAGTGTCCCAGAACCATTGTTGCCACCTCCCTTCCCGTTTTAGCCAAGACCAAAAGCAGACCTTCACGGAAAGAGATAGCGTATGGGCGAAGGTTCACTTCGTTTACGGCCTTGCTGAAAATCATCTCTTATTCGGCCTTCCAGACAAGAAGGGTCCTCGACTAAAAGGAGTAATTTGCTCCTAGACCAAGACTGAAGCCGGTCAAGTCGACATCAAAATCACTGCCGCCCACGGAATCCCGAAGCGATTCATTCCAATCGTAACGAGCGCTCGCTTCCAGGGAGAGAGCCTCACTGATCTGGTATCCCACCGATCCCTGCAGGTAGAACCCAAATAAGAGATCGGTCCCGGAGTTCCTAAAAGCGGCAGCAGCAATCTCGACCGGTGCCCCTCCATTCGTAACCTGAAGCAAACGATCACTACGATTGGCGTCCCAGTCGGCAATATTCAAAACCGCTCCCGTGCCCAAACCTACCAGAAAACGACCGTCCGTCCGATAAACAGCGTGTCCACCGAGCGAGACCCCAAAGAGATTTACCTCCAATGATTCTTGTAGGGTGTCACGAAAGAAAGCCGAATCAGTGGATCGCAAGGTGTCCACAAATGTTCTGCCGTCAGGTGCCGCAGGCAGGAGAGGTGCCACTGCGCCCGCTGACCCTGTGTAAGGTGCGTTTGGGAGGATCAGGCCACTGGTGTCAAAACTATCCGTCGCCCTCACATCGAAAACATCACGGTGTTCACTCGTATCGAGAGTATTGAGTCCACCTCGACTGCCATCGACGTTCGTGAAACTAAAATGAAAAGAGGGGCCTGCACTCCACCCCTTTCCAAGGTCCCTCAGACGACTCAAACTCACGTAAGGAGAAATTTCCCAATCCTCCCCTTCTCTCCAGCCCGTAACCGAGTTCGCCGAGGCGGCCGTGACCACGCGCCGTTCGCCACCATCGGCAGAGAACTGGAGACGATTGTCCTGAAGTTGACTCTGATTCTGATATCCATAGTCTGTTGTCCGTCCGGTGGCCGCAGCCCTGGGTCCGGGGCTCACAAATCCGTTATCATACACGCGATCAAAAAATCCCGAACTAGGTCCAATCCCCGCAGGCAAGGTCGACGAATTCATCCCAAAAACGCCCGGGACAATCAGGTTCGTGATACCGGTATCGAAGTCAACAGAACCAATATTCCGCAAAGCCAGCCCAGCGCCAAGAGTCCATCGGGACCCAGCCCCAGTTGAGGAAGAGATCAAATCGATCACTCCCTTTGAGGAGTCAATCACCTCTTTTGAGGAGTCAATCACCCCTTTTGAGGAGTCAATCACCCCTTTTGAGGAGTCAATCACCCCCTTTGAGGAATAATCGTCCAGTGGCGACGGGACGAGCCCCCCTTTGGAAGACGAAATGACGTCATCACCTGAATAGGCCGGCAAGATACTGAGTGAGAAAAAGACGAATCGGAATTTTAGCTTCATGACGATTGAGGAGGAAATTTATTGGGCGGTGACCTTTTGGAACAGGCGATAAAATCGGCGTTTGGCACCGGCAGGATGAGAGGCCGTTTTGGGAGGCCCGTTGTCGACCCATTGGAACTTGGTGCCCCCCGAAACCACATCAGGAATGACATTGAGCCACGACTCGCCATCCTCGCTATATTGAACGGTATAAATGCCGCCAATCTCCGCCGCGAATTCGACCAAAACATCACCATTGGGAAGCACCTCACATCGATCAACCGCCACTCCTTCCCCCACTTCGGAATCGTCGATGGCATCCAGCAGTTCGAGTTCGAACGTCGGCTCAAATCCCCCCGAAGCATCAGCCTGAAAATACTCCACCACCAATTCAACGCTCTCTCCAATCCCGAGTTCCCGGTTGTAGAGAAGGTAGGAGTTCCCTCCGGCAACCCCTTGGGCATTGTGAACCGTGACACCTTCCGGAAGTCCACTCACAAGAATCCGGAATGCCGGAATTCCGATTGGGTTGGTGTTGGTCACAGTCACCACTTGCTTGAAAAGACCCGTCTGGAAATCGAGTTCAATCGCTCCGGTTCCCAAAGCGGTCTTGGACGGACTCACGACACTCGTCGCAACCTCGCCCAGATCATCACCGTCATTTAGGAGAAGCTCGTTCACACCAGAAACCAGGGCGCGACTGGCAATCACATCGATTCCACCTGCAACACTCACTGGAACACTGTAATAATAGATCACAAAAGTGGAATCTCCCGAACCAAGATCACCGACGGTCCAAACAGCGTCCGTCAGGCTAGTCCCAAGAGCCGGGCTGATGGATTCGATCAAGACTCCCGCAGGCAGCACTTGAGCTAAATCAACTTCTACCCCGCTGGCATCACTCGGCCCATTGTTCGTCACAGTGATGGTGTGAAAGAGATTCTGAGGGAGATTGAAGCCCGCCAAAACCGGGTCGCGAGATTCATCAAGAAAAATCGAGAGATCAACTTCACGGGTGATTGCGCTCGCTGCCGAATCGCTTTCATCGCCAGTACTGATCTGTCCTTGCTCAAGTGCGGTGACTGCAAAGGTGCCCTCAAAACCCGGAGAAGCGACCTCAGCGGAAGGCCCCACCGTGAGAACAATCGTCAGCGTCTCGGTCGCTCCAACCGCAAGGCTCTCTATCGACCAAACCGGATCAGAGTAGGTTCCGACGCTTGGAGTCACGGAATCAACTTCGACGCCATTCCCGAAAACAAGGTCCCCGGTGAGTTCAACGGCGGTCGCTTCAAGCGGTCCGTTATTCGTGACCTCGACTGTGTAGGTCAAATTACGAATTGCGGAACCAGCTACGACGACCTCGTCAGAAACCGCGGTGGACACAACCAAATCAACCCCGGCAATCACGGTGGTTTCCTCGGTCACCGAGTTATTCGAAGCATTCGTATCTGTTCCTAAAACACTTTCCAGGCTGGTTACGCTGGTGACCGTGCTGGCATCAGGAGCATCTGCGGTGACAGAAAGCGTGATGATCAAGGTTGCCACTTCACCACGCGGAAGATTGAGCGACCAGAGGCCACCAGCCCCGTTGCCAGGCGCAAATGTTCCAACATCGGGCACGATGGAATCAACAACCACTCCGGCCGGAAGATTCAAAGCCTCGAGGATGGTCACATTGGAGGCATCAGAAGGCCCGGTATTCGTCGCCGTCACGGTGTAAACCAAATTCGCTGGACCTGAGGAAGCCAGGACAGGATCGATTGATTCAACCCTCCCGAGTGCGATATCAACCTCACTGACCACTGCGGTGGAAATGCCTGCATCGAGAACACTGCTAGCGAGAACGGGTTGATCCACAGCAACTCGGATCGCAAAGTTTGAAATCACCCTAACTCCTGGCACGGTGTTACGCCCAACCGTAAAGTTCATTGAGAGCGTCGCCGACGCGCCGGAAAGCAAGGTTGGGATCAACCAGGTTCCATCCCCAAAATTTGCCTGATAATACTCTCCGGCACTCGCGGTAATCTCACCGACCTGAACACCAGCCGGAAGGCGTAGACCTTGAACAATATTAATACCGGTGGCTGTCGACGGTCCATTGTTTCGGGCCGTGACCACATAAGTGAGATTGTCATCCCCGGATCCAGCTACGACCGTATCGCTTGATGCACTCATGCTCAAATCGACTGAAACCAACGCCTCCACCTCAATCGAATCACTTGCATTCCCACTATTCCCCAGTGAACTGATAAGGTCGCCGCTGGTATTGGGAAACGAACCTCCCTCAATGCTGGTCACACCCACGCTCACCGAACAAACCGCACCTGCCGGAACGGTGCCGCCATTGTAAGAAATCGTATCCGACCCGGCAAGTGCCGTAAGGGTTCCTCCTTCGCAAGTTGAAGAGGCATTGGAAGGGTTGACCATGACAAGGCCCGCAGGCAGCTTGTGCGTGAATCCGAGATCGTTTGCCGCGATCCCGGACAGCGAATTATCAATCGTAAAGAAGAGAGTCGAAACCTGCCCCGCATTGATGGAATCGGGACCAAATGACATCGAGAATCCGGGAGCTGGATTCACGGTGAGATTCGCGGTAGCGAAGCCGCTTTCACCCAGAGAAGAATTCAGGACTTCACTCGTGTTCAGCAAATCTCCGAGAGCTCCACTGGTCACATTCACCGACACCGCGCAAATCTCCCCCGAAGGAATCACTCCCCCCGTGAAACCGATTGTGCCTTCACCGGGAACGGCCGAAATCACTCCGCCACAGGTTGAAGATGCTTCTGGAAAACCAGAGATGACAAGTTCCGGTGGAAGAGTGTTCGAAAATGAAGCATCGCGGGCCTCAAGGAGGCTCTCACGATTATCGATGATAAACGTTAAGGTGGTGGTGCCTGCGATCCCAATGTCAATCGGCGAAAACGAAGCCGAAAAACCGGGTGGAATGGCGGCAACGATCAAGGTGTCGGTGGCAGGAAAACCAACCAAGGTCCGCTGACCGACGTCGGTCGAAATCACACTGGTGGTATTGCGATAACTTCCCGCCTGAGTGGATAAAGGAACTTGCACTCCCACTTGAAAAGAACACGACTGCCCCGGCCCAAGTTGGCCGCCCGTAAACTCGAGAACATCGCTCCCGACAATCTGGGAACCGGATCCACAAACCTCAGCCGAACGCTGAGGCGAACCGATCTGAACATCGTCAAACCAAACCTGCGTCACTTCATCTCCTTGGAGTGATCTATCATTGAAGACACCCAATAAAATTGTATGATCCCCTACGCCAAGGAAAATATTGGTCGAGAAAGTCCGCCAGCCGGTATCCTGATCAAAACCCGTTCCCCCTTCAAATTCGGCCAAGGAAGTGTTGGGACCATTTCCATAACGGACACCATCCACTTCAAAGAGAGCCCGAGAGAAATAGTTGTCTTCATAGGACCCATCAAAGAGAAGGCGGTAGCGAAAGCTCACGGGAATGACGCCGGCGTCCTCGACGGTAAAGGTGCGCGACCACCCCCCCGAACTCGCGGGGTTAAAAAAGGAAAAAATACTCTTTCCTCCAACCGTAACATTGAGCCCACCGCCAGAAAAACCACCCGCTTGATCGAGACTTCCATCTGCAAACCCGGCATCATTGGTGCCTTCAAAGGTATCGTCGGCATACCTAAATCCCGCCGTTGGAGAAACCGAGGCTGGTAAAAGTTCCAAATCAAATCCCGCGTCACTGCTGGTGAGTGTGGTCTGGTGCAACTCAACCGCCACGGTATTACGCCCCGAAACGAGTAATCCGGCAAGACTGACCGGACGAGATGATCTCCCCGTTTCATCTCCCAGCTCCGAAAGCGTTGTCGTTGTTACGGCACCCGCCGGCATGCTCGGAGTGCGGAACACTTCGACGCCATTGACATAAATAATGGCCCCGTCATCGAAGACATAATCAACAAGCCAGTCGGTGATTCCCGCCTGAGCTTGGCTCAGGTCAAAGTTCTGCCGAAACAAGTAAGTTGTTACGAGATTTTCACCATTCGCCGCAGCATCAATCCCACCCAGAAGCTCAGGAGTTCCGGCAGGAAAGGCATCGACGAGTCCAGCCTGCAGAGGGGCGTCACCCGACGACCAAGGCCCCACCGTAGAAGTCACCGTATTGAAGTCCGACTCGTTCCATTCATTGCCGTTACCATCCAAAGGATAGCCCTCGTTTCTCCCGTTCTCGTTCTGAATTTGATCGAGGTAATCCCAGGTCGGATTGAGAAGTGACGAACCGGTTCCATTGAAATCTCCATCTACGAAGAATCCTCCCTCCTGTGGCAGATCAACCGCGACAACTCCGGGCAACATGGCATTCAAGTCATCGCGAAATGAAATTCCTGAGAAGGTCTCGCTTCGACTGTTATTCGTAACGGTAAACTCAAGAAGCCCCTGCCCGCCCGGTGCAACTGATTCCTCAAGGAAGGTTTTCGAGAAAGTAATATTCGCAAGGTCCTCGGGGGGAATCACTCCCAGCACCGCGCACGATTGCCCGGAGGCCACCGACGGTCCTCCTTGAAAATTCGACGTGATCACATCTGAAATACTCGCATTCATTCCGGCTGAAACCCCGACCACCTCCAATGAAATGGTGCAAGTCCCGCCAGCCTCCAGCGTGCCTCCGCTTAGCTCAAGCTGTTGCGAACCCGCAATCGCCGTAAAGCTCGAATCAGCACAACCGTTCATGAGATTCGGAACGTTTGCCACGACAATCCCTGGAGAAAGGTCATCGGTGAAAGAGACGTCCAGAGCCGCCATGCTCGATTGATTCTGAATCGTGTAAGTCAGGGTCGTTTGCCCTCCCAGCTGCACCAGGCTCGGCGCAAACATTTTCGAAAAACCCAGTGAGGGGCCATCGACAGGAGTAGCCAGGGTGGCCGCAGCGCTTCCGCTGTTTCCCGCGGAGGACGTGAGATCGCCCGTCGTGAGAGTGAAGGGCCCTGCCGCTGAAAGGATGAGGCCCACGGTAGCTGTGCAGGTCGAATTGGCGGCCACCGCGCCCTCGCTTAAGATGATGGTATTCTCACCCTCCGGAGCTTCAAAAACACCTCCGCAATCGTTAAAAACAAAGGCCGAATTGGTCAAAGCAACCCCTTCCGGCAATCCCAGGCGAAACGCCAGTTGGTCGACCGGCACCTGACTTTCGTTGTTAATCTCGAAGGTGAGCTCAAGACAACTTCCCACGCCCACGGTGTCCGACGAAAGGCTTAGGGAGAATGAAGGGGTCTGGGCGTGAGCCAGAGAAATGAGCCCTGTTCCGGTTAAGGTCAGTAAGAATCGGAACCAGACCCGTAGATGAGGGACGGTCTCAGGATTGCGGAAGAAAGAAAAAGCGCGGGAATTCATTGATAAGTTAGAGCTGACGTCGATTGCAACCAAGTGCCCCCAACCTCCGCACAGGAGAGCGAAAGCAAGACGTCGACTGATTCGCAGTTGACCGAATTTTGAAGGTTGGGGTCAAGTCGAAAGATCAGAACAGGAACCTCAGGCCAGGGCGAAACCGCTCACAGAAACAAGAATCAGGGTCTCCCCAAATAGATCAAACCCGAGCCTGAATCGAGTAAAGCGCTTCCCGTGGTCAAAAAGTCCATCCCGAGGATCCCGTCAACGGGACGTCCGGTAGAATCACGGAAATACTGGCGGACAGTTCCTAGGGGAGCGATTGAGATATCAAAAACCGCCACATTGACACCACCAAATGTGAGATTTTGAAGCCTCGCTTGCCGGAGTGAAATCCGGTCACCCGAAGCATCGATCATTCTCGAGTTCGTCGCCCGACTCGGAAAATTAAATTGCTCAAAACTCTCCGCTGCCATTACTGAAACTTCGGCGCCGGTATCCACCACCCAGGCTACCGGAGTCCCGTTGAGAGTCCCCGAAAGAATGAGATGGGGCAAGCGACCGGCTGTTCCCATGCGGAGGATCTTATCTCCGAGTCCCCTCCGCGGTCCAAGAACCGAAGGGAACCTCCTGCTTCCCACTTCCGAACGCGGCCCTGGCACCCACATGCGTCCCGAAGGAATATCAATCAGCGCTCCGGTGGCAGACAAGGCATCCAACCCGACCTGCCCCGCATAACTACTAGTCGAGGTTTTCTTTCCCGGATCAGGAGCAATCGTAAATGGGAACTCGCGGGCCACCATTGGTCCCACTTGAAGTTTACCGTATCCCCGACCGCTCGAAACTTCACGTCCGAGTGCTCCACGGGTAATCACCTTCACCGCTAGATCACGGACCAACCCAACTTCCGTCGCTAATTGCTGGTCGACATCAGTGCTATTGGCTCCTGAATCGATTAAAAAACGCATGGGCTGATCGTTCACTTGGAAGACACCGGAAAAACGAGAGTCTCCCCTTATTTTCTGAAGAGGAACCGAAACATAGCCCATCTTTTTCAAGGCCCCCGCACGAGATCCGTTCAATCCCGGAAGACTCGAGCAC
>JBLIDI010000011.1:0-26308 GCA_047634075.1 Akkermansiaceae bacterium
CAACGAGGCCCAATAGGCACCTTGATTCTCAAAAACTCCCGGATCAAATCCCTCTCGTCTCGGCGCCAACCCGGTCAGCTTTTCAAAAAAACCATCCGGCTCCCCCGTCATTCCAAGCCAGTCGTATAAAGTTGTCGGTAGCAACCAAAATCCAATCCCCACAAACCCCGCCATCACCCCAATCCACACCTTGTTGCTCCAGCGCAATTCGTAGTGCTTCCAAAAGAAACCCAACACCACAAGGCAGACGAAAGTCTGAATCGGGTAAAATAATTGCTCCGGCCAATGGCGATACCAAGGAGCCGCATCGTGTTCCCAGACCATCGCTTCCCCTGCAAACTGAAAAATCAAGTTCAAGACCATGAAGACCCCAAAAGGAACGACATGAGCCAGGGTTCGGTCTTCCCGCCAGATCTTCAGTTGATTCATCATCCCTCTGCTAAAGTGTTCCGATGTATCGTTCCATCGCATTCATCGCTTCCTTCAAGTCAGACATCCCGGTGGCATAGCAACATCTCAGGAAGCCTTCCCCACACGGACCAAAGGCATCCCCCGGCACAGCCGCGACCTGCTCGGACTCAAGAAGACCCATCGCAAAATCCTTACTGGAAAGCCCAAACTTACGAATGTCAGGAAAGACGTAAAACGCGCCCCCCGGCAAATGACAATCAATCCCCATCCCATTCAGTCGCTCCACCAAAAAATCGCGCCGTTGACGGTATTCCTTTTTCATGGGCTCATAGAGGGCCCGCCCTCCGCTGAGGGCCTCGAGAGCGGCCGCCTGACTCGTGATTGGAGCACAAAGAATCCCGTATTGGTGAATCTTCATCATCGCCTCAATCAACTCCGGAGGCGCACAAGCATAACCAAGGCGAAATCCCGTCATCGCAAAGGCTTTCGAAAATCCATGCAACAAGATCGTCCGCTCGCGCATCCCAGGAAAAGTAGCAATACTCATATGCTCTTCTTCGTCATACCGAAGCTCGCTGTAGATTTCATCACTCAGCACAATTAAATCATGCTCTACGCATAGCTTGGCAATCCCCTCCAAATCCTCCCGGGAAGCAACCGCACCCGTCGGATTAGTCGGAAAATTCAACATGACGATCTTCGTCTTTTCCGTGATAGCCGCCGCAAGGGCCGCCGGTTTTAGGGAAAAACCATCTTCCTTCGTGGTCGAGACAGGAACCGCGACTCCGTGAGCCATCACAATACTCGGGGAATAGGAAACATAGCATGGCTCGTGATAAACCACCTCATCACCCGGGTTCAAAAGAGCACGCAGGGCCAAATCAAGAGCTTCCGAGACCCCAACCGTGATCAAAACTTCCGCCCTGGGATCGTAAGAAACGTGGAAAAAATCATCAACATACTCCGAAATTTTCTTTCGCAAGGTGAGAAGACCTAAGTTCGAGGTATAGCTCGTCTCCCCTTTCTCCAGAGAATAAATCGCAGCCTCACGAATCGACCACGGGGTTGCAAAATCCGGCTCACCAACACCGAGAGAAATAACATCATCCCGGCCGATCACGAGTTCGAAGAAATCGCGAATCCCCGAACGTGGAATCGTTTTAAGATGACCGGCCAACTTGGATTGAATGTCCATGGAAAATTTTCGTGTTATGGCGTCACCGGAAGCCGGGAAACTTCATGATCTTCCCCAAACAGGAAGCCGTTTTCCTTGTAGGATTTGAGCCGGAAGTGAGTCGCAGTCGAAACCACGCCCTCAATCGTGCTCAACTTCTCGGAAACGAATCCAGCCACCGCGAGAAGATCCTTCCCCTCCACCATCACCAGAAGGTCATACCCTCCGCTGATGAGATAGCCGCTGGTGACCTGCTCAAATCGGGCAATCCGCCGCGCCAGCCGGTCAAAGCCGCCACCCCGTTCCGGCGTCAGGCGAACTTCGATAAATGCCGTGACATTTTCGTCCCCATCGAGGGCTGGATCGACCATGGCCTGATAGCCACGGATCGTGCCGTCCTCCTCCCATTCCGAGATCTGAGCAGCGACCGCCTCTTCCGTAGAAGAAAGCTGACCCGCCAATTCGGAGTTAGTCTGTCGTGCGTTACGCTTGAGGAGATCGAGAAGCTGGTTCATCGTTATGATTGCAAATTAGTCTCCAAAGCACACCCCCACCGCGCGAGCCGCCTTCACCACTTCGGTATCAGGATCGACCAAGCGCAGCTCTTCAATCGCTTCCTTGATCGGCACCGAGCCAACATGGTAGCTGTGATAGCTCACCATCTTGCCAAAATCTCCTTCGCCGGCCAACTGCGCCGCCATCACCCCGAAGCGCATTCCTAAAATCCGGTCGAGCGGAGTCGGAGTGCCACCTCGCTGAATGTGACCGAGCGTGGTACAACGGGTCTCCTTGCCGGTCAGCTCCCCAATTTTCTGGGCAACCTGCTCGCCAATACCACCAAGCCGGACTTGGCCACCTGAATTCTCGGCAATCGTCGCGAGATTGCCATCGGGATTTTTTGCTCCCTCAGCCACTACGACCAGCGAACTGGTGTATCCTTGGGCTTCTCTCACCTTCAAGTGAGCCGCCACCTTCTCGTAGGAAAAGGGAATCTCCGGAAGAAGAATGACATTAGCGGCGCCCGCCATGCCACCCCACAAAGCAATCCAACCGGCATGCCGCCCCATCACCTCGAGCACCATCACCCGTTTGTGACTCTTGGCCGTGGTGTAAAGACGATCAAGCCCATCCACCACCGTGCTCACCGCACTATCGAAACCGAAGGTCATCGAGGTCGCTTTCAAATCATTATCGATGGTCTTGGGAACCCCGATGATCGGCCATCCCTGTTCGTAAAGCTGATGCGCGGTCGTGAGGGAACCATCACCACCGACCACGATCAGCGCTCCAATTTCGAGCTGATCAAGTGTCTTCTTGGCGCGGTCCACGATCTCTTGGGGAACGCGCGCAATGTCTCCCTCACCGATCTTGGCGGCGAAGTTCCCCTTGTTCGTTGTTCCCAAGATCGTGCCACCCTGCTTGAGAATGCCCTCCGTATCTCTGGGTGTCAGGAACGTGAAATCTCCCGGAGGAAGAAGTCCCTCGAAGCCATCCCGAAAGCCCACTGTTTCCCACCCTCTTGAGGCGGCCGCGCCGACCACTCCGTGAATGACCGCATTGAGTCCGGGGCAATCGCCCCCGCAATTAAGAATTCCAATTCTCATGATAGTTTGTGTGTGTGTTGTGAAATTAGATGAACTATTTGGGAACAGGGACACTGAGCAGCTCTCGTGCCTCCTGAACCGGTGATCCTTGTTGCCGCCAGGACTCGTAGGCTCCCCACCCTTGATCAATCAAGGTTTGAGTGATTCCCCAGCGATCAGGGCTTCCAAGGGTAATCATAATCAGACGGCGCCCCATTAACTGGGTCGCACCAGTCGACAGCTTGTTTACGATGGGCTTCTTCTCAGCGCTGGTCGCGGCACAGGGCCCAGCCAATACCGTGCTCCCACCCTTAATCCCATTGATCTCGCCCTTCCCGACCAAGGCATGGGTGTTCCTCACTTTGAAAGAGCGTTTCTCATTGATTCGAAAAGAGAAAATGGTCCGCTCGGTCTGCTTGACATAAAACTGAAACCCAGGATCGCGCATCGCATAGATTGCCAATCGTGCCATATCCCGCGCCGTCGAACTCCCCTGCGCTTGGACCATATCCATCCCGTGCGGGTTCACAAATCGAGTTCTCCTCATCCCCAGCGAGCGGGAGAGATTATTCATCTCGGTGACGAAGGCAACCTGTGGCGAGGCTCCTCCGGAACGGCTCTGAATTGAACGCCCAGCATACTCGGCCACCGTCAGAGCCGAAACATTATCCGACCCCAAAAGCATGGAATACATCGCCTCACGCAGCGAAATTCGATCACCGGGAATAAGCCCCATTGGATTGGAACCGCCCAAACGAAGTGCCTCCTGAGGCACGATCGCCAATTCAGCCATACTGGTTTGGCTCAATTTCGCCCAATCCAAAACAACCATTGCCGTAGCGATCTTTGTCAGACTAGCCACCGGGCGCTTCCGATCAGCATCAAATTCCAAAAGAATTTTACCGGTGAAGGCTTCCACCGCAAGATAACTCTCTCCACCAACAGCCCTTGACGCGAAAAACCCCAAAAATGTACACGCTAAAAGAACACAATTGCGAAGAATTCGATGATCCAAAGGTAAGACACTCATAGCGGCAAGCAGGACTTTAGTGATTTGCCCCTCCAAGACAACTCCGAATCCCCGATCTGGCTTTTGAAACGTCCTCCCGATCTTTTTCGCACTCTTAAGACATTTTCCCATTGCCAAGCACTGCGATCTTCGGTGGAATGAAAGACGTAATGAGAAAGCTCCTACTGATCACACTCGCGCTCGGCTTCGGTGTCCCCGTCCAGGCGGACATCCAGGCTCCTCCAGGATCTAAACACACCTCTTCCCGCAAGCTCGGACGGGCTGTCAGCAACATTCTTTACGGAGTGATTGAGATTCCCGAACAAATCGTTCGTAAATCCGAAGCTGACGGTCGCAATGCGGGTTGGTCACACGGTGTTGTCGACGGAAGTCGCCGCGCTTTGAAACGCATCGGCTACGGATTTTACGAGCTCGTAACCTTCCACTGCCCAACCTTCCACGGTACCTTTAAGCCACCCTACACGCGCTGCGGTGCTGATGACCGTATCGAAATGAACCCACGCGACGGACTCTCCGAGTTCCCACCCGAGCTTGGTTTCGAGACCTACTTCGACCACTCTCGCTCCCAGAAATGGTAGAGGGTTTTCCTTTCTAGATTTTGAAAAGCCGCCTCCTTCGGGATGCGGTTTTTTTCGTGCCTTCAATCGGAACTCTCGGCTCGGAGCTCGTTATTACCGACATCTCATTTCCCCTTCTCCGCCCCCTCCAACGATCTCCACGGGCAACCAACCCAAAAATCGAATCTTAATGCGGAGTCGGCTTAAGCCCCCCTTGCTACGATGGCTTCTCATACTCCTCCCGGGCGCTCTGTTCGCAGCATCGACAATTCATGACACCCCGAACCCCCAAGACCAATTTTTCCAGATCACCAGCGATAAGTTGCCAACCTAAAAACATGCCTGCCATTTTTTCTGTTTTCTGTTTTCTGGAGTATTCTCTGAAGAAAAATCACAACTCAGAGCTTCCGAATCACGGCCGCCCCAATCCACGCCAGCGCCCGTCGCCACAGCGGTCGCTGCTCGGCCCAATCCCACTCGACTGCTTCACTCTTCGCTAAATCCAGCTGATACTGATCCATCAACTGCTTCACGACCTTCGGGTCATCGACCACCACCCCGAGTTCCCAGTTCATCGAGATCGAAAGATAGTCAAAGTTGGCACTCCCCACCACCGCCAGTTGGTCATCAAAGACCATCGTTTTGGCGTGGAGAACACACCCCAGATATTCGTGGAACTTTACCCCATCATCCATCAAGGAAGGATAAAGCCCTTCCCGAATCCAATCGGCAAAGGCCACATCGGAATTCCGAGGAACCAGAATCCTGATATCGAGACCCTCCAAAGAACGCCTTCGCATCACGTCCAAGACCCTCTTAGGAGGAACAAAATAGGGCACCGTCATCACGACATTACGGGTCGCGCTCGCAAAAGCTTGGGAATAAAGTCGCCTGATCGCCCGTCGCTTACTGAAGCCACTCCCGCCGATCACGACACAATCGCTTTCTCCCGGACCGGACTGGTCGACTTTATAAACACACGAATCCGTGACTGACTCGCCACCCACTTTCTTCCAAGCCTCCTTGAAGAAATGCTGGCAGGCCGCCGCAGCCGGCCCCTCGATTTTCATATGTGTATCCCGCCAGGCCTCTTCGCAATACTTTCGAGACCATACCTCCCCCAAGTTCATCCCCCCCGTGAAGGCCACCCGTCCATCAACGATGAGATTCTTACGATGATTGCGCCCCAAAACCCCGCTTCGCTTTCGCCATGGAGCCACCGGTCGGAAGACCTCCACCCTGACCCCCGCTTCCGTCATCTCCGCAAACATCTCCCCCTCCGCGGCCGAAGAACCAATGGCATCATAAACCACTCGCACCGGCACACCGGCCCGTGCTTTTTCCGCAAGCACCTTGGCAATCGCCCTTCCCACCCGGTCGGAGAGAAACATATACATCTCGATATTCACAAACCTCGTCGCCTTCGCGATCTCCCCGCACATCTCCTCGTAGACCTCATCCCCGTCAAAATACAAGGTCACGTCATTCCCTTTCGTCAGCAAAGCAGAGCCATCCTGCGCCAAAGTCGCGGTCCAGCAGGGTGTCATTTCGACCTCACTCTTGTCCCTCGATCTTCTTCGTGCCATTTTTCTTCTAAGAAGTTTGCCATTCCCACCGTTATAAGATTTCGAATCATGCGCATTTTTTGTCTCATCACCACCTTCGTTTTCATAATCGCCCCGCTTTCAGCCCGGCCATGGAAAAGCACCTCCGGAGATAAAACCTTCGAAGCCACCTACATTTCGAACGACGGAAAATTGGTCACTCTCCGCCGGACCGGGCGTATCCTCACCTTCGCCATCGAGAAGCTTCACGCTGATGATCAGGCATGGCTCAGTGCCAATCACCCCCCCAAGGTGAAAGACCCCAATACCAAGAAACCGGCCGGTCCTGCTCCAAAAGGCGCGGCATTTGATACCCTCAAATTTGGAGACCCCCACAAAGTTGTCATCCAAAAACTCAGCGAGAGCCAGATCGTGGCAAGCTCGGTCCCCGCCGTCATGATTGCCCGCGTCGGTCTCAATGGCACCTTCAAAACCAAGGAAACAATTGGCGGCCTCCATTGCCACCTCTACTTCGATTGGGATAGGGAAAACAAACTGAAGGAAGTCACCCTGCGAACCAAGGCCAAGTCCCTCGATTTCTACAGTGGCCAGCTCCAAAATAATTGGACCGAACTCATTAACCTCCTCACCATCCTCCACGGCGAAGCCATTCAAGGAGCACCCTATCCCAACTCCTCCGACCTGCAGGACGGCCTCATTCTCGGGTCACACCTTTGGCGCACCGAAGACGGACACTCCGTTCTCCTCGGGACCGGACAAGAAGGGGCATCCTACTCGGTCGTCGTCCGTATCACCAGTGACCGCATCGAGGCTAACCCCCTCCAGTAACCTCCTCGACTTGCTCCGCCAGCGGGAGCCTCCCATCCACTGGACGCAGCCAATTCTCACGTCGAAACCAATTGCGCTGACGCTTGGCATACTGCCGGGTTGAAATCGTAATCCGTTCCTCGCACTCTCCTCTGGTCATCTCTCCACCGAGGTAGGCCTCAATTTCGCGGACCCCGATCGCCTGCCGAATTGTTCCCGTGACACCGGAAAGACCCGTCACCTCCTCGACCGCTCCTCCTGCCATCATTCGCCTCGTTCGCAAAGCAATCCGCTCTGCCAGAGCTTCCCTTGGCCACGACAAAACGACCCCCTTTAATCCCTCGAGGATGGCAGGATCTGCAAAGTTTCTTCTCAGATCCGAAGCCTTACCGCCCGTGATGAGACAAATTTCAAGCGCACGCGAAAGGTGGCGTCGATTTTCAGAATTCTGACGCGCCGCCTCCTCTGGATCGAGCTCCTTAAGGCGTTGGTAAATTTGATCCACGGCCCACTGGTCCAACTCAGCTCGGATCTTTTCATCGGCCGGCGGTGCCTTCGCGACCCCGTGGGTCAAAAACTTAAGATACAATCCCGACCCCCCGACGATGATCGGACACTTACCTCGACCAATAATCCCCGCGATCACCGGCTTCGCCAAGGCCTCATACTTAGCGGCATCCATCGACTCGCAAGGATCCAGGAACCCAAAAAGATGGTGGGGGCAACGCCCCTTCTCCTCCTCGGTCGGCGCGGCACTGAGAATCTCGAGCCCGCGATACACCTGAAAGGCATCCGCATTCACGATCTCACCTCCCCACGCCTTCGCCAGTGCGAGAGCGAGCCCGGTCTTGCCGGAGGCCGTCGTGCCGCAAAGGTAAAGAGGAATGGGGTTCACGTGATGACTCTAGAAAAAGAAAGCCCGTCCGGAAAAGACCGAACGGGCTGAAATTTCAAAAAGAAATGCTTACTCCTCGTTCTCCGGAAGGTTCGGGGGAGGATTTTCCTGCGGAGCTGGATCGCCGTCTGAATCAACCGGACCCTTTGACTTGGCCCCGTTCACAATCAAGGTGCGGCCCATAAACGGCTGGTCGTGGAGAACCTCCACGGCCCGCTTGGCCTCATCAACCCGAGCCATCTCCGCAAAGCCGTAGCCCTTGGATCGGTGAGTATTGCGATTGTAGACAATCTCGATCTTACGCACTGCGCCCACGCCCTTGAGAAGATCCTCAAGGTCATGTTCAGCAGCATCATAAGAAAGATTGCCGATATAGAGCCTCTTTCCTTCCACCTGCGAACTATCGGGCGTAGGCCGTGGCTTCTGGCGAGCACGTGCTGTTTTACCACCACCACCTCCTCCTCCTTCACCACTGCCGCTGCTGCTGCTGCTGCCGCCGCCATTATTAGCGCGACCAGAGGCATCACGGACATTCTCCTTGGGAGGCCGTTCCGCTTTCTTGGCTGCCTTTTTTGCAGGACGAGCTGGCTCAGGCTTGGAGATGCCCACAAATTTGAGAATCTTCTGCCATAAAGTAAGCGGCTTGGGTTTGGGACTGCGGCGACGTGGCGCTTCAGCATTATTATGCCTGCGACGCTGTTGACCACCTTGACCACCTCCTTCGCGTCTTCCCCCACCCTCACCTTGCTGGTCTCGGTTGCGGTTTCTACTGCGATTGCGGTTTCTGTTGCGATTCCGGTTGGGATTCCCGGGCTGATCTCCGGAGCCCTGTGAGGACTGACCGGCCGACGTGTTTCTATTCGGTTCTGACATTTTTCCGATTGGGTTTAATGACCCTTGTGAGGAGCTCCGGTCCGTGAAATCGAGAGCTCCGGAGTCGCCGCCGCGAACATGAAAAATGTGTTCGCATGGCAGCCGAGAAGGCCTCCGGAAGATTCTGAATGATTTAACAACGACCGGAAAGCGGACTCCCCGACGGGTTTTTGGCAAAGACATGTGGCCCTCAAACCCTTTTCGGGATGCCGGGCTAGCTCGTTGTAATTGGCTTGCCGGAATGAAATGGCATCTAAAGAAGCTCTTCCCTCTGGGGTTCTTGGAGCTCTCAGAGGCCCTTGACACTTTTAGTTTAGATTTTACAGATCATTAGGCAAGCGGTAATCCCCCGCACAGGATTTTGACAAAATCTTGATTCCCCGTATCTCCATGCTTGTCATGGTCAAAACACCCGTCCGCGCTCTCGGAATCTTCTGCTCTTTCCTGCAAAGCTGTCCCAAAATAGAAAACCGAAATGATCTTTCCCCCTGTCGAAATTATCAAAATTTTCTGGGGAAATCCCCGTGAGTGAGACTGGTAAGATCATAAAACTCAGTTTATTCTCCCCCATGCGTTCGAAGCAATTTCTCATTGGCCTCGCCACCACTGTCCTGATTCACGCCCAGGACCCCACCGAGTCGCCTCTTCTGGTGAAACCCGATCTCGCCCCGGAAGCCGAAACCGAAGCTGGACAGGGCTCTTCAGCCTCCGATGGCTCGGTCTTTAACCAAGGTTTGGCCCGGACCATGACCATTTCCATCCCAGCCCCTCGTGGCCTCATCCTCGACCGAAACGGAGAACCGCTGGCTCAGACCAAGATGGCTTATCACCTCGCCCTCGACTTCACTGGCTATAAGGGTCCCCTTGCCTCTGAATCAGCGGTCGCATGGGCTCAAGAGCGGATTGCTGAAGCAAATGCTCTCGTCAATGGAGACCAAAAATACAGCAATCAAAAGCTCGCCAATTACTACCGCCACCGCCGCTGGCTCCCCAGAAAGATCTCTCAAATCCTCACTGAGACCAAAGCCAAGAGCCTCGAAGGCAAACTCCCCGTTGGCTTGACCTTGCTTCCGGTCTACCTCCGCTCCTACCCGGAGAAAAGCGTCGCGGCTCACCTCATCGGTTATGTGGGGGCTAAGACCGTCCTCCCTACCGGTGCCATCAATGATGGCGATCCTCTTTTCCAATCCACCATGGGCAAATCTGGCTTCGAAAAAATCTTTGACCAAAAACTCAGCGGTGAACCTGGTCTCAAGAAAATGATCTTCGATGAAAGTGGTACGAAGATTCTCGACGAGCCCATTAAACGACCGCGTCCGGGCGGCAATGTCGTCACCACCCTTGATCTCGATTGGCAACGATATGCCGAGGAAGTCCTCCGGGAAGGCTCCAAACGTGGTGCCTTCGTCGTGATTGACATCCACTCCGGCGAAGTCCTCGTGATGGCCTCCCGCCCTACCTTTGACCTCAACGAGTTCGTCCCTTATATCACCGAAAAACGGTATCAGGAGCTTCTGAATGATCCTTCCTCCCCCCTCTTTGGCCGCGCCTTCAAATCGGAATACCCACCGGCCTCCACTTTCAAGCCCATCGTCACTCTCGCTGCGATCAACACCGGAGCCATCCGGGCAGATCAAAGATTTAATTGTCCCTACCAAATCAAAATCGGAAACAAATTCTTCCGCAACCACTCGGCGGGCCATCAAGGCGATGTCGAAGCAAAGCGCGCCCTCGCGAAATCGATTAATCCTTGGTTCTACCAGGTTGGGATCAGGACGGGGCCCCAAGCCTTTCTTTCGGTCGCTCGCCGGCTGGGATACGGGTCCAAAACAGGCCTCCCCTTGATCGGAGAAGCCACCGGAACAGCACCCTCTCCTGAATACATTATGGCGAAAATGGGCCGTTCCACCACAGATGGTGATACCGCCAACCTTTCGATCGGACAGGGCCTCGTAACAGCATCCCCCCTTCAAGTTGCCCAGTCGATGGCCGCGATCGGTAACCGTTCCGTTCTCATGGAACTCCAGCTCGTGAGACAAATTCAAGACTTCCACGGACGCGTTATCGAGGCCCCAACCTTCAAAAAACGTAACGACTTGAATCTATCTGCGATCGCTCTGAATACCACCCACAAGGGCATGAAAGACGTTGTCCACGCCGGCTACGGAACGGGTCAACGGGGCGACCTCGGGTTCACCATCATGTGCGGGAAGACGGGCACCGCCCAGTGGAAGCCCGATATCGACCAAAACCTGGCCTGGTTCTCAGGATTCTTCCCTTATGATAATCCGCGCTACGCCTTCGCGGTTGTCTACGAAGGAGCTCCGGGAGAAAGCGTCAGTGGTGGCCGGAACGCCGCCCCCATGGTGCGCCGGTTCTTCCGTAATTTCCGCACCGAAATTGAAGAAAACCTAAAGCCCGCAGCCCGCGCCCTGATCGTGGAAGAAGAGGGTGAGGGATTCAGTCCCATCGACGACATCATTCCCAGAGCAATCATCGTCGAAGACGAGGAGGCACTCATGAACGAGCCGGATCTCCCCGCACCGTCACCTGGCGAGCCGGAAATCCCCGCTGATATTCCCACTGCCACCCCCGTGATCCCCGCCGATTACCCCACAAAACCAGAGATTCCCACGGTCCCCGATGAAGAAGACATTCCCGAGGCCATTCCTGTCGCCCCCAAAGCACCGGAAGCTCCCGCCGACTTCCCCCGGAAAGAGCCCGAGACACCCGGCGATCGGTAATTTTGGCCTTTACCCTTTACGTGTGCGACCGGACAAGGCACCTAAAGGGCGTGCTTCCTCTGGCATAAATCTCTTAATAAAAATATGGACTTACAAGTAGCTACTCTCTGCGATTTCGCCGCCGAATACCAAGGCAAGATGGTCATCACCGGCACCTTCGACGCACTCGCCGCCAAGGCCACACCGATCGTACACCCCCAGTGCTCTCTCGCCATGCGCTTTTGCTTCACTCCCGAGGACGATGGCGAACACGAACTTCAGATCTCCGTGATCGATGAGGACGGCAAGCCCATCAACGAGAAAATGCCGATCAAGGGTGCCATGCCGGTGCAAATGCCTGACAACGTCGCTTTCATGACCCGCCATCTCATTGTCGGGTTTCAGGGCCTCACCTTCCCCCGCGCCGGCGTTTACTCCGTTGACATCCTCGTCGATAACGAACTCATCCAGCGCCTTCCTCTCCGCATCATCAAGGTAGATGAGAATAAGCCCCAAGGCTAACCCCTGAATGCGCATGTTCCCCTCTGGATCCCTTCCCGATTTCCGCTGCGTCCTCATCACGGGGGCGAGCTCCGGGTTGGGTCTGGAATACGCCCGCCAACTGGCACCAAGGGTCGGGACCCTCATTCTCGTTGCCCGACGGGAAAAACTTCTCGAGCAAATCGCGAGCAAGCTCGTCAAAGAGCATCCGCATCTTAGCGTGAAAATTTTTGCATCCGATCTCGGTGATGCCACCGGTCGCAACCATCTTCTCAACGCGCTCTCTCAAGAGGAACTCTACCTCGACTGCCTCGTTAATAACGCCGGCATGGGTGACTACGGAGAGTTTCGTACTTCGGAATGGACCAAGACCGGGCAAATGATCCGCCTCAACATGGAGGCCCTGACCCATCTCACCCATGCTCTTCTTCCCGGCTTAATGGCACGAGGTGGGGCGATTCTCAACGTGAGCTCTCTCGCCAGCGTTCTTCCCATTCCGGATTTTGCGGTGTATGCAGCCACCAAATCCTACGTCACCAGTTTCAGCGAAGCGCTGCGCCTCGAACTCCGTCATCAGGGTGTTCGCGTCCTCGCAGTCTGCCCCGGGCCCATCAAAACCGGCTTTGGTGAGGCCGCCCGCCGGGACCCCAAGAGCAAACTCCCAGTTCAAGAAGCCTTCTACGTTCGGGCCGATAAGATTGTCCGGGATTCCATCAAGGCCCTTCTCGACGATCGTCCCCGCCTCTATCCGGGATTCAAAATTGCCGCCGCCGCGGCCCTCATCGGGATTCTCCCAATCGCCGCGGTTCGACTCCTCATGTCCGCCCGCCCGCGCCGGAGTGACTAGCGCCGACCTCCTGCTGGCTTACCGTTGGTGGTCAAAACATGCACTTCATGAAAGCCCCGAAACTTGGGTGCTTTGAATTGCCAAACCACCTTTTTATCAGGACTGATCTCCATGGCATCAGGCATCGTGTCTGATGTCGAACCATACTGGCAAGCCACGATGTTTCCATTGGCAAGAAACTGTCCCCCGCAAGGATCCGCACATTGGTCATTCGCAAAAACCCAGTTCACTTTCCCGTCCTTACCAAAGATCACCGTCTTATTGCCATTGGTGAGATTTGCGATGATCCTTTCATCCTCCAAAAGAATCGCGGTAAAAGGCCAGTTCTTCTTTTCCCGCCCCCCTAACTCAGGCAGATCGGTCTTGATCGTCCGGACCACCTCGCCCTTCGGAGTATATTCCTTGATCGCAAATGCCAATAAATGGGGCACGAGATAGTTTCCGTTCGAGAGCTTGCGGGCCATACGAATCTGCATGTGAGTGTTCCCGGTCTCTGGCTTGACCGGAACTTCAACCGCAATCTCCCCGGCCGGGGTCAACTCCAAAAGCCTCGGTTTCGCCCCCATCTCAGCGATTAAAGTATTTCCATTCTCCAAGCGAGTGGCAGTACTAATTTCTTTGTTCTCCGCCGCCAAGCGATAATGAAACACGACCTTCTTCTCCCTCGTGAATTCCTTGACCTCTTTCGCGAAGGCGACCAAGACGTTGCCATTTCGCAAAACCTCCCCGTCCCGTGACTTTTCCTTCACCTCCCAAATCACCTCGCAATCTTCTCCCACGATCGCAGTCTTGGTCCCCGTCATCAGGAAGGAATGCTTGATCCCGGATTCACTTATTTGCTCGCCAAACGGCGCCGCAAATAGTGCGTTCGAAACAGAAAGAAGGGCGAAACATACAAATCTCATCCCGGAACTCTAGGAACTAGATCCCCTCTTGACGAGTCTCTAAAACGGCGTTCCTTCCGAGCGCACCAGATTACCATAGGCTTTGATCAACTTGAGACTCACTTCACCCGGCTTGCCATTTCCAATTTCCCGCTCGTCAAGCTTCACCATCGGAATGGTCTCGGCCGCCGTTCCCGTCAAAAACGACTCGTCTGCAGTGTAGAGATCATAGCGTGTCATCGAAACCTCACGGATCGTAATTCCCAGCTCCGCGCACAGATCGAAGATCACCTGCCGGGTGATCCCATCGAGACTGCCATCGGAAACCGGAGGAGTCAGAACCACCCCTTTTTTCACGATGAAGACATTATCGCCCGTGCACTCGGCCACGTAGCCCTGCTCATTAAGCATCAGGCCTTCCTTGGCGCCAGCCTTCAGCGCCTCCACCTTGGCCATGACATTATTGAGATAATTGAGTGACTTCACCTGCGGACTCAGGCTCGCCGGAGTCGGACGGCGTGTCGAACACGTGACCACTTCCAGTCCCTTCTCGTAAAGCTCCGCCGGATAAAGAGTAATCCCAGAAACAATAATAAACATCGAAGGAGAAGGACACAGGTAAGGATTCAACCCCAAATCGCCGACGCCCCGTGTCACCACCAGCCGAATATAACCATCGGTGAGACCATTCGCACGGATCGTTTCCAAAGTTGCCTCGCAAACTTCCTCCAAGGTCCAAGGCATCTTCAAAAGGAGCGCCTTCGCCGAAAGATAGAGGCGCTCGATATGCTCCGTCAGTCGAAAAACCCGTCCTTCATAAAAACGAATGCCCTCAAAGATACCGTCTCCATAGAGCAAGCCGTGATCGAAAACCGAAATTTTAGCTTCCGATTCATCGACGATATTCCCATCCAACCAAATTTTACGATTCATGATCTGTGCCTCTTGAGGTCTCTGCGGATCCTGCCCTTCCGACCAAACCTTGCAATCCTTATCAACTAGGAATTTTGCTCTTCCATCTTGGCCAGGATCAAAGCCTTGGCTTCGATGGCATTCTCATCATCAGGATGATCTGCCAACACCGTCTCAAAACATTCCAGGGCCGCCTTAAGCTCGCCAATCTCGGCAAGAATCATCCCGCACTCATATCGAGCCAAAATAAGATTCCCCTGAAGTTCGAGCGCCTTCTGTAAGCTGATCAAGGCCTCGTTCCTTTTCCCGCGAAGGCGGAGAATCCGACCTTGGGCATACCAGGCCGAAGCATCACCGGGTGCCATTTCCACGGCCTTGCCCGCGGCCTCCTCGGCATCCGAGGGATAATTGCCATGCAACAAGGCCAGCGCGTAGCTCACGTAGACCTCGGGACGATTGGGCTCCAGCTCCAAGGCATCTTCATAGTGGGTGATCGCCACCCCAAATTTACTCTGACCAATCGCATCCGCGGCCTTCATGATCAGTTCGTCAACCTCGCTCAGCCCGAGTTCCTTCACCTTTACGATCGCCTTCGCGGCCTTATCGGTCTCTCCCAAGGCATTCAAAACGACGCCGTAAAGCTGCCAGCTTTGCACATCATTGGGATCCTCAACCAAGGCTGCCTCGATCGATTCACGGGCCGCAGGAATATCGCCGGACTGGGCCGCGTCGATTGCGGCGTTGTAAAACTTCACATTGGGATTGCTCACGGAGGAAGGGTTAGCAGATCAAGCGCGCCCCGCCAACCAGAGATCGCCTCTTGCCGTCTTGGCCTTGCAAATCACGCCCATCCAAGCATCTTTTAACAAATGGCTAACGTGACCCGCGATACTCTGGTAAGCACTTTGGAAGAGATCGCTCTCCTTCTCGAACTCAAAGGAGAAAACCCCTTTAAAACCCGCGCCTATCGGAATGGCGCCGAAATCGTGCAAAATTTCGATGGCGATATCGTCGCTCGCGCTGCCGACGATGACCTCAAGGGAATCAAAGGAATCGGCGACGCCCTCCAACAAAAACTTCACGAACTCGCTTCCACCGGAAACCTCGAATTCCACCAAAAACTGCGAGCTGAATTCCCGCCCACCCTCTTCGAACTCTTCGAACTGCAAGGCCTCGGACCCAAGAAAATCAAAGCCCTCTACGATAAGCTCGGGATCTCATCGGTCGCCGAACTGAAAAAGTCCTGCCAAGGCGAGGAGATCTCAAATCTCGCAGGCTTCGGCACCAAGACCGTTGAAAAGATCCTCGCAGCTATCGAAAACCGGGAAAAGTTTGCCGATCGTTTTCGCCTCGGTGATGTTGCCCCGCTTGCCGAAACCCTCCTCGAGCGCCTTCGTGATCACCCCAAAGTAAGTCGAGCGGCCATCGCAGGGTCTTATCGCAGGTCCAAGGAAACCCTTCATGATCTCGACTTCCTCGTCGCCACCACCGAACCCGCCGAACTCACCGCCTTCTTCACCCGCTTTCAAGAAGTCCATGAAGTGATCGTGCAAGGGGACACCAAAGCCTCAATCCGGTTGGAAAACGGGCTACAATGCGACCTCAGAGCCGTCAGCAATACCCACTTCCCCTTCGCTCTCCAATATTTCACCGGCAGCAAGGAACACAACGTTGCCCTCCGTTCGCTCGCTCTAAAACAGGGTCTCTCGCTCAACGAATACGATTTCACCGGAGAAGGCGAGATTCCCGAGGTCAACGAAGAAGCCGATATTTACCGGGCCCTCGGACTCGCATGGGTCGCACCGGAACTCCGGGAAAACCGCGGAGAAATCGAAGCGGCGCACGATGGTGAACTCCCTGATCTGATCAAACTTACCGATCTTCGCGGCACTTTCCACAACCACACCATCGCCTCAGATGGTAAAAACACCCTCGCAGAAATGGCGGCCGCAGCACAAGACCACGGGCTGCAATACCTCGGCATCGCAGACCACTCGAAGTCTTCCTTCCAGGCCAATGGCCTGAACGAAGAGCGCCTTACAGAACAAGTCGCCGAGATTCGCGACCTCAACGAAACCTTTGAAAACTTCGTGCTCATCGCCGGCTCGGAAGTCGACATTCTCAAAGACGGCTCGCTCGACTTTCACGACAGCCTCCTCAGCCAACTCGACTATTGTGTCGCGTCCGTCCACAACGTCTTCAATCTCCCCGAAGATGAGATGACCAAGCGCCTCATCAAGGCCATGGAAAATGAGCACGTCACCATGCTCGGACACGTCACCGGCCGCCTCCTTCTTCGCCGCGATCCATATGCCGTCAACATGGAAAAAATCATTGATTGCGCTGCTGAAACTCGAACCGTTATTGAGCTGAACTGTAACCCTTGGAGGCTGGATATGGACTGGCGTTGGTGGCATCGCGCCCGCGACAAGGGCGTTCTCACCTCCATCAATCCAGATGCCCACGCCACCGATCAACTTCAGTTTCTGGCCTATGGGGCCCGCCTTGCCCGTAAAGGTTGGCTTCGCCGTGAGGATGTTTTGAACTGCCAGCCGCTTGCCGAAATCAAAAAGTGGCTCACCCTTCCCAAGTCGAAGCGATGAGCATCATTCAGTTCAAAGATCTCGGCACGGATCAAGACTTCCAGGAAACTTGGGACCTCCAAGAGGGCCTCGTTCAACAAAGACGAGACAAGGAAATCGGTGACACCGTCCTCTTCCTCGAGCACGCCCCCGTTTTTACGATTGGTCGCACCCGCGACCAGAGCAGTCTCAAAATTCCTTCCCAGCTTCCCCATCCTGTCGTCGAAATCAACCGCGGCGGCCAAGGCACTTTTCACGGACCAGGCCAGCTTGTCGGCTATGCCATCCTCGACCTTACAGAGCGTAAAAAAGACCTCCACCTCCATCTCCGCAATCTCGAAGAAGCGATCATCCTTTCGCTCTCGAAATTTCAAATCAAGGCCACCCGGCGTGACGGGCTCACCGGAGTATGGCTCGATGATCGCAAGATCGCCTCACTTGGAGTTGGCGTCCGCTCATGGGTCACCCTGCACGGCTTTGCTCTGAATGTCCAAAATATCTCTCTTCCGCCCTTTCAATTCATCACTCCTTGCGGCCTCGACGGAGTCACGATGACTTCGGCCGAAAAAGAAGCAGGGCGTGCCATCCTCATGGCAGACATGAAACGAGTGATGCGCGAATCTCTCACCAAAGTCTTCAATTAAGAATTCCGCTTATCCCGAAATTGGCGGAGCAGGTCGTTAATCGATTTTGCCTTCTTGGAGGCCTCCTCAGGAGATGCCGGAATGGCCGACTTGGGCTCAAAGGGATTCCGGGCGGGTTTGGTTTCCGCTTGCCCCTGCCAGTTCGGCAATGGTGGCGGTTGTGGCGGAACGTGCTTGGGATCAAGCTCGGAAACGGTTGCAGGTGTGATCGCAATTTTGAACGGACTCACGATTGCAGGCATCGTGAGCTCCACTTTTTCACGAATTCTTTCGACAAGGAATTTTCGGGGAAGGCTCACCCTTCGCGCCGGCTTCGGTGGATAGGGATTCCTTTTTTGAAAGGCCTCTCCCGGCGTATTCGCGGTAGGAATAAGAATCTCACTCACCTCGACAAAACCAATTTCCGGAGAATCAGGAGCTGACACACTTTGATCACTGAGACTTCCATCCGCCATCTTCTCCCAAATCTCCCTCGCTCTGCGCAGAACGGCCCTCGGATAAAACTCTGAACTCTTCAGCGCAAGTTCCTTGAAAATTCGCTCCCCCTTCTCCTCATCTCTCGATTTCAGGAGATCAAGCACCGCGCTTTCATCAAACGAATCCAGCCTAACCTGGCAATCCTCTAAGCGATCCCTGATTCCAATCGGAAGTTGCGGTGAAAAAGCAGATTCCCAAACATCATCATTTACCGAGATGATCACCTTGGTCTTGGGAGCCGATTGCCGAATTGAAATGAGGTGACTGGCCACTTTCAGCGCAGATTCCCCGTCCCCGAAGAGGCCATCCACCTCATCAAGAATTAAGACCACTTTCTCGGTTAGAGTGACCATCTTCAGAAAAGAAAGAAAGGCCCCTGAATATCCCGTTCCCGATCGAAAACGGCACATCTCACCAAAGACCGCATCCATAAGTTCGCCAATCCTCCCCACTTCATCGGGTGGACAGATCGAAAAACGAAACAAGACATTCAGCCAAGAGGAGACATCACTGGTCGAGGCTCCCGACAAGTTGGCAATCACCGAAACAAATTTTGGCGACAAGGCTTGATATTGATTCCGGGTCCACTGGGCAACGGATGCCTCTTCATCATGAAAATCGAACACCTCGATAGGACTTTGCCGGAGACTAGTTAAGGCTCCTTCCAAATCCTGACTGGGCACTTCTCCGGATTCCACCAAAGGGATCAGGCCAAGTGCAAAAAGCCGGCGCGTGATGGCATCCAAGCGCGTTAAGCCCCCCGCAGCCGGGGCTGCCCGGGTAATCCCCGCGAGGAACGTCTCAAGCACGCTCTCCTCATCGAGCCCTGATCCGCCCGTCAGACTGATCGGAATCAACGTGATTTCATCCTCCACTTTCGCTCGCAGACGGGAGATTAACATCGTCTTACCATAACCGGCCCGCGGGGCTCGCAGCAAAATCAAAGCGCCCTCCCCATCTTCAACCAAGCGCTCTAATCGAGAAAGGGCCCCTTCGTGTAAATGATCGACAACCGGGCTCGCAGGTCCGGACAAGGATTCGAAAGTAGCGCGGAAAGGGTTGATCATCACTTGGCGTTTGGCGTTTCTAAAACTCCTCAAAAGGGAGTGAGCTACGGCCCCTCTTCGATGGGACCAAAACCGTCAGGAAGAAGGCTCGGTTCTTCTTCCAACTTCTGCAAGCTATCCCAGACGTCAATCTCTCCAGAACCATCCCCCGCTGGGCGAACACTTCCGGAATCAACACCAATCGCCTCAAGAAAAGTGTCATCAGGCTCCGCAATTGTCCCCTTCACTTTAAAATTCACTTTCACAAAGCCCGATGCTTCCGACTGAACAATCAGAGGGCTCTTCTTGAAGCGAGGCTGACTCGTAAGATAAAAGCGATTAATCCAAAGATCAAACCCACCACCAATCACACCCGATTTCCCGATGACCATACTTCCCCGCAGCTTGACTTTTCCATGGAGGGCCATTTCAAGCCCCTCCATTGCGACCCCTTCCGGGCGCACTCGCAGGGTTCCCATGATCGGGGCCTTCGTGATTCCCTCGCTAAATTCCAGCGAATCCAAATTGTGCTCAGGAAAAAGCATATCGAGATTCGCCAGAAACGGGAGCTTGGCCATCTTGGCCGTGGTTGCCGTAAAATCGATCTTGATCTCATCAAGGTAATCGTTTCCAACCGTGAAAAAAACCTTCCCGGTTGAAGCGATTGTCGTGCCACTGAAGAAGAGCGCGAGTCGTTTCCCAAGTAAAACCTCAAGTGGAAATTCCTCCGACTTAATCTCAAGGATCGCTTTCTCACCCCGCTTCAGCGGAATCTTCCCGCTCAGTTGCAGGTCCGTAGCAAGCGAGGTCCCTTCGTTTGTCGGATGCTCCAAGGACAAAGACTTCACATTCAGAACCCCTTCCTTAAAACGCATCAGACCATTCGCAATCGGAAAGTCATTCCAGCCATTCAGTCGAAAACTCCCTTGGTCCAAAATCAGTTGATAGCCCTCCTCACCAATAGACCCGAGGCTCGCTCCGGCGCCGGTGATACCAATCGGGGACGTTCCTCCAAAAGTCACATCCAGCGATTCACAAAAGTATTGATCGAAATCAAAAGGAAAGTCGGCTTCGTCTAGGGACTGACCAGATTCACTCTTCCCAAACGGAAGCCCCAAAACCATCGTTCCGGTCATGCCGCCAATCTGCACCCCACTTGGGCGCAATCCCAAGTAGTTCCGAAACTCAACATCACCCGAAATCTTTTGCAGCTTGAGGCTTTTGATCATCGAGTTCTGATCCCACTCGAAGGTCGCCCCTTGCATCGAACAAGAAAACGGCATCCTCTTGAGTCCCTTAAATTCCACCTTCGCCCCGGTCCACCCAGAAGCCCGTTGCTCAAGCGTTTCACGATGGCCCTTACTGTTTTGCAGCAGGATCAGGAACAAGCCCGCTAAGCAAAGAAGAAGCATCAGAGTCGCTGCGACCACCACTTTAAAGAGCAATCGCTTCTTCTCCTTTTGAGGAGCATCCACCTTTTCAGGCTGATCGGAACGTCGCCGACGCCGTTTCACCTTGCGAGCAATAGTCCCATCTGCTCGGGTGACAACTTCACCTCTCTCGTCTTTTTCGCGCTCCTTGTCACGGAGGGCTTTCATAATCTCATCGAGATTATACTGCTCTTTTTTCTCTTCTGGAGACAAAGAGCCAGGTTCCCCTTCCGGTGGAAGAGAACGGGGGGGGAGATTCGTATTCATTTAACGATCGCGGTAAGGATTTCCGGCAGGATCTGTGAGTTCAACATTCACAAAGAAAATCACGGCGCGCTTTTCAACCGACATACCATTTTCCTGAAAGACTCGCCCAATCAGAGGGAGGTCACCTAAGAAAGGCACCTTGTCATGAATTTCCTTTCGAATTTCTTGAACCAATCCCCCCATAACAATCGTCTGACCATCCAAAATCCGCACCGCGGTCTTGCCCTCGGTCACCCGAAAGAGTGGCTTCAAAATCGCATTCGCGGTGATCTCTCCAAAGGCACTGTTCCCACCGATCGCCCCAGTGGTGAAATCAATCGTCGTGGTCCCACTTGAACCCACGATAGGCGTGCCGTAATTCACGAAGCCTTCAAAATCAGTCAGAATAGGATTAACGGCAACTTCGATCACCCGCCGGTCGGGCCCGACCTGCGGGAGGACTTCCAAAGAAACACCCAAATTTTTATATTTAAAATTCGTCGGTGTCGCCGGAGTCACAATGGCACTGGTTCCTCCTACCGCATTGGGAAGCTGTGGCGGTTCAAATTCATCGGGATAAGGAAACTCAATCACCGACTGGATCGAAGCGTTCTGCCCGGGTCGGGTCACCACTTCCGGGCGTACCATAACGTCGGTGCCCTTCTTCTGGGAAAGGCCCCTCATTAGAATTTCATGCGCAGTATTATCAATAATTCCGCGCAGACTAATAATGCCACTTGCACGCGATCCGGAGGTGTCTGGTGGCGCAGGCAGATTAATACTCGAGACATTCGTTCCGAGACCATCACTCGACGATGTCCCTGAAGCGCTTGGAGGTGACTTTCTTGCCAGAAGAGCATCCAAGCCATCAGTATCTGAAGACAATTGACCACTGCGGTTGCCCGAGGTGACCGGACTCCCGCCGATCATGTCGCTGATGGGCGTCCCCGTGCCAGTGGTGCCACCGGACAGAAAATAGTTCGAACCGAGATTGAACTTGCCCAGCTTCACATCAAAACCCAGTTCCTCGAGATTCTTTTGGCTAATATCAACGATCGTTGTCCGGACCGTCACGACGACAGGTTCGGTCTTCGCGACCTCATCCACGATCGCTTCGATCAGACGGATATTGGCAGTAGTATTCCGAACCACGAGAATGTTCGTATTGGCATTATAGTTTGCAGTCGCGCCCTCCGGGAAACTGACGTCAAAGGTCTGCAACCTTTCCCTCGCGGTCAGCGTCTTGGCAATCAAGCCGCCCTCTCCAGCGCCCTCACCAAATGGATTGGCATCAGCCTGGGGCTTCGCAACCGCATCGCTCGTCAGGAAATCAGGAGGAACCCGAAATTCCCGACGAATCATCGTGGGGTCGTCGAATCCCGAGGCATTTAAGACGACCGCAAAATCATCCACGCGGAAGGTCGTCGACGAAGCTTCGGTGATTAAACGTAAGGCCTCGCCGAGAGGAACGTTCCGCAGAGAAAGATCAATGCGGCTGGCACGAATCTTCTCTACCACAGGCATCGATTCATCACCCAACTGCACCACAAAGGCCACGCCCTTCTTGGAATCGTCGAGAGTTGTCGTGTCTCCCTGGATCGAAATTGCCCGGAGGAAATCAACGGCCTCACCCAGCGTTGCGGCACTGAGACGAACTTCTGGGATCATGATGGCATTGAGTTTGGCCTGAATGTCAGACCCTCCCGCAATCGCTCCCATTGCATCCCCTCCCACCTTGGGAGCACCATTCACATCAGGAACTTTTTGCTCCCAACCCGCGCTAACATCCTTGAAAATCTCGGCACGTGCCTGATCACGGGCGGCCTCGGCATATCCGGTTTTGGCAGAGTTTACCCGCCCCATGCCCCGGCGGGCCGCCTTGTTGAATTTATCAATCCGCAAAATATCCTCGTAGGTCATATAAGCGCGATCGAATTGTCCCAGATCGTAAAAGCTCTCCGCCTGGAAAAGGAGACGACGCACCCGATCAACGTCCGCAGCATGCGCGGGAGTCAGAGCGGCACTCGTACGAATGGGATCATCGCTCTTCTCACGAAAAGCCTTGGCCTTGGCATTGTCAGGATCAACCACATCGACATCATCCAAAAGGGCATTCGCCCCCTTGGCATCACCCTTGCGGAGCAAAACCTGCGCTTGCACCAAAGAAGCCTGAGAAAATCGCTGCACTGCCGAAGCCCGCAAACCCGAAACCGCCTTGGCACCCTCGGGGAGCTTTGACAACGCTTGCGCATACTTTGAAACGGCACGCCTGTAGTCCTGCTCAAGGTAGGCCGTATCGCCCTCCTCAATCAAGGTGTAGGCATTGCGGGCATCTGCCGAACGCGCTGCTGTTTCAGTGGAAAGAAGGGAGGTTTGCGCAAGAGCTGGTGCCCCACAGACAAGAAGTCCGGACAAAAGGCTGCGCTGAAGTTTGAGTCGTAGGTCGCTCATATCGTAGGAGCCGCGTTTATAGAGCGAATTTGCAGCCCCGATAAGCTGAAAATCCACAAATCTCGCCTCTTCCGAAAGCCCCCCCACTTCTAGAGCCCTTCCTCGATCGTATCCGCAAAGTATCGCGCCAAAAAAGTCACCACCCAAGACCGCCACCGCTTCCCCACTTTCTCCTGCTGCAAGATCACCGGCACCCCCACTTCAGACTCAGTCTGGGTCGACACAACCACCTTTCCCTTAGCCTTAATCGTCACTCGCGTCTCGACAAAATCATCATCAGAACTGGTCTGGCTCTCAGATTCCACCTCCAGAAATCGCCGCCTCATCATCATCGTCACGCTCCGACCGCGATAACCACCCACGCAAATTTTACGCAGGATTCGAAAGTTCCCCTTTTTCTCAGCCTGCATCCAGTCATCGAGATCAGTCCCATCCAGCAAAACCTGACTCACCTTCCAAATCCCCACCAAAGTCGACTTCCCCCGAAAAGAACCCAACTCGACCACCGTCGGCAACCCCATCACCCCAATCAATCCGGTTCGAAAGTCAAATTTCGCCCCCGGCATCTTCACCAGCCGGAGCTCAAAGCGAATCTGCCCCTCCAAAAACTGCTTCAAATAATCCCTCAAAAAATAGTGATCCCGTAACTCCGCCCGCACCACCAATTGCCCCGATCTCTCATTAAAAACCGCCTTCGCCCCCTCGCTCTCCAACAATCCGCAGATCTTCGCCCACCCCGTAAAATCGAGCAAGCCATCCCCTTCCTCGATAAAGCGACTCGGAAACGGAGCCGCCTTCACCGGCGCGCCCTCATATACCTCATCTCGCTTCCCCTCCGGCAACTTCCTCGTATCCGTTACCGCGCGATACCCGAAGTTCGGCAACTCCGCCCGATACGCCCGCACCACCAAACCCTCCGCAAAGCAGAGGACCTGGCTCAATCCAAAGATCAAAAAACCAAGGATCAACGAGGGCGAGCTTCGGTTCATTACTTCTTAAAGAGCTTAGCGACCACCGCCTCCACTTCCTTCTTCCCATAAGCGTGTCCATCGATTTTATCGACGACCTTCCCGTCCTTATCATTGCCCACCAGACCATGCCCTTTCAGCTTCGCCTTCTTAATTTCCTCCGTGCTCTTCCCCGAGCCCACCAGGACATTTTGAAACGTCACCTTCTCGCCCTGTGTCTTTTTGAGATCATTCACGATGACCTTAATTTTTGCACACATCGGTCATCCATCGAAATAGAAGAAAGTCACCGACGGCTTCTCCGCCTCTGCAACATTCTCCGCCTTCGGCAAAGCCTTCTCCTGACCCAAAACGGGAGCCACCAGCAAAGCCGGTGCCACCGCCACCAACATCAATCGTATCGTTCTCTTCATCCCCCGAAATATACCCACCCCCGCAATTCAGCACAATCAGATAAGTCCCCCCGGTTCCCGCTCAACCAACCCCTCAAACTTCATTCCCCATCCTCCAAAAAATCCCGCGACCTCAGAACCGACGTCGTCAAAACCCAGGCTCGCCATTTCGACCCAACCTTCTCCTGCTGCACAATCACCGGGCGCCCCACCTCAAACG
The DNA here is from genome assembly GCA_047634075.1 of Akkermansiaceae bacterium. Classification (GTDB taxonomy): domain Bacteria; phylum Verrucomicrobiota; class Verrucomicrobiia; order Verrucomicrobiales; family Akkermansiaceae; genus SW10. The sequence continues at coordinate 25,219 of JBLIDI010000011.1, forward strand.
TCCCACTCGATTTCAAAGAACCTCCTGCCTTCGACACCAAATCATACCGCACTTCCACCAGCCGATCCTCTGAATCAACCTGCGCCTCCACCTCAGAAAGCAACGCCTTCCGCCTCAGTCGAATCTCCGCCGGTTGCCCACCCAGCAGGTAATGACTCACCTTCTGCCGAATCCAATATCGCCCCGCCACCACCGAGTCCTTCGTCAGCTTCTCCTTCGATTCCACCAGCACAAAACTTCCCCGAATCATCCCCATCATTGAATCAGGACTATGGCTAATAATCCCCTCAACCAAAAACATCTGCTCCTGCGAAGACACCACCTCCAAAACTGATGACTTCTCGTAAAAGATAGCCGAGTCACCCTCCCTAAAGTTCACTCCATTACTTTTCAAAAGCTCCATCACTGTCGGCTTTTCACCATCCTCGGAAAAGGGATCATCCTCCCCACTCCCAATAAACGTCAAGAAAGTCGGAGGCACCGTAAACCTCCGCCTCACCCTTCGGCCATCAAACACCGGCTCCTTCCACGGCCCCACCGAATCAACCAGCGCCTCCTTCCACCATTTCCCCTCCCCACCTTCATCCAAAACCCAATCTCTCAAAGGAGTCCCACCTTCTAGAACTCCCGCCATTGTCAACACTGCCACCCATGACTCTTTCCCTCCCAAAGCTCCGATTTCCAAAACCATCGGCTCCTCTATGATTCCCATATAACCTCCCTGAATCTCGAACTTCGCCCCCGGAATCTTTGATCGCAACATCATCCTGCTTTCCCAAATGACATGATCAGCCCCCGAATAAGCGTCCATCTCCACCGATAACTGCCCTTCGTCCAACTGACCCCGCCCCTCCTCCAATTCCCCTGAAATCTCTCCCGCCATCTCGACATTCTCAGGCAGATCAGCCTCTCGCAAACCCACCCCTGCCATCGTCACCCCCTTCACCTTCAAAACCCGCACTCTATACTTCAACCCCACCTCCAAGAACTGCTTAAAATGCCGAGCCACCTCACGATGCCCTACCTCATCCGTCCAAACTACCAGCCTCCCCCTCGTCTCAGTCCGCGGCGCCCGGGGCGCGGGGGCGGC
>JBLIDI010000012.1:0-25464 GCA_047634075.1 Akkermansiaceae bacterium
CGTGGTTTCTTATCCCTATGAACATTACAGCTTTTGGATCGATCTCGAAAAGCAGGAAGAGACCTTAGGGGCGATGCGATCAGGCGTGACCTTTCCTGAGGTGCAAAATGTCGTCGAAAAATACCGAAAGAAATGAGTAGCCTATTAGACATTCACGGGTTGGTGACCAGCTTTGACACTGATTCGGGCTGGGTTCGAGCGGTCGATGGTGTCTCATTTTCAGTTGAGGAGGGCCAGACGGTGGGCGTGGTCGGAGAATCGGGGTGTGGCAAGACGGTGACCGCGATGTCGATCATTGATCTTCTTCCGAAACCATCCGGCAATATCCTAGAAGGTGAGGTGAATTTTAAAGGACGCGATCTACGCAAAGCAAGTCTCTCCGAAATGCACAAGGTTCGGGGGGGAGAGATTGGGGTGATTTTTCAGGAGCCGATGGCTGCGCTCAATCCGGTTCAGCGGATTGGCAAGCAATTGGTGGAAATTCTCAAAATTCACGAAAAAATTACTTCAAGGGCTGCTTTACAAAAAGCGGTAGAACTTTTAGATGCCGTTGGGATCCCGGATCCAGAGGCTCGCATTTCCAACTACCCCCACCAACTCTCTGGTGGCATGCGCCAGCGTGTTATGATCGCGATCGCACTCGCTTGTGAGCCGGATCTTCTTATCGCTGACGAGCCGACGACGGCGCTTGATGTCACGGTACAGGCTCAGATTTTGGAACTGATCCAGTCGATGCAGCAGAAGTTAGGGATGGCGGTTTTGATGATTACCCATGACCTCGGAGTCATCGCCCAAAACTGCGATGAAGTCGTCGTCATGTATGCCGGGCGGGTTGTGGAACGTGCGTCGGTTGAAGTGATTTTTGCAAACCCTCGTCACGCTTACACCAAGGGATTGCTTCATTCGATTCCCCGTATTGAGAGCGAACGGAAAAGCCTTTTAAATACCATTCCCGGTCAGGTTGCCTCGATCGAAAACTTTGTTTCGGGGTGTCGATTTTGTCAGCGGATGGATCGTGATGATCCCGTCCTTCTCCGTCAGCGGCCCGATTATCGGGAGATCTCTCCCGGTCACTGGGTTGAAACTTGTCCCCAATGTTACCAAGCATGAATCCAGATCCTGCAAAGCTCCTTGAGATCCAAGATCTCTGTCAGCACTTTCCGGTGCGGGGCGGGGTCATGATGAAGCAGATCGGAGCGGTCAAGGCGGTCGATGGGGTGAGCTTCCATATCGATACTGGTGAGACTCTCGGCTTGGTCGGTGAGTCGGGGTGTGGCAAGTCCACGCTTGGGAAGTCAGCAGTGAGATTGCTGAATCCGACCAGTGGAGATATTTTCTTTAAGGGGCAGAATCTCACTCACATGAGCCAGCGTGGCATCCGTCCATTGCGGCAGGATTTTCAGATGGTCTTTCAAGATCCCGCGGAATCGTTGGATGCCCGGATGGCGGTGGGTGAATTGGTTGCTGAACCGCTCATCATTCAGGGGATTGGGAACCGGGTTTATCGGCAGGAGAGGGTGGCCGAGCTTTTGGACCGGGTGGGTTTGCCGGGGAATGCCGCAGGAAAGTTCCCCTTCGAATTCTCAGGCGGGCAACGCCAGCGCATTGGGATTGCCCGTGCCCTTGCCCTCAATCCCGAACTCCTTGTCTTGGATGAACCGGTTTCCGCTCTCGATGTGTCGGTTCAGTCGCAGGTCATGAATCTTCTTCTAGAATTACAGCGGGACTTTGAGATGTCCTATCCTTTCATCGCGCATGATCTCGCGGTGGTGAAGCACATGAGCGACCGGATCGCGGTCATGTATTTGGGGAAGATTGTCGAACTTGCGCCCGCTGATGCCATCTACCAAAATCCCCGCCACGCCTATACCAAGGCGCTTCTTTCGGCAATTCCGGTTCCCGACCCCACGGCGAAGCGCGCGCGAGTGGTTTTGACAGGAGATGTCCCCAGCCCGATCAATCCGCCCGCCGGTTGTGCCTTTGGGCACCGTGTCAATCACCCGAAATACGAGGAAAGCATCGGACAAGAGCTTCCATTCGAGGAGATTTCCCCAGGACACTGGGTCCAGAAATGTCCGTGTTGTCTTGCCTAGTGCTCCCCTTTAGATCAGTTGAGCCACGCAAAACTTCGACCAAGTTTCCAGTGACTCGTGAAGTGATCCTTTGAGGTCGGCAGCGGATTGGAAAGCAAGGTTAGCGAGGGCATCCTCAGCCGAAGTGACGTCCTTGCTTTCCAGGTCGAAGATGTGGACGACGCCGAGGTGAACTTTGCCGACGTCATTGCTATCGTCATTTAAAAGCGCCACGATTCTGTTTTTATGGCCCCCGGTGATGTTGAGCTCTTCGTCAATTTCTCGTTCCACGCCCGCGAGATAAGTGTCACGGCCAAGCGGATCGGCCCGTTCATCGTTCGGATTGATATGCCCGCCAACCCCGATCGAGCCCTGGGCATGGAGCCGGCTTTCACCTCCGCTTTTCCCGCGGGTGTAGTGCAGGTAAGACCCCTCGTGGTGGAAGAGAGCATAGGGGATGATTTGCTTGAAGGAAGGATCCTCCTCGGCTTCGCCACGGTCCATGAAGAAGTTATTGGCGGGGTCAAGAATGGCCTCGAGATAACGAACGACGTCGGTTTCGATCCCCTGAAAAGAACCGAGCTCGTTGAACAGTTCACGTGAGATGACGAGGATTTCCTCGCCTTTGTAGTCGCGCATGCTGGGAGTCTGTCAGGTGTGGAGAGGGCTGTCCAATCTTTGAAAGAGTGCTTTTGTGAAAGCTTGCTTTGAAGATCCTTGCTCGTCGGTCCGAATCTCCTAGGGTGGTGGAACGATGAAACTGCCACTTACTTTTGCTCCACTGATCGTTTTCGTGATCGCTTCCTCATTTTTACTTGTCGGGTGTTTTGAAGATGAGGAAGCCAAGCTGAAAGATCTTGAGGACGAGTTGAAGATACTGGCCTTTGATGAAAAGCGGGCAAGGGAGTTTCTCGTAAAGGCTCAGGAAGAGTTGGCCGGATATGAGAAGGCTCGCTCTGATTTGGGAAAGACCGAAGTGATCGGAGGGGAACTGGAGAAGCTTCGGAAGGAGCTTGAGGGCGTGACAAAGGAATCGGATGAATTGAAAGCATCCTTGGAATCCACGTTGAGTGAATTCGAGCAGAGTCGGGCCGATCACCGCATCAAAATACGCCAAGAAATCATCGGAAAGGAAGTCGATCTTTCAGAAGCGAAAGGCGAGGGATACGAGAGTGTCAGAGTGCTTTCGGTGACACCTCTGGAAATTCGGATTTACACCAGTTCCGGCCCACAATCGGTTCCTGTCGAAAGCTTGCCAACCGCTCTTAAGGAGAGTTTGGAGATGGATGAACAGGAGGGGACCGCCTTTCGTGAAAAGCAGGCGGCAAATGCCGAGTTGAGAGCGCAGAAATACGAGGACTGGAAAAAGGGACTTACGGAGCGAAAGGAGGAAACTGCCCAAAAAGAGATCGTGCAACGGCTCAAGAATATCCAGTCAGAGATCAATGGATTGGAGAAGAAAATCAACCTCAGGACGAATAAGATCATGGATTTGACATCACGTGCCTCGCAGTGGGAGCGAAATTGGGCCAAGGAGAACAACAAGGCGAGGCGCGCTAAGGCCGAGAAATATTATCAACACTACCGTGATCAAGCGCAGCTCGTGACGGATGAAAACTCCAACACCTATCTCGTGATCTTCCGACTCCGGGCGGAGATGGAGGACTTAAAGGCGATGAAAAATCCCGGTAAATGACCTCCTGCTTTAGGAGGCTGCTTTCACGAAGTCGGCCACTTTTTGAGCGTCACCATCGGCAGCCCAAACATGGCGCAGGAAATCGCCCGGATGGATCTCGCCATGATCACCGAGGAATTTGCGATCGCCGCCACATCCGAACATCATGTCAGGATGAAGTTCACCCCGGAGTTTGGCTTCGGCCTTGGCAATGATGCGGGGAAGGTAAGAGAGCCCCCCAAATTCGTCGCCAAAAGAGGGGACGGCGGAGCGGGCGGTTTCCTTGTCGCTCGTCACCCCGTTTTGGGCAACCAAGAAATAATCCCGTCGAACTGAGGCGACAAGAAGAGCTGTCGATTCGGCTGGGACGCCTTCATCAGCGAGATCTTCGACAAAGTCAAAGAGTTCGCGCGGCTTGGAGCCGATGCTCGCGAGGAAGGAGAGATCACTCTCGGTGTAGTAGCTCGTGAAGTCAGAATTACCGCCTTGGTATGCCGAAAGGCAGCGGCGGAAGAGTTCGAGAAATTTTTCGTTCCAAGTCATAAGGTAAGTTCTGCAAGGGAAGGACGAATGTCAATGGGAGGTCTTTCTGAATGAGGGTAGAGTTTGACTTAGAGTGGCAAATGTTCACTCTACGCGGCATGACCAAATATTCTATTTTTGCTCTGATGGCACTTGCCACTGTTTCCTGTAAGAAGGCGGGCGATTCGGTGGAAATGAAGCGATATCAGGAAAAGAAGGCTGAGGTTGAAGCACTTCAGACCGAGCTCAAAGAACTCCGAGTGAAGATCGAGGAAGCCAAGGTAGATCCCCCTGAGATTCCCGTCGAGCAACTGGTGAAAGAACTCGAAGAAACAAGTGCTGCGGTCGCCAAATTGCAGGGCGAACTCAAAGGGTTGGGCGAGAGCGAGAAGGAGGCGCGCGAGAAGCTGGAGAGTTATCAAAAAAAGTATCCTCTCGGCGGGGAATAGCGCGGGCACAAAAAAACCGTTTCGGCGGGATTGCCAAAACGGTCTCGAAAGGTGTTTGACGCAAATTTACGCGTCGATCTTGCGGTAGGCCGCTACCAGTGCGTCGAGGCCTTCTTGTCCTTTCATACTGGCACCATGCTCCATTCCGATGATACCGGTGAAGTTCTTCTTACGGAGGAACTTGGTCACAGCGACGTAGTCGAGCTTACCGGTTCCCGGCTCTTTACGGCCCGGGGATGCTCCATATTGCACGTAGCTAACTTGGTCCCAAGCGGCTTCGGCATTTTCAATTAGCGTGTCACCGTTACCGATCTGCCCTTCGTGGTAGAAGTCAGCAAGAAGTTTGCAGGACTTACGATTGACAAGTTTGCACAGAAGGTGACCGTCCGCAAATGAACGGATTAAAGGCTCACCTCCCTTGACATTGTGGGAAAGTGGCTCTTGGGCCATGATGATTCCGTGCTCTTCAACAAGGTCGCAACAAAGCTTCATGTTATCGACGGAGGCCTTGATTTGCTCCTCGCGGGTCATGGACTTGTCACGCGCACCGGGGATCATCGTCATATTTGTTTGGCCGGTAATCTTGGCGACTTCGATGCCTCGCTCGAGTTCCTTTTTGACCGCTTCCTTCTGCTCATCAGTCGGCTTGTTAAACATGGCTCCAGCACCTCCGGTAATGACACAGACACCGAGGTCCATTTTTTTGTCCTTCATGAACTCGGCAATCTTTTCGATGAGTTCGTTCTTTTGGCCCTTGAGCCCGTTATCTTCCCAAGCGCGGAAACCGAGGTCATAGGCAAGCTTGAGTTGGTCGAGGTAGCCCAGTTTCTTGCCCTGACCTCCGAAAAGAAGCCCGGGATGGGGGCCGAACTTTGCTTTAAAAGGAACCCCTTTGGCCGCCTCTTGAGCGAGGGCCGAGGAACCAGCGAGGGCGAGTAGGGACGCTCCGGTAACTTGCGTGAAATTTCGTCTGTTCATAATAATTGTTAGGTCAAGATATCAAAGAGAAGGTCGCCCTGCCAAGGACGAATTCTGCCCCCTTTTTGAAAGCACGAGGCTAACGTAAACGGATCCGGTAGGATCTGAGAGATTTGACGCTCTCCGTGGCAGGGGCATTCCTGAAAACAACGATGGGGTTGTCCCCGAAGCCAAGATCAGCAGAAAGCGGTTCATGATGCTACCGCTCCAAACGGGGATGGAGGTCGGAGATCTGTCCAGGCAATTCTAGGCAGAGACATGAGCGATGAGAGCTTTTGCAGCATCGTGAAAGGCCGCCGAGGCTTTTGATTCGGAAGGACTGAGGAGAGCGACGGGTTCGCCGCCATCGCACCGTTTCCCAATGATGGGCACGAGCGGGATCCTGCCGAGAAGAGGGACTTTGATCCGCTCGCATTCCCGCTCCGCACCGCCTTGACCGAAGAGGTGGTAGCGTTCGCCGTGATCGCACTCGAAATACGACATGTTCTCAATCAGGCCCAAAATAGGGACGTTGACCTTCGCAAACATCGAGACCGCCTTACGTGCATCAATCATCGCAACTTCCTGGGGAGTGGTGACGATGACGGCTCCGTCAAGAGACACGGTCTGAACCAGCGTAAGCTGGATATCGCCGGTGCCGGGCGGGAGGTCAATCACGAGGACATCGAGTTCTCCCCAGGCGACCTGTTGCAAAAACTGTTGGGTGTAGCGGTTGGCTAGCGGGCCTCGCACGATCACCGGGGAATTGTCGCTGAGGAGAAAGCCCATCGACATGAGCTTGAGACCGTGGGCTTCGATTGGGATGATGCGATCCTGGTCATCGGCTTGTGGCTGTTGGTTTGGAACGCCGAGCATCAGTGGGACCGAGGGGCCGTAAAGATCACAATCAAGAAGGCCGACTTTCAGTCCCTGTTGGGATAGGGCAATCGCGAGGTTGCTCGAGACGGTGGATTTACCCACTCCGCCTTTACCAGAACCTACTGCGATGATGTGTTTGACTCCGGGGAGGGAAGAGGCGCCGGTCGAGGCTTCTCCCGAAGAGGCCGGGTTTTGGACATCAATCTCAATGCGGACTTTGCTGGGATCGCCGAAAAGAGGGTCGAGCACGGCGTGGCAGTCTTGGAAAATCTGTTGCGGGATCTTGGGGTCCTTTGTCTTGATCTGCAGTTGCACATGGGCTGCGCCATCCTTGACTTCCGATACCTTCACCAGGCCGAAGGAAATGATGTCTCGTGAGAAGCCGGGGTACTTGACTTGGGAAAGTGCTTTGCTGAGGTCGTCGCTCGTCATGCGCGGATGGTAGCGTTGACCGACAGGTCCGCTAGTATTTCTTGCGCAAGTGTGACGGAAGAATGCTGAGCTGCTCGCGATATTTTGCGACGGTGCGCCGCGCGACCTTGATTCCCTGTTCGGTAAGAAGCTTCTCGAGCTTTGAGTCCGAGAGTGGCTTGGAGCTGTCCTCGCTACTGATCAGGTCTTGCAAGGCTTCGCGGACACCCTCGTTGGAGACGTCTTTTCCATCCGCGGTGTGGTAACCGGTTGCGAAGAATTTACGCATCTCCATGAGGCCGTGCGGCGTCTCGATATACTTTCCGGCGACCGCTCGTGAGACCGTCGTCGGGTGCACCCCGATGACTTCTGCGATGTCGTTCATCGTCATGGGTTTGAGATGACGGCTGCCCCGTTCGAGAAAAGGCTCCTGACGGTCTACAATTTCGCGGGCGATCGCGAGGATTGTTTCCTGTCGCTGATCGATCGCTCTGATTACGGCGCGACCATCGCGGATTTGATTTCGGAGATAGTTACGGGTCTTGCGATCATCGGTAGAGCCGGACAAGAGATCCTTGTATTCGTCGTTGATACGCAGCCGGGGGAGATAGCTGCCGGTCAAAGTGGCGATCCATTCGCCGTCACCGCTTTCCTTAATTTCAACGTCAGGCTGAACATAGGGATTTCCATTGCTTTGAAAACGAGAACCGGGGGACGGGTCGAGGGTGCGAATGTGGGTCACCGCTTCGATAATGGTGTCGATTGGCAAATGGAGTTTCTTGGCAAGCTGCGGGAAGTGATTTCGGGCGACCTCGCCAAGGTATTCGTCGACGATTTCAGCTTCGAGGCCTGCGCCGAGGCCGAGGAAGTCTAATTGCAAAAGGAGGCATTCCCTCAGGTCGGCGGCCCCAACGCCCGGAGGGTCGAAGCTTTGGATAGTGGCCAAGGCATCTTCTAGACGGGTCAGCGGAATCTGAAGTCGTGCGGCGAGTTCTCCGAGTGGAGCATCGAGATAGCCGTGCTCGGTGAGGTTTCCGATCACGATGACGGCATCCGTTTGCGCCCGTTCCTTGAGCCCGCTTTCGCGGACTTGCTCGGTGAGATGTTCCTGCAGGGTGAGGGGCGCGACGATGGAATTATAGAAATGCTCACGAGCCTCGACGGTGTCTTGGCTCATTCCCTGGTTACGGCGCTCCATGATCGCGAGCTCCCGCGCGTCATCATCGTAGGTCTCTTGCCACTCGTCGTAGTTGTCGGCGTCCTCCTTCTCGGCGTCGGTAATTTCATCAAGCGACTCGTGCTCGGTGACATCTTCTAGAACCGGATTGATTTCCATCACTTGACTAAGAAGTTGGCCCAGCTCCAAGGTATTCGCTTGAAGAATCTCGAGACTTTGGCGCATCTGCGGCGCAAGGGTCTGGTGCTGCGATAGCGACTGGTAAAGTGAAGCATCGGCCATTTCTTAGGACGGAAATACTCTTTTTTTCCCGAAAGTAAAGAATCTTTAGCATTAAATGTGCCAAATTTGTTTCGTTTCTTATTTTTACGATGTTATGAGTTTTGTGATGAGCAAGCGCAATAACTCTTATGACTGAAACTGCAGAACGAATTCGCCAAAAGATGGCAGACAAGGGCGTGATGAACTCCGCAACTCTCGCCTTTCTTCGGGCCTATCAATTAATCGCGAGCGGAAGTAAGGGGGAGGTTCCCGAGGAGGAGATCGGCCCGTCTCGATCAGTGGTTAATTATGAGTCACTTAAGGCCGTTTCCGAATTTGAGGCCGACCTCTTGGCCAAGACCGTTGTGATCAAGCTGAACGGGGGGCTTGGAACGAGCATGGGATTAGAGAAGGTGAAAAGTTTGCTCGAAGTCAGGCCAGGTGTCGCTTTTCTCGATCTCATGGCGCGGCAGATCCTCTCGCTGAGAGCAGCAACACGCGGGGATGTCCGTTTCCTGTTGATGAACAGCAATGCCAGTAGTGATGACACCCTGGACTACCTCCGTAAGTCGGTCCCCGAGTTGGGCGATCCTGCCGACCTGGAGCTGCTCCAAAACTGGGTTCCTAAATTAGAGCAAGAGACCTTGGAGGCCGTAAGTCATCCCGCCAATCCAGATCTCGAATGGTGTCCTCCGGGTCATGCCGACGTCTACCCGTCGCTCGAGGGGAGTGGCTGGCTCGACCGGCTTTTGGAAGATGACGTCAAGTATGCCTTTATTTCAAATAGTGATAACCTAGGGGCAGTGCTTGATCCGACTCTTCTTTCATATTTTGCCCATGGCGAGGCACCATTCCTGATGGAAGTGACCCGCCGAACCGAGTCCGATAAAAAGGGAGGCCACCTTGCCACTCGCAAATCGGACGAGCGGCTTCTTCTCCGCGAATTGGCTCAGTGCCCGGAGGCTGATCTCGAATCCTTCCAGGATATCAATCGTCACCAGTTTTTTAATACTAATAATATTTGGGTGAATCTTAAAAAGCTCAAGCAAGTGATGGCAAAGACCGGCGGAGTGCTCGAACTCCCGGTGATCCGTAATGGCAAGACTGTCGATCCACGTGACTCCTCGACCACGCCGGTCTACCAACTCGAGCAAGCGATGGGCTCCGCCATCGAGTGTTTTGAGGGCTCTGCTGCGGTCAACGTGCCACGCTCGCGCTTCGCTCCGGTGAAAGGCACGAGCGATCTTTTTGCTCTTCGTTCCGATGCCTATGAAGTGGGCGATGATGGCCGAGTGCAATTGGTGGCTTCACGCGGAGGAAAGCCCCCAGTCGTTCGTTTTTCCTCGGAATATAAACTCGTCGATGCGCTTGCCGGACTGGGCCAGCCCTCCTTGCTTGAGGCCGAGGAATTAAGCGTTTCGGGACCGGTGACTTTCGCGGAGGGAGTCGTCATCAAAGGAAAAGTCGCTGTCATTAATGCTTCCGATGAAACAAAAATCATCCCGTCAGGTCTCTACACCGATCAAGTGATCACCCTGTAAAAAGCACTCCGACGATGTCATTTTTGTCACAAGAGAGTTTGCTTCTTGTCAGGTGACAGCGTTTCCTTCATTTCGCCTGCGCCCATGAGTGAATTAGACCTAAAAATCCTTTCGACCGACTACAAGGCTCTCATCTTCGATCTCGACGGCACTTTGGTCGACTCTATGCCCGCGCACTTCAAAGCGTGGTGCAAGGCTCTTAAGAAGCAGGGTCACCAAGGGGTCTTTCCGGAGGATGTTTTTTACGCCATGGGCGGTCGCCCGACCCGTGACATCGTGGAGGTCCTAAACGGCGAACAAGACCTTGGTCTCGATCCAGAGGAGGTCGCCTACGCCAAGAAAAAGGCCTTTCTCAAGAATCTCGCTTCGATCGAGCTCATTCCCGAAGTGGCGAAAATCGCGGAGGAGCACCGTGGCAAAATTCCCATGGCGGTGGCCAGCGGCGGAGGGCGCATCGTCGTGGAAAAAACCCTGCAACACCTGGGGATTTCCGATTGGTTCGATGAAGTTGTGACCGCCGATGATGTGAAGCATGGCAAACCTGCTCCCGATATTTTTCTGGAAGCCGCTTCCCGGTTGGGAGTGGATCCCAAGGACTGCGTCGTCTTCGAGGATGCTCGTTCTGGAATCATCGCGGCCCGGGCCGCTGGCATGGAAGTAGTCGTGGTCCCGACTCATCTTCATCTCGACTGATTTGAAGAATCGCATTGTATGAGTTATCTCGAATTATCGCGCGACCTCCTCATGGATGCCGGGGGGCACGTCGAGATGAAAAAGGCGCGTGCCATTCATCGGGATGGTGGGGTCAAGTCGGCCGAGTATCAAAATGGCATCCTCGCCGGTGAGACGCGAGTGAGCGGCAAAATCAAGCGGGTGAGCATGGAGATCATCTCGCGCACCCACATGGAGAATCACTGCACCTGCCTCATGGTGCGCCAGGATGGGCGAGTCTGTGCCCACGTCATGGCGATCGGGTTGGAGGTCATTGATCCCTTGCTAAAAGTCGCCGAACCGGCCACCGTGTCACTCGAAGATAAATGGCCCACTTTATCAGAAACCGGCATTCCGCTTTCATTGCAGGTTATGCTGCCCTTGAAGGTCGAGCCTTCGTGGCAACGCGGTCAACTCATGACCGGATTTGGGGTTTTGCTCAATGGTGAGGAGTTGCTTCTGACTGCTCTCCCGGATGGAGATTATCAGGTCGATTCGCACGACGAAGAATTGTGGCGTGTCCTCCGTGAAATCTTTCCCGGAGAACCCCCGGGAATCGTCAATTTTCCTCGCGAACAATTCACGCAACTCTTGGAAGGGATGGCGGGGCACCCGCGGATCCGATTTGGGAAAAGGGAAGCGGCCGTCATCACCACCCGACCGGTCAGAAGGCCGCTTCGACTTAAGGGCGAACGCGTCGTGGCCACCGCGGGGAATCTCGGAGCATGGCAGTTGGATGAGACGGAGTTCTCCCCGCTCGCGCCGGGTTTACCCTCCAAATATTCTGCGGTCCTCGGGCCTGGCTTGCGGATCAGTGCGGCCAATGCCCACTTCGTTCTTGGGAAGTTGGAGCAGTGGTTCGACGTCCCTGATGCCCTCTGGGATTCGTTGCCGGAGGAGGGGACTCCCGAGATTACCGTCATCCTTGAAGGTTCGCTCCGCCATCTCGAAGCCCGCCTTGAATTCCGATACGATGGCAAGAAAGCCTCGTGTGAAAATGGTGAACCTCAAGTGGTCGGAGAGCTCCTTACCAGTCTCTCGAAGGAGCAAGCCGTTATCGCTTTTTTCCAGGACTGGGGGTTCGAGGGGCCCGCCAAAGGGGGGCGCATGGCTCTGCGTGACCGGGAGGAAATTCTCAAGTTTCATGCCTTCTCCGACCTGCCTGCCACGTGGCGGCTTGAGAAAGGGGAACGGTACCAATCCGCCGCCGCGCAGGTCGTGGCGGTGCGCCCGGAATGGCAATGGAAGGAGACCGGCCGTGATTGGTTTGCGGTGGCAACCCGCTTCCAAGCCGGAGGTCAGGAAATCAACTCCGACGAGGTCCAGCGCATGCTCCGCATGGGAAGTTCGGAACACCCTTTCGGGCGCGGCAAGATCGCGGTTATCGATTCCGATTTCATCGAGGAGGTCAATGAAACCCTTACCGACTCAGAGGCCAGTCAAAGTTCTCCGGGACTTTTCGAGGTGAGCGCCGCCCAAGCGGCCTTCCTGAGAACAAGCGCCCGTGATTTTGGGATGGCGGTTGAGGATGATGCCGAAGTGCAACTCGATCTCCCCGAAATCTTAAGACCTTATCAGGCCATCGGAGTTCGCTGGATGTACCGTCTCACCGAACTCGGCATGGGGGGCATATTAGCGGATGACATGGGCCTCGGTAAGACCTTGCAGACTCTCACCTTGATCGAGAAGCAAGGCGGGCAGGCCTTGGTCGTTTGTCCCTCGTCGCTCATCTTTAACTGGGCCGCCGAAGCAAAAAAGTGGGTGCCTGGCCTCTCTGTCGCGATCCACGTGGGGCCCAAACGCGGCGATATTCCCGAGGCTGACATCGTCATCACAAGCTACGCCATTCTTCGTATCGATGCCGAAAAATTCCACGCTCGCGAGTTTGACATCGCGGTCCTTGATGAAGCCCAGCAAATCAAAAACCCCGAAGCGCAAATTTCAATCGCGGCCCATCGCCTCAAGGCCAGCCATCGCTTCGCGCTCTCCGGAACCCCGGTCGAGAACTCCCTTTTGGATCTCTGGTCCATCATGCAATTCGCGCTTCCCGGTTATCTTGGTCCACGAAAAGCCTTCATCGAGCGCTTCGAAAAACCCCTACGCAGCGGGGGTGATCCCGCCTTGGCCCGACGCCTCGCCCGGCGCCTCAAGCCCGTCGTTCTGCGCCGTCTTAAAACGGAGGTCGCGAAAGACTTGCCCGACCGCATTGAGCAGGTCCGCTACTGCGATCTCGCCCCGAAACAAGCCTCGATCTACCGCCAGCTTCTTCAAGAAAGTCGCACGCAAGTCGAGGCTGCCGACGATGGCCGCAAGCGCATGGTCGCTCTCACCGCGCTTCTCAGACTCAGACAGGCGTGCTGCGATCTCCGCCTCCTCCCGGGGCTCAAAGTTGCCGACAAAGACGCTGGGGTGAAACTCGACGAGCTGGAAGAACTTCTCGCCGAAGCAGTCGCGGGAGGTCACCGCGTTCTGATCTTCAGCCAATTCGTGCAACTTCTCCAAGGGGTCGTTCCCATCCTCCTTGGGAATCAATGGGACTATTGCTATCTTGATGGTTCCACCAAGAAACGTGCTGAAGTCGTTGAGCGTTTTCAAGAGGGAAAAGCGCCTGTCTTCCTCATCTCTCTCAAGGCCGGCGGCGTTGGCCTCAACCTCACCGCCGCCGATACCGTTATCCACCTCGATCCTTGGTGGAACCCCGCCGTCGAGGCCCAGGCCACCGACCGTGCACATCGCATTGGCCAGAAGAATGTTGTCACCAGCTATAAGCTCATCACCCGGGGAACGGTCGAAGAAAAAATCCTCGCTCTCCAAGAGGAGAAAAAGAAGATGATGGCAAGCGTCCTTGACGGTGAAGCCGCCCTCGTCCCGGGATTGGACGAAGATGAATTGATGAGTCTTTTCTCCTAAGGAATGGCGAGGGAAGGAGTGCCTGTGCCACCGCCTCCACCCCGAGGGAAACAGCATTTGCTACGAGCCAAAACTCGAGAAAATCGGCTGCTTTGTCATGATCACCAACACCAACACCGAAAAAGTAAAGCTATCTGTTAATGAGGCATCTCTCCGGAGTCATTATCCTGGGAAGTGGTTCCTCGCACTGATGCAGTCATCATCCCGAAAAATCCAATCGCGGTAAACCTAAGCCCAGGTGATCTAAAGTCTTTCAAATTTGATATCATAAACGATATATATTTTGACTGGGCACTCATTTCAAGATAGCCCAGATTTTTTCGGAAGTGTCCATTTAAAGACAGCTCCAACGACGGGTTTTGTCTGCCGTCGGTTGATTTAATGACAACAACCCGAGGTTTACCCTCTTCAAGCTGGGACTTTGATCGGCAATAGTTTCGAGCTCGTAACTCACGAGTGGTATCTCGGATTTGATCCGGAGCTGTCACCAGGGAGTAGCCAGCATCAATCAGGAAACTTTCTTGGTAAGGAAGGATAGGAAAAGAGAGAGATGAAATTATGAATCAAGAAATGACAATAAGGAACGCCCAAGCAGCGCTTGCGATGGAATTGACGGCCGCACACCAATATCAACTGCATGCGAGTGTTCTGACTGATTGGGGGATTGATCGACTTGCAACGCAAATGCGTCAGGAAATGCAGGAGGGAGTTAGGCCATCACATTCTACACTTCGGCTGCGCGCCAAGCCGATGAGGCCGGGTCGGCGATATTGGAACACGATCACTTTTCGAGTGCATTGCGATTTACGAAGAGGGGCAGATGGGGGTGCTCGAACTCCAACTCGAAGTCCTCAAGAGAATGGCGGAACCCGCGTATATCTCCAAGCGTATCTCGCTACCGGGAGAGGCTGGTCCAGCCTAAGCTCAGTGACAAATCCACAGGAGCCCCACCGCTCTTGAACGATCTTATCGAACGTTGAGGTTTGAGCGCTGGCGTGCGGAGCGTCTTTGCGAAGGGACAGGGTTCCTGGAGGCCGTTCCGCTAAGCATTCTCAATGAGATCGCGGGGGATTCCGCGAAGGGCAAGGACGCGGACGATCGCTTCCTCGATGAGGTTCGCGGGGCATGATGCACCGGCCGTGATGCCGATTGTGGCTTCGACATTATCGAAGCCGGCAAGGACATTGGGAGCAGAGACTTCCGAGTTCTGCTCAATATCGAAGTGAACCACCGTTTCGAGTGATTCGAGACAAGAGGAATCGCGGATAAAATAGGTGGGCAGGTTTTCGTTCCCAATCTCAACGAGGTGGGCGGTGTTTGAGCTATTGTAGCCACCGACAACGAGAAGGAGATCCATATGCTTGTTGAGCATGTCGAAAAGTGCGTCCTGCCTTTCCTGGGTTGCCCCGCAAATGGTATCGAACATCTGAAAGTTGCTACTGTCGCCGTCGCGGTCAACGATGGCCTTGCGAATGCGGCGCTGAATTTCCTCGGTCTCGCTTTTCAGCATGGTTGTTTGGTTGGCAACGCCAATTTCCTTAAGATGAACCTGCGGGTCGAAGTCGTCGGAAACCGCTTTGTCAAACCTGGTAAGGAAGTCTTTGGAATCTCCGCCGTTGCGGATGAAGTCGCAGACGTATTCAGTCTCGTCCAGAGTGAGCACGATAAGGTAGTGCCCCTTGCCATCCTCGCCAGTGGCGCGGGAAGCGGTGGCGCGCGTCTCTTCGTGACCGCGTTTTCCGTGAATGAACGAAGTGACGCCACTCTTGGCGTAGGTGCGGACGCGGCGCCAGACCTTCATGACATCGCCGCAGGTCGTGTCGATGATGTGACACCCTTGTTGTTCGATCTTTTCGGTGAAGGACGTGGGTGCGCCAAAGGCGGGGACGATGACGACATCGTTCTCGGTCAGGAGGTCGTATTCCGCGGTCACTTCCTTCCAGGGAAGGGAGGTGATAGCCATGTCAGCGAGTTGTCGGTTGACCTCGGGATTGTGAATGATTTCGCCAATCAAAAAGATCCGCTGGTCTGGAAAGACGCGGCGGGAGGCGTAGGCGAGATCAATCGCGCGCTCGACTCCGTAGCAGAAGCCGAACTGCTCGGCGAGGCGGATGGTGGTCTTGCCAATCGTCAGGGAACCACCGCGATCGCGGAGTTTTTCGACGATCGGCGAGTGGTAATGTTTCTCGACCTCGGCCTGGACGAGGGTCATGACGTCGGGTCTCCGGACGTTCACTCGTTTCTTTTTTTTGGGCTTGGCAGCTTCACTCATGAGGGGACTTACTCCGATTCCGCGTGACCGCCAAATATTTATTGTTTTTCGGAAGGGTAAAAGGAGCAGGGTTAAGATGGAGATGAAGACAAATTGGAGCCAAATCAGGTAAATTGGCCAATCTCCCATGTGGTCGAGAGGGGAGCTGACTTCTGGTTTTTCCAAGAGAAAGCCGAAATTGGTCCCGAGGGATAGATTGATCGTAAAAGCTACGATGAAGTAGACCTGGGTCCAAAGGATGACTCGGGGGACAACTCCGGGCCTGGGCCGCCACTTCAGGGCGAGTGGGAGATAGAGGGCCACAATGACGACAACACCATGATGAATAAAGAAGCTCCAAAACATGGGGTGAGGGCAGTCCCAGCCTAGATTGGGGGTGATGAGCCCCTGCATCGTTCCGGCGAGGCCCCAGCAGTAGGTGAGTTCGCAGAGAAGGGGTTTTTGGGTCAAAATTCCAAAGCCTGCGGTGAGAACGGCGATATCGCAGAGGTGAATAGGAATGAGGTTATCGAGGGTTTTTTCGAAATCGAGGCTGGCGAGGACCAGTTGATTGATCGGGAAAACCATGAGGCAGATGAAAGCGAGGAGCGCCCTCGGCCAGAGAAACTCCCTCCGTCCGGCATAAATGCAGATAAAAGCGATGAGGGCAATGGTTGCGACGGTGAGACCATGAGAGGTTCCGAAGAGAGGCATGAGAATGACTCTAAATGATTTTTTTCAATGTGGACAGGGCATTGACCGGAGGCGCGGTTTCGCCTAAACCGAGCCCGCGATCATGTCCCAGCCCACCATCATTTACACCCAGACCGACGAGGCACCGTTTCTCGCGACCCAGTCCCTCCTTCCCATCATCAAGGCTTTTACGAAGACCTCGGGAATCGAAGTTGAGACCCGTGATATCTCCTTGGCGGGACGGATCATCGCTAGTTTTTCGGACCGACTCACCGAGGAACAGCAGATTGGTGATCACCTTTCCGAATTGGGCGATCTCGCCAAGACTCCGGAAGCCAATATCATCAAGCTTCCTAATATCAGCGCTTCGGTCCCACAGCTAAAGGCTGTCATTGCTGAGTTACAGAGCCACGGCTATGCGCTCCCTGACTACCCCGAGAATCCCGGGAATGCCGACGAAGAAGACGTCCAATCTCGCTACGATAAAGTGAAAGGGAGCGCGGTGAATCCGGTTCTCCGCGAGGGGAACTCCGATCGTCGGGCTCCGAAGGCGGTGAAGGAATACGCCCGTGCCCATCCTCACTCGATGGGTGCCTGGAGTCCTGATTCGAAGACCCGGGTGGCGACGATGAGGGGAGACGATTTTGCTTTCAATGAGAAGTCGGTGACGGTCGAGGACGCAACGACGGTGAAGATCGAGCACACTGCGACCGATGGCACGGTGACCGTTCTTAAGGATGGGATAGCCCTGTTGGAAGGCGAGATTATCGATGGCACTTCCATGAGTAAGAGCGCGCTGGTGAGCTTTCTCGAGAAGCAGACTGCGGCGGCCAAGGAGGAGGGGCTTCTTTACTCACTCCACCTGAAAGCCACCATGATGAAGGTTTCGGACCCCATCATTTTCGGGCATGCCGTGGAGGTTTATTTTAAAGACGTCTTGGAGAAGCATGCGGCTGTTTTGAGCGGATTGGAGATCGATTTTAAAAACGGCTTCGGAGATTTGCTGTCTAAAATCGAGACTCTTCCAGCTGACCAAAAGGCGGCCATTGAGGCGGACCTTGCCGCGACCTATGAAGCTGGACCTGATCTCGCGATGGTGGATTCCGACCGCGGGATCACCAATCTCCATGTTCCCAGCGATATCATCATCGATGCTTCGATTCCGGCCATGATTCGTAATTCGGGACAGATGTGGGATAAGAATGGTAAGGTTCAGGACACCATCGCGATCATCCCGGATAGCTCCTATGCTGGGGTTTATCAGGCCACGATTGAATTTTGTAAGAAGCACGGGGCCTTTGACCCGACCACGATGGGGACGGTTCCCAATGTCGGGCTCATGGCGCAGAAGGCCGAGGAATATGGCTCGCACGACAAGACCTTTGAAATTCCGGTGGCCGGAACGGTCCGGGTGGTTGATGCCTCGGGGGCCATCTTGATGGAGCATGAAGTCGGCGAAGGCGACATCTGGCGGGCTTGCCAAACGAAGGATGCGCCCGTTCAGGATTGGATCAAGTTAGCCGTGAATCGCGCACGTGCGACCGGGTCGCCGGCGATTTTCTGGCTCGATGAAGATCGGGCCCACGATGCGCAACTGATCGCTAAGGTCGGCACTTATCTCGGAGAATACGATATCGAGGGACTGGATCTGAGAATCTTGAATCCGGTTGAAGCGACCGAGGTTTCCTTGGAGCGTCTCAAGGCGGGAGAAGAAACGATCTCAGTGACGGGAAACGTTCTTCGTGATTACCTCACCGACCTGTTCCCAATTTTGGAAGTGGGCACCAGCGCCAAGATGCTTTCGATCGTGCCCTTGATGAAGGGTGGCGGACTCTTCGAGACCGGAGCCGGTGGCTCTGCTCCGAAGCACGTGCAGCAATTTGTGCAGGAAAATCACTTGCGATGGGATTCGCTCGGCGAGTTCCTGGCGCTCGCGGTTTCGCTCGAGCACATCGGTTCGGACGCGGCCAAGGTGCTGGGTGCGACTCTCGATGATGCCACCACCAAGGTGCTTTTGCAGAACAAGAGTCCCGGGCGCAAGTGTGGCCAACTCGACAACCGGGGAAGTCATTTTTACCTCTCTCTCTATTGGGCCCAGATGTTGGCGGCGCAGAGTGACTCGCCCTCGTTGGCGGCGCAGTTCGGGCCGATTGCCGAGGCGCTGGGAGCGAAGGAAGAGGAAATTGTTACTGAGCTGAACAGCGTTCAAGGAGCGCCGTTTGATATGGGAGGCTACTACGCGCCGGATCTTGCCAAGCTCACGGCGGCGATGCGTCCCAGCGCGACCTTCAATGCCATCATTGATGGCATCTAGATCATCTGACTTCGTCTCCTAACGATTATGAAGCAAGAATTGGCGACCTTTCTCAAAGGCTTTGCGATGGGGGCGGCCAATGTCGTCCCCGGAGTTTCCGGGGGCACCATCGCGCTCATCACCGGGATTTACGAACGGCTCATCAATGCCCTCAAGGCTTTCGATGGTGAGGCACTCAAATTCGGACTTGGTTTCAAGTTTGGGGCGCTTTGGAAGAAGGTGGACGGACTTTTTCTCACCTCTCTCATGCTGGGTGTTGCCCTAAGCATCGTGAGCCTCGCACGGGTGCTGGAGTACGAGTTTGTAAATAACCCGGGGCTTATCTGGTCGGTCTTCTTTGGGTTGATTGCGGCTTCGATTCCTTCCGTGGGGAAAGCGGTAGGGAAGTGGTCTCAGGATATCGTTGTTCTCTTTGTGCTTGGTGCCGCGATCGCGGTCTCGATGGCCTTTCTAACGCCTGCTGCTCAGAACAAGGACTTTCTCTACCTCGTTTTGTGCGGGGTCGCCGCGATGTGTAGCATGATCATTCCAGGGCTGAGTGGTTCCTTTGTCCTCTTGTTGATGGGAAATTACCGACTTGTTCTTTCGTCGGTCAATGCGCTGACTTCAGGTGATTTTGGAGCCGCTTTTGCGGTGATTCTCCCGGTGGGAATTGGGGCGGTGTTTGGCCTGCTGGTTCTTTCCCGCTTATTGAGCTGGTTGTTTCGCGAGCACCACGACAAGGCCATCGGTACCATTACCGGATTTGTGGCCGGATCGTTGGTGATTATTTGGCCATGGAAGGACAAGGTCATCGAGGTCATTCAGAAGAAGGACGGACCCGAAGATAAAATCGTGGGGTTTGAAAACTGGCGACTTCCTGAATTTGGGACGACTGAATCTTGGATGCAATTGGGCGCGGTTGCTCTCGGTGTTGTTCTGATTTTGATCACCGAGTTTGCGGCGAACCGAAATCAAAAATCATGAAACCTGCAATTGGAATTATCGGAGGAAGTGGGGTCTCGGGCTTTGAGGGGCTTGAGAATGTCGAGGAACGAAAAGTGGAAACTCCGTTTGGAAATCCTTCCGATGTCTTGGTCGGCGGACACTACGAAGGGCGGCAGGTCTGGTTCCTGTCGCGTCATGGTCAGAACCACACCATCCTGCCGACCGAGGTGAATCACCGTGCCAACTTCTGGGCGCTGCGTTCGCTCGGGGTGCGCTGGGTGATCTGCGCAACGGCAGTTGGGAGCTTAAAAGAGGAATATGCGCCTCGCTCGGTGGTTCTTCCCGATCAATATTTCGACCGGACGAGTCAGCGCGCCGAGAACTCTTTCTTTGGTGAGGGTATCGTGGCCCATGTCGGTTTTGCCGATCCCATCAGTGACGGATTACGGGAGATTTTAGCGCAGGCCGGACGTGAGGAGGGCGCTGAGATTCACGACGGTGGAACATACGTTTGTATGGATGGTCCCGCGTTTTCGACGAGGTCCGAGTCCCATTACTACCGTCATTTTGGCTTCGATATCATCGGTATGACAAACCTCCCCGAGGCCAAGCTCGCCCGGGAAGCTGAGATCGCATTGGCGACGCTCGGAATGGTGACGGACTATGATTGTTGGCGGGAGGACGAGGCTTCGGTTGAGGCGAGTTCGGTTGCTGCGCATCTCGCTGCCAATGCCGAGATGAGTGCGCGAATTATCAAGCGGGCGCTTGGAAGGATTCCAGAAGAGGCCGATTGGCCCGAGCATCGATCTCTCGATACCGCGATTTTCACCCCGCGTAAGGCCTGGCCATCAGAGACCGAAGCGAAGCTCGCTCCGATCCTGAACGGTCGTTAGTCTCCGTCTCCTATCGTGGCAGGATGAGGAGTCGCCCGAAGAGGCGGAGACCGGTTGTCGCAGGGGCTGGAGTCCGAAAGGTGTAAGTGACGGTGCCGTCGCCATTGTGGGTTTCCTTTCCATCTTCAAGCACTTCGGTGGCAAGCCCCCATGCACTGAGGTCATGGGAGACTTGCAAGACGATTTCGGCATCGTCGGCGGCGAGATTACGCGGGAAGGTGAGGGCGTAGCGGCCGTTGATATCGATACTCCCGATCAGGATTCCGGTGTTTGGGCTCTCGTCGCTTGTGCCGAGGGCATATTCAGCGAAGGCACTGAAACCATCATCATCTTGGTCGGCGTAGGTGTCTCCGACGAAGATGGTGGCATCACCCGTTCCCGGATTTCCCAAGGTGTTGACACTCGGTCTCCAGCTTGAGGCGAAGTCTGGTTCGGTCCCTCCGGTAAGGTAAACGAGGCTGGGTCCTTCACCGTTTGAGGACTTCGGCCAAGGTGATTTGTTGTTGTAGGTGATATCGGCGATGACTCCTGCGGATCCTGCCATGACGATACGCTCGCCGTTTCCGGAAAGACCGCTGCCATTGGCAAACTCACCGGCAATCAAGTCCGCGAGACCATTCCCATATCGTTCGGTAATCCCAGCGGTGCTTCTGACAATGAGAGCCCTGCCGCCGGGAGCGAGGGCGGTAATCGCGGAGTCGGCAAAATTGAATTCGATTCCGTCGGTGAAGGTGACTTCGGTAAGATCGACACTCATGTTTGAGGGATTGAAGACTTCAAGATATTCGAAGAAGCGATCGCTTGCGAAGCCCGCCACTTCCTCGGCCGCGGTCGGGGTGGCAGGATCATACATGATCTCTGAAATGATCAGGTTTGAGGCACTAGCGCCGGTGCCACCGATCACGAAGGTGGCGCGCGTCGGGGCGCCCCATTGCTGGCCGTCATATGATCTCGCGATGACGGTGGTGGTTTCGGTAAGGGTGGTGGTGGAGCCCATGACCGCGGAAGCGGATGGCGTTCCGCCCGTTGCTCTCGGATCGGATCTGTCGAGAGTGTAGTAGACGTTACCGTCGGCAGCAGAGATCGTAAGCTGAAAGTTTTCATCAACTTGGCCGCCGTTTTGATTGAAGGTTGGGGGGGTGAAAAACTGCTCATCGATCCAATCGGCTCGCGCTTTCAGCCAGCCTTTGAGGTGGGAGACTTCACGTCCCCAACCAGAGGTGCCGGGCTGTGCGAAATTAATGCCTTGAATAGCGCCGGGATTGAGGGACCAGCGGACGAAGTTACGCTGCTGGGCTTCGTCGATTTCACCAGTCATCACTTCGATGGTGGCTTCCATGTTGGCCTGGCTGAATTCTGCCGCCCTCAAGTCATACCAACGATCAATGATTTTTTGGAAGACTTCAGGTCTGGAAGTTCTGAGCTGGGGGTTGCTCATGTTCCGAACCTGATCATCAGAGGTGGTGAAGCCAAAGAGGAGGCCGAACCATTCGTATTCGCGATCAAACCAAGTGAAGCTGGTGTCCGAGGTGTTGGCCTCCCAGCGACGAGGATCGTCATCGCGGGCATCGCGTGATCCCATCGTCCGGTCGTAGTCCCAGATGGGCCCGGCAATAATTTTATCACTCCGGTCCTTATGGAAGAATTGGCTGAGTCTTCCCCAGTCCGGGTCCATCGTGAGGAGGTTGAGCCAGAAGTGGTCGACAAAGGAATCGACATCAAGGTAGTCGGAATAATGAAGCCCGGTTGTGGGGTGGATGCCATTGGAACTTCGCAGGGCGGCGGTGACTTCGTTGGTGTGTGTCGTGAGGTAGGATCTCTGGGGCGAGGTGATATCCAAACCATCAGGGTCGACAAAGACCATGGCCCGCTGGAAGCCGCTGACGTTGAAAGTGGGCTCGCCGGGATCAGGCCGATCGTTCTTAAAGATGTAACCTCCGGTTCTTTCTTCCAGGGAGTTTTCCCAAGGATCAAGCCCGGCGATATCGACTCGATTGTCATTCGGTTCGATCCGCTCCATGAAAGTGTAGATTCCGAAGTAGTCATTCCCTCCGACCTCGGTTCCGCTGATGTCGTTGAAGAGTTCAACGAAGCGGGTTTTTACGGCCCACTGACCGACTTGGTTGCTGAGGTCGTAAATAAAGGGATTACGAATGAGCGAATAGTCGAAGGTATAGCGGGCGTTGAGGATCCAATCGGCCTCCGGGGCAAGCCCGAGAGGCGCGATATCTTGATCGAAATCGTCTTCATCCCAGCTTTCAAAGGACATGCCATACTTCGGGAAACTGGCCGAGCTGGAACCACGTTTCCGGTATCCACCGCGAGTCGAGATGGCAGGTGTTCCTCCCAGCGTCGTTCTTCCGGTTTCAGGATCGGGCTCGTAGATGAGCATGAAGGTGTCCTTGCGCGTGGTGGCAGAGGTCTCTGGAGGGCCTCCTTTGCCAAAGGTGGAGAGGAGGACGACGGGAAGGTCTGAGGAAAAGCCAGCATCATCGGCGGCGATCTTCATAAAGCCCTCGGTTCTTCCGGGGCCGGGGAGGGATCCGATTGAAAAGGCTTTGGTGCGAACGAGGGTGGAACCCGCGATCTCGATGGGCCCATCATATTCCGTTGAAGCTTCGGTGACGTCATCGCCATCAATGGTGTAGCGAATCGTTGCTTCTGGTTCTGCGACAGAGAGTGCGAGCTGAAAATCTGCGGTGAAGGCACGGCTGGTGATCTCGAATTGAACCTCGGATGGTGGTTCTAATGCCGGGGCTCCGTTGGCATTTCCAGGAGTCGGAGCTTGGAAATATCCCCGGGGGAAGGGAGGTGCCAAATTCTGGACATTGGCGTCAAGTTCAGAGATGAAAATGAAATCATTACTGCCAGTGGTGCCATTCATGGCCTGAATTGCGAGGATGTTTTCGCCCGCTACGAGTCTGCCAGTAATGTCGAGGATGGCGGTATCGTATTCGTCGCCTGGCATAACTTCCTGACTCCCCTCGGCGTCGGAATCGAAGGCGAGGGCCCCTGGTGGCACGTTTCTCGACGCGACTTCCACGCCATTCAGATAAGCGACAAACCCATCATCAATTTTAACCTTAAGGGTCAAGGCTGTAACTTCTGCAGGGTCGATCAGTTGAAAGGGGAAGCGAAGGTAGATACTGGCATTGATCCCGCGCATGATGGCTTCGGTGTCGCCATTGGCGGAGATTAGGCTGCCAACGGTCCCGTTATATCCATAGCCGATGGCC
Organism: Akkermansiaceae bacterium; assembly: GCA_047634075.1. GTDB lineage: Bacteria > Verrucomicrobiota > Verrucomicrobiia > Verrucomicrobiales > Akkermansiaceae > SW10. Next base: position 23,880 of record JBLIDI010000012.1, read on the forward strand.
GATGACGATAACGTCCAGGCGGAGTCATCGAACCCCGGCATCTTCCAGTCGTCTCCAATTTCCGATGAAGGAACGAAGTAGGTGAGTGCTGCTCCAAGGGGGAGGATGGTGGCCTCCAAAATCGGGCCGCCATTCCCGAGGCCATAGGAAATATCTCTGAGTTGAGGAGGATACCCGGGGGCGAACTCGTCTGCGATTGTCGTTCCGTCCGGTTTCACCAGCGCGAGATACTCTCCGCCTGCGTTCAGGTTGAAATTGGTGTGCAGAAAGCTGACGTTGGTCTTGCGATCCTTACCTGTTGCAAAGACTCGGAGGTGGCCCCCGGCGGGGAGCGTGACGCTTGGGAAGATCCATTTTGACAAGAGGTTGGCATCGTCCGTCAGCGCATATCCAGAGAGATTGACGGTCGCATTATCGGGATTATAAATCTCGATCCAATCAGCGGGGAAATCATCTTCATCCTTAATTCCGGCGCCGGAGTTAATGGCAAGGAACTCGCTGATGATGACCTCAGCCCTGATTACTGGGAGAAACAGAGAGAGGGCCGCCAGCAGGAGAAGATGAAGGAGCGATGTTTTGGGTGTTGGTAGCATGAGTGGGTGAAACGCGTTCTCGCTAACTAATAGGAGAACACGATCCACTTCCAGCGATAATACGCGCCGATTGCCACTAAAGAGTGACTCCGGTAGCGTAGATGACACCTCCGGTAGCGCGCATCGCTTGCATGACACCGGGTTCGAGAGGGGCGTCCAGCTCGATCACGGTGAGGGCACTTCCTTCGGAGCTATTGCGCGCCAATGAGAGATTTGCGATGTTGGCTTGGGCATTTCCCAGTGCGGTGCCTATTACCCCAACCATCCCGGGGCGGTCATCGTTCTTTACGATCAGAAAATGGCCCTTGATGTTGATATCGACGTAGAGCTTGTCGATTTCGACGATCCGTGGGGTTTTCCCAATCACGGTCCCGGAAACTCGATAGCGGACATCCCCTTTCTTGAGCTCGGCAACAATGAGTTCGCTATATTCGGTGGCGGCATTGATCGTCGATTCGATGACATCGAGCCCCATTTCCTTGGCGACCCCTGGAGCGTTGACGATGTTGACTTGTCCGTCACAGCGGGCGGCCTCAAGGAAGTTTGAGAGGACGCTGCGTGAGATCAAGGCGGTGTCTTTTTCGGAGATCGGGCCGTGGTAAGAAACGCGGAGTGAGTCGGGATTGTCCGGGCCAATCTTGGCAAGGAGCTTGCCGAGAGCTTTTGCAATATCGATATAGCAACCGAGTTCGCTGAGGGCGGCAGCATCCATCGAGGGCATGTTGATGGCATTCCGGATCTCTCCAGTCGCGCAGAAATCGCGAATTTGTTCGGCGACTTGAATCCCCACGTTTTCCTGGGCTTCGTTAGTAGAGGCTCCGAGGTGAGGGGTGAAGGTGATGTGCTTTCCGAGGCTGAAAAGAGGATGGTCGGCGGAAGGAGGTTCGTCTTCGAAGACATCGAGTCCACATCCGGCGATGTGACCTTGAGCAATTGCGGCCTTCAATGCGACTTCATCAATCAAACCACCCCGTGCGCAGTTGATCACAAGG
>JBLIDI010000013.1:0-25418 GCA_047634075.1 Akkermansiaceae bacterium
CCTGAAGAGTTCTTCGGAACCAAAAATCGACGCGGTTTCTTCATGACCCAGCCACCCTACGCATCCAAGGATCCCCCGACAACAACTAATCCTGCAAATCGTCTGACACTTTGGATTACATCCAAGGATCCCCCGACAACAACTAATCCTGCAAATCGTCTGACACTTTGGATTACAAGCATCTCTCGCGGCCATGAAGGTTCGATACGACATTCCTGTAACGTTCGCACCTTCACCTCCTGAAGCGGCTCTCATGGTCGAGAGATGGTGTTTCTGGGCATCGCGGGAACACTCACGACGATTCAGCAAGACACCCTCGTTGAATCCGGCCCCGATGCCGTGAGCCTTCGCCCAATGCGTCGATCTTCTCCCGTTGAAGGTCTGGCCTTTGGTAGAAACCCGGACGTAGGCGGCAATCATGGTCCAAATAGACGACACCCTAATTGGACCACTGTGAAGGGCTCCTCGATCCTTGAGAAAAAGGACCGTTTCAGCACAGATCTAGAGACCACCCTAAATGAGCCATTTTTGGCGACGGCGGCGAGGAGCAGAGTAGGGTGTCAGGCAAAATGCTGCGAAAATACAGCCTAAGGATTTTGGATTTCTTTGCACATCCCCCGAAAATGCGCATTTTGAAGGGAATTTACGGAGCATTCTTCTACTCTACCTTCTTTCTCGTGTCCCGGAAAGTAGACGTTGTGGGACGGACCGATTTTGTGTCTCAAATCATGTCTAGTTTTCTAATCTGGCAGGCTGGAAGCAATGATCCACTCCCCCAAAATGAAAATCCTATGGGATGTTAGGTACCTTTGGGGAGTTAGACCCGTATAGAGCGCGTGTCCGAAAAAGTGCAAATCGGGAAACCTTGACGATTTACTATTCGACCCGGAAAAATTTTCGCGTGGTGTCGGTGGTGTCTGTGAGGTCGATTATTCCTTCATACTCTCCTGTCGAGACTTCCGTGAATTTTGTTCTCGTTGTGAGGTCTTTGGTGAAGTCATCGAGGTGAAACCCTTGGGTAATTCGCCAGTCGGTGATTCCTGATTTTGAACTGAAACGAATCATAAAGGTATCGCCTAGTAGCGCTGATGAGCGTGTTTCCAAGGTAAAGTCCTGATCAACGATAAAGACGGCTTCGACCATCTGATTGGAATTCATATTAATTTCCAGCGGATTGGCTGGGGATTCGAGATCGCCTGTCCAGTGGCTAAAGATGTAACCTCGGGAAGGTTTGGCTGTCAGGGTGGCAACTGCACCGGGTTGATACTGGCCAAGGCCGAAAATTTGCCCATCTGTTGGAGAGGGAGATTGTATGGCGTTGGCAAGTTTCACCGTGAAACCATTCCAGTCGGCCCCGATTCCGCCAAAACTATCAGCATGGGCGGTCGAGACAAAGATTTCGGCATCCTCGGGCATTCCTTGAAATGGATCGCTGAGCAGGGAAGGGGCTGGTCCATTAAAAATGATCGCTCGCAGGTTGCTGCATCCGTCAAAAGTGAAATTGGCGATGGTGTGGATTCCAACAGGCAGGGTGATTGAGGTCAGGCTGGTGCAGTTTTGAAAAACGGTGCTGTTGAGCGCGTTGCCCTGCCAATTGGGAAGAGTGACTTTGGTGAGATTCGAGCAATTGCGAAAGGCCCCGCTGCCGAGCGAGGAGACGCCCTCGGGGACGACAATTTCAGTCAAACTGGGGCAATTCTGGAAAACATCTCCCGCAAGAATTCTGAGGTCGGGAGGCAGCGTGACACTCCCAAGATTGATGCAACCGGAGAAAGCCGAGTTTGCAATTTCAACGACGCTTGGTGGGTATGTGACTTTCGTCAGGCCGATACAATTTTGGAATGAGCTTGATCCGATGTAAGACAAGCCCCAGGGAAAATCGATTTGAGTCAGGCTGGTGCAATTTTCAAAGGCTCGTAGGTGGATGGCCCTAACTCCTTCGGAAAAATTTAGGTTTGAAAGGCTGGTGCAATCGCTGAAGGCGGTGAATTCGATCACCTCGACCTTACTTGGAATATGGATCGAGGTGAGAGTTGAGCAACTCTGGAAAGTCTGGGAATCAATGATTTCGAGGCTATCTGGAAGATCAATTGTTCCAAGGCGAGTGCAGGTGTAGAAGGCTCCCCGACCCAGGTTCGTCAAACCATTGGGAAGTGTGACAGATTGGAGATTCGTGCACTTGGAGAAGGTATACGATCCCAGGGTGGTGAGGCTCTCCGGAAGAATGATGGTTTCCAGTGAAGTGCATTCGGTAAACGTGTTGTCTCCCAGTGAGGTGAAGTTGTCCGGGAAAGTGAAAGTCAGCAGGCTGGAACAGCCAAAAAAAGAAGCATCGCCCAGTTGGGTAAGATTTTCGGGCAGCGCCACCGTCGCGAGACTTGTGCATTCGCTAAAGATGCCATCTCCTGTCGAGATGAGGCTATTGGGAAAGCTGATATTGATCAAAGCGCTGCACCCCGAAAATACTTGATTCCCAAGTGAAACGATTCCTTCGGGAAGGGCGATAGTTTCCAAGCTCGTGCAGTTTTCAAATGAATCATCACTGATTTCTGTCAGGGAAGTGGATAGATTAACCTGCGTCAGACTGGTACAATTTGAGAAAGTCTTCTCAGGCAAGGATGAAATCCCGCTTCCAATGGTCGCCGATGAAAGCGAGGAGCAATTGACGAAATCTCGAATGCCAAGCAAGGTAACACTATCAGGAATTCGAATTTCGGTAAGGGCCAGACATGAAGCAAAGGCAACTTGCCCGATGGATTCCAGTCCTTCGGGAAGGGTAATCGCAGTGAGATTTTCACACCTAAAAAAAGCTCCGGAGCCAATGTGTTTGACCTCGGAGCCTTCGATCATTGTTGGAATCGTGAGCGTACCGGCGGCGGTGGGCTGGCATCTTGTGATCGTGATGACGCCCTCAGTCACCTCGAAAGACAGGTCGCTCAGGTCAGCGGAAATGGCTTTCGTGATTAAAATGAACGAAAGAAAGAATTTAAATATCAACGGAGGGATAGGGAGAAAAGACATCGATAACAAGGTTGCTGGCTGCTAGGAATTTGGCTGCTATAGGAACCACCTCTATGCTGGTTTAGGGCAGATTCTCAACGATGTAATAATTTTCTGGAGATAGCGCGCTCAAGGTGAATGTGAGCTCACCGGATGAGTCCAGAATGAGTGACGACGGAGAGGTGTTGACAGTGGTGAAGGTAGTGAGATCGATTGAACTTTTGCAAATGATGGAGGTATTCGGAGATCCGGAAACTGTGAGGGACGCAGTTGGCCCGGCAATTTTGATCGACTTGATTTGGGGAGGAAGGAGACGAATGGCAATGGTCAGACCATTCCAATTTCCCCCGACGACACCGAAGGAGGCGACTTGTTCGGGCCAGACCCTGGCTTGAGCCGTTTCATTGATCCCCTGAAAGCTCGATAGTTCAACATCAGGAGCTGAGCCGTCAAATCGGATCAGCGTAAGTTGCTGGCAGAGTTGAAAGGCGGAAATTCCGATGTAGGTCACGCTTGCGGGTATGGTGATATCGATAAGACTGGTACATCCGTCGAAGGCGTAGTCATCAATCTCGGTAAGGTTGGAGCCAAGGGAGATCGTGCGCAGACTCTGGCACCCGGCAAAGGTCGAAGCTTCTATCTTCGTAACGCCATCAGGAATCGAAATACTGGTAAGCGATGTGCACACGGAAAAGGCATGCTGTCCGACGGAGGTCACGCTTTCAGGAAGGTCAATGCCCTCCAGGCTAGTGCAACCAAGGAAACAATATTCGCCAATGGAAGTGAGTCCGGCTCCAAGAGAGATTGACTGGAGACCTTGACACGACTCAAAGGTCGAATCTTCCAAGGAAGTGACGCCATCGGGAATCGAAATACTGATTAGTGAGGAGCACGACTCAAAGGCGGAAACACCAATGGTGGTGACTTTCTCCGGGATGTTGATCTCGGTGAGCTTTTCGCAGTGGGCGAATGCCGTCCTTCCGATCGTGACAAGATTGGACCCGAGGGTCACTGAAGAAAGGTTACGGCAGAAAAAGAAGGTGGTGTCTTCGATCGAGGTGACGCCATCGGGAATCGAAATGCCGGTGAGTGCCTGGCACGACACGAAGGCTCCCATTCCGATGGAAGTAAGACCTTCGGGAAGGAGGATATTTTTCAGTTTGTTACACGACGAAAAGCTTTTATCACCGATGGAGACCAGACTCGCGGGTAGAGAGATTTCCAATAGATTCGAACACCTGGAAAACGATGAGTCTCCAATCGAGGTGAGTTGATCCGGCAGGGTGAGAGCGCTCAGGCCGGTGCAACCCTCGAACGCGGAAGTGCCAATGGAGGTTACCCCTTCCGGAATTGTGATTGCGGCAAGACTTGTGCACTCGAAGAAGGCGGACTCTCCGATCGTCAAAATACTGTCCGGAAGAGATAGGTCCGTCAGGTTTGAGCACGATTCGAAAGTGCTATTCTGGATGGCGGTGATGGAGCCAGGGATGGAAATGTGAGCTAATCCGGAAGATCTAAAGGCGAATGCTCCAATGAAGGTGACACTTGAAGGAAGAGTGAGGGAATCCAGATTACTGCAGGAAGAGAATGCGAAGTTTCCGATTGAGGTGACGCTATCAGGAATGACCGGGTCTGCGAGCAATCTGCACCCGGCGAATGCCTGATCGCCAATGTGGGTGACGCTTTCGGGAATAGAGATACTCGGGAGATTGGGGCAGTACGCGCAGAAGCGAAGACTGATCGAGGTGAGGCTTGTGCTTAAGGTAACATTCGTCAGATTGGTACAGTACTCGAAAGTCGCCTCACCGATGGAGACAACGTTGTTTGGAAAGGTGAGGCTTTCCAAACTGTCGCAGTTGGAAAAGACGGTGTCTCCGATGGTGGTAACACTTTCCGGAATTGAAATTGTGGTGAGATTAGAGCATCGATCGAAGAATGAATCTCCGATTGAATTGAGTCCATCAGGGAGCGATACCGAGACGAGGCTTCCGCAGAATTTGAAAAGACCGGCTCCCACCGAGGTGACCGTATCCGGAATAGCGAGGGAAATGAGGTTGCTTGACTCAAAGGCGTAATTCCCGATTGACGTGACACTGGCCGGGATCGTGATGCTGGACAGGTCGCTGGCGTAAAATGCTCCGTCTTTGATCGTGATGACGCTATCGGGGATGGTGTAAGTTTCCCATACTTTGGCACCAGGGCAGGAGATCAGAGTGGTCAGGGACTTATCGAAAAGGATGTCATCCGGCGAGGCGTAGTAGGGATTCCCCAGAGAAACCTCAATTTGTTCAAGGGCATACGAGTAGCGGAAGATATCCTCTCCTATCGATTCCACCGATGCGGGGATCGATATGCCCGAGAGTCGACGGCAGGAAAAGAATGCCGCATTGCCAATGGAAATAAGGCCTTCTGGAAGAGTAATCGTTGTCAGCCGGTTGCTTCCGTAGAACGCGTGATCGGCTATCTCTACAACGCCGTTGGGGACGACGTAAGCGGGGTCTGGCTTGTCGCAAGGATAAGCGATGATAGAAGTAAAATCTTTGTTGAAAAGAATGCCGTCTTGAGAGCGATAGTCGATGTTTGCGGGATCGACTGTGATGCTAAGAAGGTCGTTACAGTTTTTAAAAGACCCCGTTCCGATGGAGGTAACACCTTGGGGAATGTCAAAGCGAGAGATTCGGAAACAGTCGCAGAAAACGAAGTTCCCGATGAAGGAGACACTGTCGGGAATGTTAATGGTTGTCAGTTTCACGCATGAAGCAAATGCTTCATCTCCAATCGAATAGATTGTGTTCGGAAGAGTGATGTTGGTTAGAAACTGGCAAGCATTGAATGCACTCTCCCCGATCCGGGTGACCGGGGCTCCCTCGATGGTTTCGGGGATGATCAGCGGCCCTCCCGCGTATTCATAACATTTGGTAATGGTAACTTCGCTGTCTTCAATCGTCCAGGTCAGGTCAGCGAGTTCGGCAGCCCCGAGCCCCCGAATAAATATGATGAGAATAAGAAGAGCCTTCATTTGATGGGTCTATTGAATCACAGGTGATGGGGTTTTCCAAGAGTTAGTGACTGCTACGGCTAGAAATTAGTTCGTGGCACAGCAACGACTGCTCCGCGACTCAAACGTTGATTGGTAACTTCGCACAATGAAAATAAGCCTGAGTTGGGTGCAACTCTCCAAAGGTACCCAATGTATCACGGTGATTGCCGAAAGTTTCGCAATATCAGTGGATTAGCCGGATTTATCCTTCCAGGATTTTAAGTCCGGAGATCTGGTGTTTTTGGGAGACTGTTGTTTCACCTCCCTCTGCAGTCTTCCCAGCTGACGGGTGATAGCCTTCTAGCCGGGTCGAAAACGCTTCTACGTTGATTCCAGAGGGGTTTTTGAGGGCATTCACAGTGTAATCTATCCGAGTCGAGTGTTCTCAGCCAACGGTAGGGCTCAATGATACATTGAGTACCTTTGGAGAGTTAGACCCAAGATGATCTGAATTCAGTGACTTTCTGAGGAAGGCCCTATTTTTGGGTTCTTTGCAAAACCCCCAAAAATGCGCATCCTGAGCGTGGAAATCTGATTGAACCCGCGGTATCGGTAGACACTCATGGGTGGAATTTCCCACGTCAGGCCACCACCTTCAACACACGACTGGGGAACCCCGCGAAATTTAGGCGTAGCCAATCGAAAATGAAGAAGAAAGACAATCAACACTTCCTATGGGGGAATGAATTTCTAACCGACAGAGAAGCGAGCACCCACTTCCTCGCCTTGGGAGCGGCTGGTTCAGGAAAGACGATCAATATTTTGCTGCTGATGAAATCAGTGGTCGCGAGGATGAAGATTGAGGGCTCTGGAGTTCGAAGCCTGGTCTATGACTCAAAAACAGACCTTCTCTCAAAGATCCGTGGAACTGGAATTGAGAAGGAAGATATTTTGGTTCTGAACCCTTTCGATGATCGCCGCTGCGCCTGGGACATGGCAAAGGACATCACCACACCCGGGGAAGCTGAAGATCTCGCCTCGCTGCTGGCTCCAGCTAATCAGGAAAGTAACCCTTACTTTTCAATTGCAGCCCAGAAGCTGCTCTCGGGGATGATTAAATCTTTTCAAGTGAGAGGCTGTCTCTGGACGCTAAGAGATCTGATTCTCGCGTCCAGAGATCCAGAAAGGATCAAAAAAATCGTTGAGAAGTCGAAATACACGCGGGATCTTCTTACCTATTTTGAGAATGAAGAGATTTTACAAAAAGTCTGTTCAATGCTCGCTACGAAGTTGGGGAAATTCGAATCTGTTGCCTCTTCCTGGGAAGGAGCAAAACGAAAATTCACGATTGGGGAATGGATGAAAAATCAGCAAATGCTTGTTCTTGGAAATGATTCGAAGCAAGCGCAGCCAATCCAAGCGCTTAACCAGCTCCTCTTTGCGTCGATTGCTAAGGAGATCATGACCAAGCCAGGAGAGGCGATGTCGAAGCATTGGTTCTTCCTCGACGGTTTGAGGGAACTTGGGTTTCTTAGAATGCTCAATGATCTGATGTTGGTTGGAAGAAGTAAGGGAGCCGCGATGGTTCTCGGAGTTCAAGACACCAGAGGATTAGCAGCCGAGTATGGTGACGACAAATTGAAGGAGATAATTGGCCAGGCGAGAAATTTGGCTCTTTTGAGGATCAACCCCACGCAACCAGAAACTCAGAAGTGGGCTTCAAAGGTCGCTGGACAGCTCAGATACAGGGAAATCAAAACATCGATGATCGACCAGATGAGAACAGACCCGTGTTTTCACCCATTGTATTTTTCGCAGAAACTGCACAAAGTGACTTTTGAAAAAGGAATGGCGGGTCTTTTCTACACGAGAGAGAAACTCTATGAGCAGGAGTATTCTGGAAAGATCCTTTTCACCGATGAAGGTAAACCACCCAGATACAACAGAGTGCCCGATGCCGTCAAAGGCTACGATGACCACCAGCCTCTAACCGGGCAGCTACTCCTCGAACCCTGGAACGACAGCGACCTTGAGAGGCTTGGAATTTAATGCTGAAATCAGCACTCAACTCCGCATTAGTTATATTGTGTGAAGTTACGAGTCTTTTCAACCTTTGCGCCGTTGCAACCAAATCAGGTCTGCTCCATCGACTGTTTGCGGTATGGCTCCCATTCATTTCCTTTTTCGGCATCGAGATGAAAGCGGTAATACCCATCTTCGAAAAACGCCACTTCAGGGAAGCGTTCAAGACACTTTCCGAAGCGTTTAACAGAATTGAGGTAAACCGCTTCCACCATTGAATAGCACTCTCGCAGCTCATCGAGTTTCGGGTGATACCTGAGTGGGTCGAGCCTGAAAGATTGTTTATCCATCGTGAAAATTAGCTCGTTCAACTCGATGGAGGTGGGGTCATGATGTGCAATGCATTCATTCCGATATTTGTTCATTACTTTATCGTGTAAATCCTTGTGTTCCTCGGGAATAAAAAAATGCCAGGCATTCCGAAAAAGAGATCCGACCAAATGCTGATGGAATAGAGGATATGGGTTCAATCCCCCAGAAATAATTGGGGCAGGTTTTTCAAAGTAGAGAACAGGAAAGGGGGCTTTAGATGGGGGTTCCGGTGGTCAGCCTGGTGAATCTAGGTCGTCGCTTTTCCAAAAGCAGGAGCTTTTGGCTACATTTAAGTGATCTCGTAGATCACAATTCGGCCCCATTCTTTTTTGGGGTCGGGTTCGCCTTGGTTGGCACCGCCGCCGAGGTAGAGGGTTTTGCCGTCGGGGGTGAAGGTGGAGGCGGAGATTCGGAAGCCGACGTTTTGGTGGTGGATTCTTGAGCCGGATTGGTGGTCGAAGAGGGCGGCGTTCCAGTCGCCTTTGAAAATGCGGCCGGCCATGAGGAAGAATTTTCCGCTGGGATGGAAGGCGAGGGTTTCCATGAGGCCTTCGCCGATTTCGCCGTTGACGGCGGCTCCGGACTTTTTTGGTCCGTCGTGCCACGTGAATTTTTGCCAGAGTTGTTTCCCGTTGCCGGCGGCGGGGTCGGTGGTGCTGCCCATCCCGGCGAGGTAGAGGGATGTGTCGTCGGGCGCGAAGTTGAGGGCGAAGACGCCGCCGGTGTAGTAGTGGCCCTTGATGATGCCCCAGCCGGTGAAATCGGGGGTTTGGAGGCGGGCGATTTCTTTGCCGCCTTGTTCGAGGTCCCAGAGGATGACTTCGCCCATGAGGTTTCCGGCGGCGAGGAGTTTGCCGTTGTTGGAAAAGGCGACGGATTGGACCGGTGGGGTGTGGGGGAAGGCGTGAAGAAGTTTGCCGGTAGGAGTGTCGAAGACTTTGACCGAGGGCTCGGTTTCGGGGGCGGGTTCGTATTTGTAGCCGCCGCAGAGGTATTGGCCGGTGGTGGTGGCGACTTTGGTGCCGTCGGGTGAGATGCGGCTTTGCCAGGACCAGAAGTTGTGGGCTTTGACGGTCTTGGTTTCCTTTTTCTCGCCTTTTTCGCTTGGGTTGATCCACTTGAGGTCGCCGTCGTAGCTTGAGGAGATGAGGGTTTTTTGGGAGGCGGACCAGTTGATGCCGGAGGCGTAGTTGTGGTGTCGGGCGATCTCCTCGTAGGGTTTGGAGAGGAGTTTTTTGACGGTGGAGACTTTGTAAATGCCGCCGTCGAGGCAGGAGGCGTAAAGTTGGTCGTCGGGGCCGAGGGTGAGGTCCAGGACGTGCGAGGGGAGTTTGATCTCCTTGCCTTTTTTGAGGGTCGGAGGGGTCATGAGAGGATTTGTTTGATGGCGGCAGCTTTGTTTTCGACGTGGTGGAAGGTCGGGAATCCGGGGATGTTGAATTCGGCGTGGGGGTCGATGCCGAGGGCAGAGAAGATGGTGGCGAAGAGATTTTCCTCGTTGAAGGGGTCTTCGGTGACTTCGGCTCCGTATTTGTCGGTTGCTCCGACGACGGCTCCGCCTTGCACGCCGCCGCCGGCCATCGCGAGGGACCAGGCGTTGGGGTAATGGTCGCGGCCGCGTGCTTGGTTGATCCAGGGGGAGCGGCCGAATTCGCCCATCGCGATGACGAGGGTGTCCTCGAGCATGCCGCGGTCTTCGAGGTCTTTGGTGAGTTGGAAGATGATGTTGTCGAGGTCGGGAACGACCATTTGGTAGATCTCGTGGTTGAAGACGTGGCTATCCCACGGCATGCCATTGGCGACCATGACGAAGGGGGCCCCTTCTTCGACGAGGGTGCGGGCGAGGAGGGCGTGCTGGCCAAAAGCACCGGGGCCGTAGCGGTCGCGATCGGCTTGCGGGATACGATTCAGATCGAAGAGGTGGGAGCAGCTCATGAGGCCGTTGACGCGCTCGAAGGTGGCGTTCCAAGACGAGGCGGCGGCTGATTTACGGTCATTTTCGTACTTTTTGCTAAAGAACTTGCGGAGGGCTTCGCGCGCTTCGTGGTCGTCCTCGGTGATGGCGTCGAGCTTGTGGGCGTCGGGGATTTGGAATTCGCCACCGACGCGGACGGGGGAGTATTCGGCACCGAGCCAGCCGGCCCAGTTGCCGGCTTTGAAGCCTTTGAATTCGTTTCCTTCGGGACAGGGATCGAGGAGGATAAAGTTGGGGATTTTGGATTCGAGCTGGCCCAGTTGTTGGGCGAGGACGGAGCCCATGGTGGGGCGGGTGAAAGGAGGGCGCGGGGCGTGGCCGCGTTGCAGGAGGTTGATCCCTTCGGTGTGCTCTTTGGCGGTTGTCTTCATCGAGCGGACGATGGCGAGCTTGTCGGCGATGGAGGCGCACTTGGGGAGGAGTTCGGAGAAGTGGGTGCCGGGGACGTTTGTGGGGATACTTTTGAAGGGGCCGCCGGTGATGGTGCCCGGTTTTGGGTCCCAGGTTTCGAACTGGCTGGGGCCGCCGCAGAGCCAGAGGAGGATGCAGTGCTTTTGTTTCTTCTTGGCGATCTCGGCGAAGGCGGGTGCGCCGAAGAGTCCGGCCCAGCTCATGGAGGAGATTGCTCCGGCGGAGAGGCCTTGCAGGAATTTGCGGCGGTGGAGGTTGTGATCCGGCGAACCGCAATCTGGTGCTGGAGATGATTTGGCCATTAGTGGTTGAGGCGGAATTCGGCGCTGGTGATGAGGGCCCAGCAAAATTGTGCGATGGAGGAGGAGTCTTGCGCTTTTACGAAGGAAAGGGAGCGTTGTTTTTCTTCTTCGTCAGGCTCGCGGGAGAGGATGCTTTCGAAGATTTTGAAGACGAGGATTTGTGGGTCCTCGATCTCCTTGAGGGTGTCGAGGAGGGGTGAATCGGCAATGAGTTGGTTGAAGAATTTCCCGTTGGTGAGGGTCATTGTTTGTTGGACCGAGGGGGAGAAGGTTTCGGCGAAGAGGTCGGGGAACATTTCCGCGAAGCGGTTGCGAAACTCGAGGTCGTTTGGGGCGTCGTATCCGAGGGTGATGCGGACAGAGCGGGCGAGAGCTTCGGCCGAGAGTGGTTTGTCGAGGGCGCGGGCGAAGAAGTAATCTTGGGCTGGATTGGAGGCGGAAAGGGCGGGGCGGGAATCGAGTTGGTAGGCTTGGGACTTTGTGAGAACGCGGATGAGTCGTCGGAGGTTGTGGCCGTTTGCGGCGAAGTCGCGGGCGAGCCAGGCGAGGAGTTCCGGATGGCTGGCGGGGTGGGACGAGTCCATGAGGTCGACGGGATGGACGAGTCCGCGTCCGAAGAGGAGGGCCCAGACGCGGTTGACGAGGGCGCGGGCGAAGTCGGGATTATCGGTGGTGGTGGCCTTGGCGAATTCCTCGCGGCGGGAGAATTTTGGAATGGGAAGAGCGGGGAGGTTTTTTTCGAGCTTCTCGTCCTTTTTGAGTTTCTTGAACCACTGCTCGGGCGGGGCGGTGGCGTAGAACTCGGGCGAGTCCTTGGTGCGTTTGCCATCGGGCTCGGTGATGGTTTGGTTGGTGTAGAGGATGAGCTTTGATTGCTCGGTTTTGCCTTCGAGGTTGGCGAATTGGTCGTAGCCGCCGTGAGCGCGTTCGGCGACGCGGGGGCCCTCGGGAGTTTTGACGTTGAGGCTGCGGTTGAAGAAGGCGACGAGTCCCCAGTAGTGGCGTTGTTCAATTTCGGGGGCGACGGGATGGTCATGACACTGGGCGCATTGCACTTGTTTGCCGAGGAGGGTGCGGGAGACGCGGGTGGCCATTTCATTGTGGTCATCGCGTTGGTCGTAGAGGAACCAAGAGGCCCCGTTTTCGACCTTTTGGGTGGGGCGGGCGATGAGGAGGTCGCGACCGACTTGGTCCCAGGGGCGGTTGGTTTGGAAGGACCAGCGGAGGTAGTCGAGCCAGGGCGCGCGTTCGCTGCGATTGCGCTTTCGGATTTCGGCCCGGTCGAGGAAGACGACGTTGAAGGTCTGGGTGAGGTGCTCGGCGTGTTGTTTGGTTTGGGTGAGGTGGTCGATGAGGGAGCTTCGCTTTTCGGGGTTTTGATTGGCGAGGAAAGCCTGGGCTTCGTTGGGTTTAGGGGTGCGGCCGAGGAGGTCGAGGTGGATGCGGCGGACGAAAGTGGCGTCGTTTGAGGGGAGGGCGGGAGTGATTCCCTTTTCCTGCCATTTTTGGGAAATGAGCTGATCGATGACCTCGCTGGCGTTCTTGGATGGGTCGGGAAGGACGAGTTCGACCGGGGGGATGATTTTGAGGTCGGTGATCCAGAGTTTGAGGGATTCGATTTCAGGAGGAGTGAGCTGCTTCTTCGGCGGCATGTGGGGATCTGAATCGACCTGAACGACTTGATAGAGAGCGCTTTTTTCAGGATCTCCGGGGATGAGGGAGGTGTCGGTCTCGCCGCCTTCGATGGCGGAGTCGAGGGTGCGGAGGTCGAGGCCGCCTTTTTGCTTTACGCCGCCGTGGCACTTGGTGCAATTTTCGATGATGACGGGGTGGACTTGCGCGGCCACCACAGAGGTCAAGCCGAGTCCGCAAGCGAGGGCCGGGAGGAAATGAGATGTCAGTTTGCAGAAATTCACCGTAGGTGTTTCGATACGGTCCTGGTTTTAGGAAGCTTTCTGACGGGAGGATTATTTTGGAATTTCATCCGGCTCTATTAGCCTGAGGGCCTGTCGTTGCCGGAATCCGGTGAGGTTTGTGAGGCAGTATTGGTGAGCGGCTTCGGGATCTTTTTTGCTCCAGGCTCTGAGGAGGGAAGGTCTGAGTTCGTCTTGGATACGGGCGTTGGGGTGGTCGGTGAGCCAGGTGGCGGCGGCTTCGGGGTGGAGGGTTGTCCATGAGGTGAGAGCTTGCGAACTCATCAGGAGACCGCGTTGTCCGGGGATGGTTGCGGCGTAGGCGAGGGCTTCTTCGGGTTCGGATTTGGCCCATTCGTGCGCGACTTGCTGGAGGGCATGGGTGAGGGCGAAGCCGGAGGTAAGCTGGGGGAGATCGTCGGCGAGTTTTTTTGGCTGCTTCCCGGCGAGTTGATCGACTTGACTGGAGTTTGCCGAGGGGCCGGTTAGTTCGGCGCCTCGCATGAGTCGAAAGCCGAGGCGGTAGTCGATTTCTACGATGTCGCAATAGCGGTCGATGAAGCCCCACCATTGCCGAGCTTGAAGGGGGAGTTTTTCGATGGCGGAGACGAAAGCTGAGAGATCTTCGGCGATCCAACGCTCTGACAAGTGATAGAGGAGGGCAAAGGAAAAATCCCCTTCTTGTTCCATGCGACTTTCGATCAGGAAGTTGAGGCAGTGGTTGGGATCGAGATTGAACCAGTGGAGGGTGATGAGTTTGAGGGCCGCTCCATCGTTGGTGAAGTGGTTGGCGAGATCTGGAAGGGTATCGAGGTTGCTGCCTGCGATGGTGGCGATGAGGCGGAGGAGTCTTTCGGGGCCTAACTGGGTATCGATTGAGGTGAGAGTGCGATGGAGTTCGCTTGAGGTGGGGTGTGGGCTTCGGCTGCTTTGATGGATCTCTGAGGTGCGTGAGATATTTTCGGTCCTATTTGGTGGAGTGCGAATTTTGCTGATGGTGAAGCCGGTGGCGAGGAGGAGTAATCCTACGGCGATCAGGCTGTAGCGAAGCGGTTGCTTGTGGGGCTTCATTCGGAAAAGGGGTCGGTGGGTAGTTTGCTTTGCTCCTCGATTTTCTCGATTTTGCGGGTGAGATTTTCGCGGTGTTCGTCGGTGAGAGTGAGTGCGGTGAGCCATTTTGAGGCGAGATCAGGTTCGTGTTTCGCGAGGGGGAGGAGGATTTGATCGGCGGTGGTTTCGTAGTTGCGCCAAGTGGGGCCGAGTTCTTGGAGTCTGGAATAGGCGAGGTCGGGATCGAATCTTGCGAGGCCGCTAAGAAGTCCGGCAGCGGCGGTGTCGAAGTTTGGATGGCCACTGAGTGTTTCGAGGGAGTGTTCCGCGTCTTCGGGGTAGCTTTGGACCCATTCGTGGTAGCTTGATTGAAGGGCGGTTTGTTGGCTTTCCCGGTCAGGAAGAGCCGCGATCCATTCTGCTGCTTTGCTGGGACTGCGTTGGGTCATGGCGGCGGCGAGTTTGCTGGCGAGGCTGGGTTTTACTTCTAAGGGGAGTTGTTGAAGTTGCTCGTGCCAAAAGGTGAAGTTTTCGAAGTTAGAGAGGTCGAGATCTGGATTAGAGACGATGTTTTTGATGATGATTTGGGGGTGTTGACGAGGGCTGGCTGGAGGATTTCCGGCGCGTTTGATGGAAAGAGGGAGAGAAAGTTCTGCGCTAAATTTGAGGAGAGGTTTTGGTAGGAAGGTTGGGATTCGAGTTCTTTGAGGAGCTGGAAGGCGTGTTGGGGATCGAGTTGAAGGGCGGAGGTGAGAAGGTTGTTTGTGAGGGCTGAGACTCCTTGGGATGATTCTTGTGCTTTGAGCCAACTCCAAGTCTCGGCGAAGATTTTGGGGTGGTTTGTGGCGAAATCGTTTGAGGAGAGGTTGGATTCGCTGAGCTTGTCGAGGAGCTGGTCTCTCTTGAGTTCTTCGAGGAAGGCGGGGCCTTGTTCCTCTAGGTGGGAAGTGAATTGGTGTTTGAGGCTGTCGTGGGCGCTTTGTTTAAAAGGGTCGTTGTTCCGATCTGGGAGATCGGGGGCAGGGTTTTTGTTGGCCCAGGAGAGAGCTTTGGTGAAGTGGGTTTGGGAGAGGGCTTTCAAAATTGCACCTTCCGCATGCCAAGACAGAGAGCCTTTTAATTTGTCGAGTTCTTGGAATGCGATGTTGGGATCGTATTTTGCGAGACCGATGAGGTGGGACATGGTCAGGTCCGGAGTCTGGTCTTCGAGTGCGAGTTCTGAGATCCACGTGCCAGCTTTGGTGGGATCTGTTTCTGATAGGAAACGAGCGATTGCGGAGAGCGCGTTTGGGCGGTGGCTGGAAGATAGGTGGATATCGATTGCGCGTATTGTGGCGGTGAGGTCACGGCGGGCGGCTTCGCCAAGGGCGGAGGATCTCGCATTGTCAGTGTTGTAATTTGTGGGGAGCAAGCTGATCGCTCTGGTCAAATGGTTGGGATCTCCTTTGCTGAGAAACTCCAAGGTCGAACGTGAGCAGCCTCGGGACCACAGATTATGCTGTTCCACTGCGGTGAGGGCTGCTGGGGTGTCGTGGCGGAGCCATTCTGAAATGATGCGACTTTTGAAATATGAGCTTTGTTTGGCGTAAAGATCGCTATTGGTAAAGTAAGTGAGCGCGGATTTGGGAGCAAGCTTGGCCCAATCGGCTAGCCCGAGGAGGATGAATGCTTCGCGTTGGAGGGGATCTTCGAGAGCGTTGATTTCTTGGAAGAGGTTGGGGAAGCCTTTGGGGCCGTTGGTGAGGTGGCGGGCCTTGAGAGCGTTCCATTGGGCGACGAGGGGGGAGGTTTCCGAGGTTGTGCGATTCCGTCGAAGGGAAGGAGAGGCTTGGGCAGGTGCTTGGAGCGAAGTTTGGGTGGGGGAATGGGATTCCAGAGTTCGGTGGAGACCGTATCCGACAGGGAGGCAGAGACCGAGAGTTAGGACAGTGGCGGCGAGGGAGAATTTTGAGGTGGTCACGGCGGTGAGGGTGGCGGTTTTTGGGATGGTTGAGACTGCGGTGGCGGCGATGGCGGAGGGGGACATCATGGCTCCGATGGTGCTTGCGACGGCGGTGGTGAAGAGGACGCCGGGGCCAGTGGCTCGCATGACGGGGTCGAGGAGGCGGGTGACGCGGCGGCGGAGGAGGGTGCGTCCTTCGGAAAGGCGTTTTTTGACGATGTCCGGAGTTAGGCTGAGGGCCTCGGAGACTTTTCGGACGGACTGATCTTCGCGGTAGAAAAGGATGAGTGGGAGGCGGAGTTTCTCGGGGAGGGCATCGAGCGCGCTCAGAACGATTTCTGCTTCTTCCTTTTTTACGATCAGTTCGTCAGGGCGGGGGATTTCCGAGGCTCCGGGGAAGGTTTCGAGAGGAGGAAGCGCGCGCTTTTTTCTGAGGGCCATTAAGGCGGAATTCCGTGCGATTTGGGCGAGCCAAGGGCGGAGCTTTTCGCGATCTTGGATTTCGGAAATCTTCTTCCAGGCCGTGATGAAGGCTTCTTGCGCGGCGTCTTCGCTGGCTTGGAAATCTCTGAGGATGGACAAGGTGATCCCGGTCACCATTCCTTGATACCGAGCGACAAGGTCGACAAAACCCGCTTTGTCTCCTGCTTGCGCGGCGGTGACGAGGTCGGTATCGGTGAGTTTCTTCATCTACCTAAGAGATGCTCGGAGTGGCCGAGCGGTGCCAGTTTTTTTGAAGAGGATGCCCTTGGGTCATAAAAAAGCCCGCCGGGTGGGGGACCGGGCGGGCTTTGGAAAATGGGTTGGTTTTACCTACTTCTTCCAGTCGGTGATGCGGTCTGCGTGGGCTTTGAAGAGTTCCTCGGTGGAGCCGTGGATGACGATTTCCTTGATAAGGTCGCCGCCTTTGATGGCGTTGATGACGTCCTGTCCTTCGGTCGTTTCACCGAAGACGGTGTGCTTGCCGTCGAGGTGCGGGGTGGGGCAATGAGTGATGAAGAACTGGGAGCCGTTCGTGTTGGGGCCGGCGTTGGCCATGGAGAGCATGCCGGGCTTGTCGTGGCGGCGGTGTGCCTTGCACTCGCACTCGAACTTGTAGCCGGGGTTTCCGGTGCCGGAGCCGAGGGGGCAGCCGCCTTGGACCATGAAATTGGGGATGACGCGGTGGAAGCTCAGGCCGTTGTAGAACCCGCGGGAGGCAAGGTGGAGGAATGAGCAAACAGTGACGGGTGCGTCGTCGGGAAAAAGGGTGAGGTTGATGTCGCCCTTGTTGGTCTGCATTGTTATTTTGATGTCGTCCATGTGGGCGACACGCTAGCGCAGATTTTTGAGGAGAAAAGCCTCTTATCGGCAGCCGTCGAGGAGTTGATCCACGAAGAGGGTGATGCTCCGCATCGCGGTGGTGAATTCGGAATCGTTCAGAAGCTCGAGGCTGTCACGGGCTTCGGCGACGATCTGCGTGGCGGTGTCGATGGCATCGGCCATCGAGCCTTCGTATTCGGCGATGCCCACAAGGACGCTCATATCGAGGGGCTGTTGCTCAATGATCCGCTTCGAAAGGAGTTCCTTCTGTTTTGGCGTGGCGCGTTCGAGAAGATTGAGGATAGGAAGGGTAAGCTTTCCCTTCTCAAGGTCGGTTCCGAGGGTTTTACCAATTTGGTCTTCCGATCCGACGAGGTCGACGACGTCATCGTAGATTTGGTAGGCTGTGCCGAGCTTCATGCCGTAGTCGAACATGGCGTCGCTGATGGTCTTGGAGGCCCCTGAAATGATGGCTGAAAGCTGGCAGGCGGCCGCGAAAAGGGCCCCGGTCTTCATTTCGATCATCTTGAAGTAGTCCTTTTTGGTGAGGTTAAGATCGAAGCGGCGCTGGGTTTGGAGGATTTCACCTTGGCAAACCTCGCGGGAGGCCAGACTGATTGCCCGGCTGATGTCGAGATTGTTAAAGTCGGTGGAGAGCTTGAGCGCGTGGGAAAAGAGGGCGTCTCCGAGGAGGACGGCCATGCCATTGCCCCACTTGGCATTGGCGGTGGGGACCTTGCGGCGAGATGAAGCGCCATCAATGATATCATCGTGAACGAGGGTGGCCATGTGAATCAGCTCCAAGATGACCCCGAGGTTGATGTGTTCGTCGGTCACGCCACCGGTCGCACCACCGGTGAGGGCTACGAGGGCGGGGCGGATTCTTTTGCCTGAAGTCTCGCAGATATACTCCATGTATGGTTCAACTCCCGGATCAAAATCCCGAACTTGTTGGGCGATTTGGCTCTCGACCTTTTCGATGTGAGGACGGATGAGATCGAAAGGGAAGAGTTCTGGGCTTACGGTTTCGCGATTTGTAGTCATCGGCACAACGGAACTTTCACTAAATCCTGAAAATTGCAACATTTATGAATGAAAAACCTGTGGGGCCAGAGGGGGAATCGTTGCGGAGGAGCCTCGGTATCTGAAGCGTGCCAGCTCTCCCGGAAATCACCTCGGAAAGGGGCCGATTCGTTGGCGGTGGCATCGTGATACGGTCAAATAACGGAATATCTAGATCCCAAAGTGAGGTGATTATAATCAAAAATAAACAATTGGTGGAAAATGCGCCGGTTTTTATAATCAACGGGATTGAACTCATCGCTTATAACCCCCCTTGACTATGAAAATAAAAACAATCCTACTCCCGATTCTTGCGGGAGGTTCGCTGATCCTGCCGTCCTGGGGTGATCCAGCTGCCCAGCTGATTCAAGCTGAGGCGAAAGAAGCTCCTGCCGAAGCCGGAGCGGTGGTGGTGCCTGCGGGGCTCGCTCAAAAACTGGGCTTTGCGGCTCACGTTCCTAAGTCCACCGAGGGATATCTCTCCGTCATGGGCGGATATGACATGTATCAACGTCTTCTGAAGACTGAACTTGGTAAGCTCATTGTCGAAACGATGGCTGATCAAGGTGCCAACCTTGAGGAAATAGAAGAAGGAGAGGAAGTTGCCATGCTCAAAGCGATCGTGGGCGAGGAGATCTTCGCGGCCTTCGGTGCTTCTGCCGGGAAGCAGGCCATCCATCTCCAGACTCTCAACAACTCCTCCTCATTCCACCAGATGAAGATGCTCGTGAAGATCGCGGAAATGGCGATTGATCAGGAAGCCGATCCTTCCCAAATGCAGGGCCTTGCGATGGGGATGTTCTCTTCAGTTCTGGGCGACCCGGAGGCTGGGCTCGCGGTTTTTGAAAAGGCTGAAATGCCTCCGGTGACGATTGGCTTCAAAGTCAGCGATGAGGACATGAGGGTCCAAATTTCCGAGACCATGATTGGTGGTGTTCTTTCGCTCTTCGATCAGGGTGAGGATGCTCCCTTCGTTGAGATCGAGATGGAAAGAGATGGTGTCGCATTTAGCGGGATGACCATCGTGGGCAAAAAGCTCGCAGCGATGGCCGATGAGGACACTCGTCAGCAAATGACCGAGGTCTTTGGCACCCGAGCCAATGTCGACCGTATGATGACCGCGTTGGAGAAGAAGAATTTCAACATCGCGATCGGGGTGAAGGACGAATACATCATGGTGTATCTTGGGGGATCCCTTGACGGGCTGAAGATCCCAACCGAGCCCGAGGATTCCCTCTTGGCGAACAAGGGCATGGATTTCCTCGAAAATTACCGAGAGAAGGATGTGCGCATCCTCCTCTTTGGGGAAGGCGAAGCCCTGAAGTCCATCGCGGGCTCGAACGAAGTTCTGGGTTCGATGATGAAAGGACTGAAAGCTGGTCTTGCCGAAGCCGAGGTCTTTGGCGATACCCGTGACATTCAGGCCCTTCTGGGGCACGTTGCGAAGGTCGAGGGCAAAATCTTCGACATGTTTGAATATGGCCGCACTGGGATGGTCGGATTCATTGAAGAAGGTTTCAAGCTTGAGACCCACACCGCCGGGAATCTCCCAACACTCGATAGTGAGACCGCGCACACCTTTGCAGGACTGGGTGACATGGAGGATATCGTTTTCTTCAGTAATAGCCGCTCGAATCCTGACTTTACTTCAAAGATGCATGAGATGATGGATTCCCTTGGGGAAGCGACTTACCTAATGGCCTCCCGCGTTTCCGAGATGGACATTGATGACGACAACTTCCGCCAATTCCGCGAGGGATTCAAGATGTTTGACGAAATGGGAGCGGGAGATCTCAAAGATATCTGGGGTGCTCTGAGCACCGACTGGGCTCAAGGAACGGGCAACGAAGGCGCAATTATCATCGATACCAAGGGCACCATGCCCAAGGTTCCCGAGGTTCCCGGTGCCATCATTGAGAAGGGCCTAATTCCCCGGATTGCATACGTCACCCCGATGACCGACCGCGCCAAAATGACGAGTGCTTGGACGAAGATCGAGAAGTCGATTGTTAACATCCTGAAGACCGTCAAGGAGATGGAAGGACGGGAAATCCCGATGCAGGAAATCGACGATAACACCAAAGATGGCGTGACTTACTACAGCACCGCGATCCAGTTCTCGACCAAGGATGCCCGGCCGGTGGTTGGAATGACCGACACGCATTTCTACTTCTCGACCTCGCAGAAATTCATCGCTGAGCTGAGTGCCAAGGTGGGATCCGGCGACGTTCCCGTTCGGAAGGGAAGCTACACCCGGATCAACCTTGCTGCCGCTCGTGGACTGGCTGAAGATTGGGTTAACTTATTGAAGGAGAGTGCCGATGAGGTTTTCACTAATGAATATCAACTTGACGACTTTAACGAGAATCTCCCTTTGGTGAAGAAGTTCTTGAAGGGATTTGAGCAACTCGAGGAAATCGTCACTCATACCCGGATGGAGGGAGACGAGGCCCGCACTTCGGTGCACGTCAAGATGAAGTAAGCGGAATTGCGCAGCTTTTCGCAAGCCCTGCCGGAGTTTCCGACGGGGCTTTTTTGGGAAAACCTGCCGATTTGGACTATGAAATCTCCTCGCCAGTCCGTTCTCCCTTTATTAACTTTAGGAAAAGACCATGAGCGATATTTACGTAACAGAGACTGACAACGCCCAGCTGGCAGCCAATTCCCAGGCAGTCCGCATGACTGTCGCGCGCCAGCGCCGCCGTGAGACACTCCAATCTGCGGTGACTGCACTTCTCGGTTTTGGAGTGGTGGTTGCCATCCTTGCTCTGATCGCCTTGATCCCTATGAATAAGGACATCCCCCAGATCGTCACTTACCAGGCGGCCACTCCCGAGGAAGAACCTCCGGTCAAGATGAAGGAGCTGACCAATAACGCCCAGCCCAAACCTCCGGGTGCCAGTTCCTCAATGGCGAAGGTGATCGCCGCGCAATCGGAATCTCCAATTGCGGTCGCGATCCCCGTGACTGCGGACCCGGACAGCATGTTTGGAATGGAAGAGGATTTTGGGCCTGGTTTCGGCACTGGCGAAGGTGATGGCGACGGTGGTGGTGGATCCACTTTCTTCGGAAGTCGCCGGGCCGGGCGGAATGTCGTCTTCCTCGTGGATTTCTCGGGCTCCATGGAGTCGGATGCCGAAGGGGGAGGAGGAACCCGTATTCAGGCTCTCAAGAAGGAGTTGGTCCGTTCGGTCAATGCCCTCCCTTCGAAGATGAATGTCTCCGTCATTTTCTTTTCGACCACAGGGTGGACGATCGATACCGAAGGTCCTGATCACTATCAGAAGGGTTTTCGAGGGAACGGCAAGGTTCCCGAGGTCAATTGGTATCCCGCCAACGATCGGCTCAAGGCCGTGGTTGTTGACGCCATTCAAAAGATGCCCGCGAAGGGGGGGACCAACTGGTATCCCCCTCTGAAGATGGCGTTCTCGATGAGTCCGCGCCCTAATATCGTCTACCTGCTCTCCGATGGTGAGCCCACTGATTCCGACTATGTTTTGGAGAAAATGGACGAGCTAAATCCCGAGGGCGTTCCGATCGACACCATTGCCTTTGAACTACCGGGAACTCCGGCTGGGCAGCTCATGGTCATCGCGGAGGAGACGGGCGGGAAATTTTCCATGATCTACAAAGGTAAACGTCTCACCGGCAGCAGCGCCGAGGACATGACGGGTTCCGAACACGACTGATGAAGGTGATCATCTTCGACATCGATGGCACGCTGACGCAGACGAATGGCGTCGATTCCGAGTGCTTTATCGAGACCGTCCGCGAAGTTCTGGGCGTGACAGATTTTGAGACCGATTGGTCTAAGTATCAGTTCGTCACGGACAGCGGAGTGGCGCAGGAAATCTCCCAGCGCTACTGCGACCGCCCCATGAGTGGAAGCCTGACCAAGGTTTTTCACGAACACCTCGTGACTTGCCTGCGCGCGCAACCGGCATCGTCTTTTCTGGAGGTTGCCGGTGCCGTGGCATTTGTGAAGTTGTTGGTGGATTCTCCGGACTATGCCGTGGCTTTCGCAACGGGCGCACATGAGGCCTCGGCCCGCCATAAACTGACGACGGCGGGCTTTGCGATCGAAGATCTCCCGCTCGCAAGTTCCTCCGATGCGGTCGTTCGCGAGCACATCATGCTACACGCTCTTGATCGGGCGGCCCAAAAACACCAGGCTCGATTCACCGAAGTGACTTACTTTGGTGATGCCTCGTGGGATCTCGAGGCGACCACCAATCTTGGTTGGCGGCTGATTGGCATTGGGCCGGGGATTGAGACTGGGATCGTCTTTGCGGACTACACGGATCCTGAGGCGATTCTCGCTTGTCTCTAACAGGATTTGTGGGAGACTTTTTAAGATTTCCTCCGAATCCTTATGAATAAAGTATCTTTTCATTTCGTTTCAATTTCCGTGCGTGTTTCCGTTTCTCTTTTGTCGACAGCTTCAGCGCTGCTTTTGGCAAGCTGTTCTAGCTCGCGGACGGTGGGAGCGGAGTGGGAGTTACCAGCCGGTCGAAGCGTGAGTAAGACGGTTATCGGCAGTGATGTCATGATCGCAAGCGGGAGTGAGCTGGAAGTGGCGTACAGCGATCGGAATCGCTATTTTGTGGCCGCCGGGGGGGCTCTGGCGGGCTTTGAGAAAGGTGTTAAGAGTACCAAGATTTATGCCGAGACGGGTGCGGTCATCCCTGATCGCCGTCGCCTGCGGGGATTCACGGTAGTGACCGTCAAGGATGCGAAGAAAGCCTACCGGGATCGCTACAAGCAACTGCCTCCTCCAGACATGAAGCCGGGAACTGGAAAGCAAGTCTCCGTGGTGCCCGTGGTGGGTGTCGGGGTGGGCGCGGGATTTTGGGGGGGGCGCTGGGGTTTTAGCCGGTCCCGAGGATCGTCCCGCCCGGCATCGGTCAGACCATCTTCCTATAAGAAAAAAGAGGAAACCCACTGAAAAACAGATTATGAAGACCAAACTCATTACCGCCCTCGGATTCTTGGGCCTCGCCTCTGCGTCACACGCACAATTCGCTGGAATGAACGGCGGGATTTTACTTGGGGGCGGTTACCTGGAAGATCCGGATGAAGGATATGCCTTCCTTCAATTGCGGGGGACCTTCTACGAGGATGATGCCATTGCTCATACCGTATTTTTGGAAATTCTGGGACACGCTGATAATGCGGTGCTCGAATTCCCGGCAGCGGGAGGGGGGGTCTTTTTGGAGAATGGTGACATCACCTTTGCCAACTACACCCTGAACTACGAGCTCGAGGCTAAGTTAAGTTCCGGGTTTTCCTTCTATGCCGGCGGAGGAGCTGGAATCGAGTATATCAGTCTCGATGACCGCTTTGATTTTTCAATCGATTCGGACACCAACTTTGTCGCACAGGCCTTCGCGGGGTTGCGCTTTAAGTTCGGGGGCAGTGTCTCTGCCCAGCTCGGTGCCCGTTACCTCTGGAGAGAGGATTTTGCCCTCTTGGGAGACCAGTTTGTCACCGAGGATAGCATGGCCTACGAACTCTCGGTGGGATTCCGTTTCTAAATCGGAGATCTTCAAAAAGAGAGAGCCGTGCGGGATCATTCCGGCACGGCTTTTTGGTAGGGGTGAAAGATCGGAAAGAATTTATCCGCGGAGGAGTTGCACGGTCACCTTTTCCTCGACCGGGATCTCAAGGGTCTCGGCGAGGCCTTCGAGATCGTTGATCAAGGCTTTCTTACCGTTTTCAAACATGTCGTCATCCATCGCTCGGACCAGATCGAGAGCGGTGTTGATGTCGTCGTAGACCTCGTCGGCATCGTGGAAGTCTTCTGTAGAGATGATCTTCATGACGGCCTTATCTTCCTTGGTATAGCCGGCGGCAGCGGCTTCCTCATCGGAAAGATCGCTATCCGGGCAAAAAAGATAAGGAAGGATATCGACCCCCTCCTTTTTTAAGAGCCCGGCTAATTCTTCATAGACCTCGGCCAATTCTTCAAAATAACCCTCAAGATCTTCGATCTCGGGCTCACAAATCACGCTAATTCCACTGGACATGTTCGGACGCTAAAATTGGATTTCGTTAGGAAAAAGAAATTAGTGCGGAAATATTTTTAAAAGGACGGTTTGAGAGAGCGGTGGCTCCAGTTTGAGATGGGCCGAATACTCCGATTCGAGGAATTTTGGGAGGTCAAGAAGGGCCTCTTTGGGGAGGTCGGCTTCGAAGATGAGGAAGAGCTTGGTTGTAGCTCCAGCGAGGATCTGGGGACCTTTGAGGGTCACTCCGCCCTCAAGAATCCCTTGGCCTCGGACCTCGAGGTTGAGTTCCGTGGGGTCGATGGTGCCCTTGGCGCGATTGTGGATCTGCACTGGCAGGGTGACGAGGACGCGGGTCTCGCGGATTTTGACCTCAGTCTCCTTCCAAAGCGGCCGGTATTGGCACTGCATAAAGTGAGAGTGCGTGTAAGCGCCATGGGCCCACCATCCGAAGAAGAGGCCCAGCCAGATTGTCAGCGTGAGAACGAGGGTCCGATAGGAAAGCGTCCAGAGAAGGGGAGGAGGGCTGTTTGCGAGGTCGGCGCGACGCCTCACCAACATCGCGCCAAGGTGGCAGCCGAGCAGGGTGGCACAGGCCATACCGAGCACTTCTGTAAAAACGAGGATGGCGATTGCGACGGAGGGGTTAAGGCCGGAAGGGAGCTGGCGTTCGAGAATGATGACGGGACCGATACAGAGAAGGCCGATCAGGAGGGCTTGCACTGGAGCGTGTCGGAGCAGAATCCAAATGACACCGTGGATCTTGCGATCTCGTCTTTGAAAAAAAGGCGAGCAATGGTCCAAGGTCATGGCTGCCACGAGGTAACCCAAAGAAAGTGCGGCTCCCAGAGTCGCGAGTGCGGCGTGCCCCTGGACGGCGAGAAAGAGGCTCATCCCCTGAAGCAAGAGATAGAGGATGGCCAGCTTAATTTCTTCGAGCCCTTGTCGCCAGAGAGGCGGCTGTGGTTGTTTCTCCAAGTCAGGGAAGGATTCTTCTTCGTAGGTGCCGGAGAGCTTTTCCTTGAGCGGGAACAAGGTCATGCCGATCACGACAATTCCGAATCCAAATCCTGTGGTGACGA
>JBLIDI010000014.1:0-25352 GCA_047634075.1 Akkermansiaceae bacterium
CCCTCAAGTCCTGCCTCAACTTCCTCCGCAAGACGCCCTGGGCCCGCAACAAGGTCGAGATCCTCTACAAGGAAACGTTCTGCTAGATCACACGATCACGAGCTTGAAATGATGCGAATTCCACCACTCCAACGGATGCTCCTGTTTTCAATAATTGCCTGTCTCCTTCTCCGCTCGCTTGAAGCTCGCGATACTCCACCACTCAATATCCTGCTCATCACCGCCGATGATTTGAATTACGATTCCATTGGGACCTACGGCTGTCAGGTTCCCAACATCACCCCGAACCTCGACCGCCTCGCCAAGGCGGGAATGCACTTCAATCACGCCCATGTGAACATCGCCGTCTGTCAGCCATCCCGGCAATCGATCATGACGGGCCGCTACCCCCACCGCAATGGCGCGGAAGGATTCGATCCCATTGACGACGACGTCCCGACTCTGCAGGAAAAATTGCGCGAGGCCGGATATCTCAACGGAATCTTGGGGAAAGAAGTCCACCTCAAACCAAAGCACCGCTATTGCTGGGATCACTACATCACACAAGGCCAGCTGGCCTCCGGAGCAGGGATTGGCCGCTCTCCCGAGCGCTACCATCAACACACACAATCGTTCCTAAAACTCGCCAAGGACCAGAAGAAACCCTTCTTCCTGATGGCAAATATCCACGACCCACATCGCCCCTTTGCCGGGAGCACCCAGGAACTTCGGAGCTGGAGTAAAAACCTTCCCAAAGTCACCCGCACCATTAAAGAAGAGGAAATCTCCGTTCCCCAATTCCTGGCCGACCTCCCTGCCGTCCGTCAGGAAATCGCCGAGTATTACACTTCGGTCTTCCGCTGCGACGCGTCCATCGGAGCGGTCCTAAAGGCGCTCGAGGAAAGCGGATTTTCAGACAACACCCTCGTGATGTTCATCAGCGATAATGGCCTCGCGGTCCCTTTCGCCAAAGCCAACTGCTATCTTAACAGCACTAAAACTCCCTGGATTGTCTCATGGCCTGGAAAAGTAAAACCAGGAACACGCGACAACGAACACCTTATCTCGGGCATCGATTACATGCCCACCATTCTTGAAGCCACCGGCCTAGACCCGGCCCCGGGAATGGACGGACGGAGCTTCCTGCCACTTCTGCTCGGCCAGCGTCAGGCAGGGCGGGATCATGCCTTCACCGAGTTTCACAAAACCTTCGCGCGTCGTTGCTTTCCCATGCGGGCCGTTCAGGGAAAACACTACGGTTACATCATTAATTTCTGGGCGGGCCGCACTCCCCCGATGCGCATGGACTCCACCAGCGGACTGACCTTCAACGCCATGCAGGAAGCGGGAAAAACAGATCCCGAGATTGCCTCCCGCGTGGCCCTCTTCGAACACCGGGTTCTTGAGGAATTCTTCGATTTCAAAAACGATCCCGCCGGCCTCAAGAACCTCATCGCGGTCCCCAGGTATCAGGATGAGATTCACAAAATGCGTGAGGCCCTCCGTGAGCAGATGAAAAAAACCAACGATCCCGCCCTCGAAGCATTTGAAAAAAAGGATGACCCGAAAGCTCTCGATACCTTCATCGCGGAGCAACAAGTCAGGGCTGCAAAACGCCGCCAATAATGGCAGGAGAGCAAGGGCGCCCCGACTGCCTGCTTCCCAAATTTCGAGGCTCAAAGCTGAATCAACTCTCCGCCATTCCTGGCAGAGACCAGGCAGGCATCGAGGACCTTCTGGGTCTTCAATGAGATCTCAGGCCAAAACGGATCCGGAGAACCACTCAAGGCCAATTTGGCAAAATTGCGAAACAACTTTGTCTCCTGCGCGCTCGGCCCATTGTTGGCGTCCTCCTCAACTACGAATGTTCTCTCGTTCTTCTCTTTCGTAAATTGACAGCCCTCCTGGGTAAACTTTGGATTCAATACTTTGAACTCCGACTTCCCCCCGGTGAAGGGCAGCACAAAATCGTCCACTTTCAGATGCCCTTGTGACCCACTCACATGCAACCACTGCTGGTTCTCGGTCAGGAATGAATTGTAAAACGTCGCGGAGGTTCCATTCGCAAAAAAGAGTTCGGCACTAAGTTCCGTTGGCACCGAATTGGCACCCTGCCCCGTGGTCGCCAGCATTGTTGCTCGCAGAGAAACCGGCATTTCATACTTCATCACAAAAAGGGTGACACGGATGGTATACCACCCCAAATCTCCGAGCGCACCGGCGGGCTCCAACTCGCTGCTGCTGCGAATGTTTTCACCAAAAAATTCCGGAGGCGCACAAAAGGAAAATGCCGACGCGATTCTCTTGATCTCGCCAACATTCGCGGGATCATCGAGCGCCTCTCTGAGCATTACCATCCGGTCGCTGTGCATATACATCACCCCGTCCATGAACTGCACACCACTCACAGCGCAGGCTGAGGTCATGGTCCTCAGCGCGCTAAAGTCGACCGCACAAGGCTTCTCGCACATAACATGCTTGCCGGCCTCAGCCGCCTTCACAACCCATTCTTCACGCATCCCCGTGGGCAGAGGAACGTAGATTGCATCGACATCATCCGCCGTTACCATCGCTTCATACCCCTCGATCGCCCGGGGTATTTCCGGAAAAGGACACTGGGCCTGGCACTCCTCGATGAAGCGCTGTGCTGTCGCACCCTTACGGCTTGCAACCGCCGTCACAATCCCGTTACCGGAATTCCTGATGGCATCCCAATTCTTCCGCGCAATATTCGCCGAACCTAAAATTCCCCACCGCAATGTCTCTCCCATGCCCGAGATTAAAACGTAATCCGCGCTCCGAGACAAGCCAGCTTCTCGTTTAGCGTTTTCTCCGGAGTTCATCAATCTCTCCCTGCATCTTTGCAACGTCCCCTTCGGTTTCACCCAGAGGTTGGGGCTCCACCAATTTCTCGCGATGGTAACCAACGTGCTTCATCCATTGCTCGCTCCGATGGCTCCGCAGGCGATCGATGGTCACAAAAAGTGCATCCTTTTGAATCGTAGCCACATCATCCGCCGGAACCTCGACTCCAAGCCCCGTCATGATCGAGGCCGCCATAAACAAGTGACCTTCTTTTCCCGGATGCACCCGGTCTTTTGAGAAAACCTCGGTGCGGGCATCGCGCGCTTTGCGCATCGCCGCGTGGAGATCGATCACCTGCACACCCTCTTCTTTGATCGTCGTCTCCCAAGCGGCATAAGCCGTCATGACACTATCATAATTAAACTGACCTTCTTTCGTCGTGGCATCGTAGATGGGCGGAGTGACAATGAAGATCTCCGCCACCCCGGCCGCCTTGCAGTCCTTGATGAGCCTTGCCACTCCCGCCTTGAAGGCTGCAAATCGCTCGACATCAAGTGGCTTGTAGATTCCACAATTAATCCCGTAGCAGGCGAAGACGACGTCCGGCTTCACCTTCGTTAATATCCGGCCCAAGCGCTCGAAGAGACATGGTCGGGGAAATCGCCCCCCGGCATGCCCCTTTTCGCTGAGCCCGGAAACAGTCTCGCTGGAGAGACCCAGCGAGTAGAGATCGAAGTCCTTCCCCGGATTGAGCCGTTGCAGGTAGTAAGAGGTGAAACTCACATAGGTTCCCGCTTGCGTGATGCTATCGCCTAGAAAAACGGTCTTCTTCCCGGCAAGTGAATCGACGAGGGAACCCGCCCAAGCCATCGGGGAAAGCAGAGCGAGGAGAAGGGACGAGATGATCTTGGGTTTCATGAAAATGAGAATCCCACTCACAGCGGAAGAATAACAGCCGAAAGTTGCCCCTTCGCCGAGAGCGATGACTCGGTGAAGTTCATTCAATCCCCAAGGAATTTCGAATCGCTTGAAACCAAGGGGAGTTCCGAAGTGACAGTTCACAAGCAAGCCAGAGCAAGCCCCCGGCGAAGAGAAACTTGATCCAAGCCGACACCCGTTCAGAGGGCTCTCGATACCATGCGACCAATATGATGCTATGTGAGAGCGCCATCGCAGCAGGCAAACTTGCCCGAGGATGATAGCCTCATCCCGACACCGCCCCGAGAGCTATGAAGTAGAGAAGATAACACGCAGGGAAGCTGAAGAAAAGAAATGAGTAGATGGAATGCTTCCAAACGGACTGATACTTGGAACTCTGGAATTCGCTCTTCATCACCAGAGAAATGCCCAATGGTGCTTTTCTTGTCTCTTTTTAAAAATCAGGGAGCGGTGATTTCCACCCTGAAAAATCTGCGTGGATCTTGCCCCGATGTCGGAATGACGTAGGTATTTTCATGGCCGGTGGCGAGGGTTGGAGGAACTTCAACCCGCGGGAATGAGGCGAGATCTGTCCCGCTCACTAAAGAATAGCGAAACCCGGGGACGGTGGGGCAACTCAGCACGCCATTCGCGGTGAGAAGCGGCGGACTGTCTTCAAAAATCGAATCCTCCCAATAAGACTGCGCATGGGAAAAGGCCGCTTTGCCAAGGCGGGCTCCCATGACCCGACCGGGCCCATCATCCGGCGAGACGTGGATTCCCCCGTAAAGCCGCGACTCGCCGGCTTCATCTGCGGCGTCAAAATAGGTGGCCCACTGGAAGGTCACCGCGGTGGTCGGTCCGGCCTCGAACTGGAGACCCCCCGCAGGAATGACACGAGAAAAAACTCCCCCTGGGAAGTAGGGCGTCCCCGTCATCGAAGCCATGACCTCTGCCGCCGCCCGACTGAATCCGGAATGACCGGAGACATATCCCGCAAAGGCCGGGGTGACGAAAGTATCTCGTTGATAGGGCAGCCATTCTTGAGCCAGGATCCAAGCGCGCCCACCCGCTTCCGTCGCCGGGTTCGCGGGCTCTCCGGGCCAGGCATTCACCGCAGTCTTGCCCATGTGCGCAGACAAATGACTGTGGTAGGTTTGCGCTGTTGATGCCGTCACGACCTCAACCAAACCGGGAGTGAGTGGTAAATCTCCTTGGCGACCCAGAAACCGAATCGCCGAGATGGGACGAACATAATCGTAGTGTTCCTTCACGCCCCAAACCGCCACCGCAGTGTTGTGAAGCGCCGCGTTCAGAGCGAGGTAGAGCTTCACTTCCCACTCCATGAGATCGAGAATTTCACCGCTCCCCCCAATCTGGAGATTCAAAGAAGGATCCGCGACAATCTCATCCGTCACCTCATTTGCCAAAACATTCCAGTGCCCCGGAGGAGTCTCGGACTCCGGACCATCGGCCCAATACTCAGCGACACATCGACCATAATCTGCCTGTAAAACGAAGTTGTCAGGATAGGGACTGCCGGTCGTTGGGTTGACGGGATGCCCGGTTCCGTCGTTACTGCCTAGGGTATTATTCCCCCTCGCCGAGGGCGATAAATTGATCAAAGCCGGTTGAGAAGGATCAAGAAGAGCGGAATATGCCAAGACCTCCACCGCGTTATTTTTAAAAGCGAGATCGCCCACGCCCCCTAACTTTGGCGGTTCTCCCGGATCGAAATAAAGCCCGTCATCATCCTGGTCATATGAAAAAAAACCGAAGTTCTTTACCTCTCCCCAATGAGGGCTGACGAACTTTTGAACCTGTGAGGCCACTTGTCCGTTCTGCGTAAAAGCCACTTGAAAAGCAAGGGGCTGCCATCGGTTCAGATCATTCCAGCCACTCGGAAACCCGGAAATCGTATCATTCGTACTCAGAATCAGCGGCGCATTGACCGCGGTGTAGCCGGACGAGTCGAGGTATCCCGGATCGGAACTTTCTCCCGCACCATCATTCGCACCGTAATCGATGATTGAGGCCGCGATACGATTCCCGAGCGCTGCCGGAGAATTGCCCACGGTTGAAGAATCCCACTGATCGTACCCCAGATCAATCATGCGCGCATCAAGCGCCGCCAGAGTCGTGGCAGAATTAGTCGAGAAAGAATAACGGTGCCTCAACACTCGATAAGCGGCATAGCTAATGGCCTCTTCGCGTGCTTCCTGCAGGGTCGAGCCATCCGGAGGAAAGGCCTCCTCATTGTGGAGATAACCCGTGGCATTTTCATCAAAGGCAGCCCAGCCATCCCACATCGCGACCGAGAGATGAAAAAGATTCCTTGCGTGGACCGTCGGCGCCGGAAAATCAACGCGGATCGCCGCCAGGTTCTCCTCGTTCCACTGCCGCGTTACGGTCTCAGAAGAAGCACTCCAGACCATGAGAAGACCCATTGTAAAAGACAAAACCCGCTTGCTTGTGAACCCTAATTTCTTTTGCATCGTTTTAAGTCAGAGATTTTTAACCCTTGACGGCAGGGTGGAGTATAAAGCCCCGGTTGTCAAAGTCTCCACGGCTTCTTTTCGATCTCTTGCCTCCTGTCACCTTCTGGGGCGAGACAGGGCCGCTCTTCACGCGGCCCCCTCCGAATCTGAGAAAAGGTCCATCTTGCAGCCAGCGACGCCAGCACCGCCAAGGTCTTCACCGCAAGAAAAAACGATCCCAGCGCTACCCTCGATATTTTTTCGTGAGTCGTTTGGCACACTGAATCTGCGCGCCGGTCTCCAGGCAGCATTTCCGGCGGGCGCGAATCCAATCCACGGGATCAGTTCCTTTTGGGATGAAGCCCGCCTTGGCGCACCACGCAATAATGAACTGTCCGGTCCGGCCACACCCCGCCACGCAATGGACCACGACCGGCTCCTTGGCGGCGTGATGTTGATCCATCAGTTCGAGGAATTGCTCAATCTGGTGATCGCTTGGGACTCCGTAATCGGGCACATCAAAAAAATGATACGTAAACCGTTTTGGAACGTCCTTTCGGTTATCAAACTCGCAGACATTCACCACCGCCTTGACGCCCTTATCCTGAAAGATTTTAAAGACATAGGGGTCCGGCCACCAGGATGCCGCAATCACCCCCTCCACAATCCAAGTGAAAGGTTCGGTCCGTTCCGGTTGTCCGCGTTCCGGCCAATATGAAGGTCGCATAGGCATCGCTACTGAGGGCATTGGAGCGACCTTAATAGTCCTGCAAATTGACTTCGGCACTCTCGATCAATTCAACACGTTCCCCCATCTTCTTCTGGATGATCTTGAAATGATGTCGCTCGTCGGGCGTGATCAAGGAGATCGCATCTCCGGGAGAATCGGCCCGCCCGGTGCGCCCAATCCGATGGATGTAGTCTTTCGGCGAGCGCGGAAGTTCGTAGTTAATGACACAGGGCAACTCCTGAATATCGATACCCCGCGAGAGGAGATCAGTCGCCACCAACACCCTGGTTTCCCCACTCTTGAAGCTCGCCAAAGATTCTCTGCGCGCGCCTTGGCTCACCTTCGAATGAACCACCGCGGCAGAGATGCCATTCTTCGAAAGTTTGTTAAGAACGCGATCCGCCGCCAAGGTCGATGAGACAAAAACGAGGACCTGTTGCAAATTGCCATGCTTGATGAGGTAGCGCAGGAGCGGGCCTTTGCGCTCTTCCGTTACGGCATAAGCGATTTGTCGAATGAGCTCACCCTTCTTCTCCTCCTCGACAATCTCAACCACCACCGGATCACGCAATTGACTCGTCAATTCAGGACTGGCGGTCGCAGAAAAAAGCAAGGTCTGACGCCTCTCCCGTGGTGGCAGCAAAGCGAGAATTTGATCGATCTCCTCTTTGAATCCCAGGTTCAGCATCTTATCCGCTTCATCCAGCACAAGAGTCGCGACCGACGAAAGACACACCGCATTTTTCCTCACCAGATCCAGCAACCGTCCGGGCGTTGCTACCAGCAAATCAACCTTTCCCAGAGCCTGCATTTGTGGGTTGATCGAGACCCCGCCAAAGACCGCGCAACATCGAAGGCCCGCCCCCAGAACCACGAGATATTTCTTCACGACATGACTGACCTGATCGGCAAGCTCCCGGGTCGGCACCAAGACGAGAACGACAGGCTCACGGTGCTCGGAAATCGCCGCGGCCTGCAGCCGCTGCAGAATCGGCAAAACATAACCCGCCGTCTTACCGGAACCCGTCCTGGCAATCCCCAAAACATCCCGCCCCTCCAAGACCGGAGGAATCGCCTCCCTCTGGATCGAAGTTGGCTCAGAAAATCCGCAGGCCTCGATGAGAGCGGGAGAGAGGCCAAGATCAGAGAAGGTCATCTGACAACAGTTCTTAAAAGCGCGATCCCGAATAGCAAGATCGCTTCGCAAGAGATCTCCCCACGACGGCTTGCGCGTGGCCCCGGGTTCGCAGGTTAGAGATTACCCCAACCTTGGCCTCAAGGTCCTTCAACCAAATTTTCTTGTCCGCGAGGTTCACCAAAACATGAAAATGATGGTCCCTCACGACCTCAGTGAGAATTCTCACTCCTGAGTGGCTATCTCGCGAAAGTCAGCCTACTCTTTCTCATGAAAACTCTCCGTATCTTCGCGATCCTTAGCCTCCCCCTGTTCGCGCAACTCGCTGTCGCCGACGGATGGATCGCCTACAATGACTGCGTCGATACCGAGCCCGAATCGACTCCGGCAAATGCCACAAATTTCGGACTCGGTCGCTCCTACCTTGGCGACGGAAGCTCGGGGAATCTCATCGATTTTGAATCAGGTGCCGACACGGGCGTGACCGTGACCTTCATCGAGAATTTTTCCTCTGGAAATACCATTAACTGGGCGCAGGATTTCGCCGACTTCACTCCGGGAACTGACGCGTCTGAGATTTTTGGGGGGAAATTGAATCTCACTGGTAACATGTCTTACAACGACGCACCCGGCTGGTCGCTGGATCTCACCATTCGCAATCTTGATCCGAATGTTTGCTACACCTTCGCAGCCACTGCTCATCGCAGCGGCGGTTCGGAATATGCCGCCCGCGTCACCAACTGGACCCTCAACGACGCGGATTCGGCAACCTATGCCAGCTCGGCCGGAGCACTCAAGGTCAGCGAAACCAGCGCCGAGTTCAGCACGGGAAACAACGTCGATGGGCTGGTGGCCCGATGGACGGACATCCGCGCGGGGGCCGACGGCACCTTTTCACTTCGCACGACCCACGGCATCGGCAACGCGGCTGGCGGGATCGAAGGAGCCGACGACTATCGGGGCTATGGTGGCGGACTCTTCATGCTCATGGCGCAACCACGAGAGACTCCCTTCATCATCACTTCGATCACGTATGACGACAATCTCAAATCGGCGATCATCACCTGGGCGAACCGTTCCGGCCAAGCCTACGCGATCGAGGCCTCGGACGACCTCCTCACTTGGGACGCCCTCGAAGGCAATCCGGTGATCACAGGCGACACCGCCAGCTTCACGGAAACTGATATCGAGGCCCCCGGCGGTCGGCGCTTCTACCGCCTGCGCGAACTCTAGTCAAAACGCTGGCGTCATCGCATGCCCAGCCTAAAGCTGGCACCTTGTCAGGCAGACTTGCCTGGGATCATCTCAATGCCGCCAGTGAGGGCGGCCCGCCCCGTTACCGCCGCTTCGGGATGACCGGAATCCTGTTTGGTCGAAATCCATCCAGACCCTCCCACTCAAGATTTTCCTTCTTAAGTTCCTCGCGTGCCTCGGCAAAGTTCCAGAAGAAGAGCTACCCCTGCGCGGATTCAGTCGTCAGGAGACGCCCGTCCGCACTGATGGTAAACGGCCACCGTTCCTCGAAGTCAGGCGGCATCATGAACTCAAGCGATTGGGGGTTACAATCTGAAGATACTTTCGTTCGATAGCAACCACCAAGGCCGTGGCTCGAGGACTCGAGGCGATATGAGTCATCGACTGCACGCTCCCCTCCCTATGACTGGGCACACTTTTCTTCCTCTCGAGCTCTCCGCTTGTGAGGTTAAGCTCCCACTGGGTTTAGCGGTTCACATCTTCCGTCAACAAGTCATTAACGATCCAGCCGATGATCCGATTTTCTCAATTTCATTTCCCGCTAATTGGGTCCTTGAAATTGGAGCCGAGTCGGTTTCAGCAAGCTCCAAGGACGAATTGGCAAACACGGAGCTCGTGGTTTTGGAGGCGGGGGCCTTCGCCGAAATCCAAAATTCGGTGACGGGTAAATAAATCCCCACCACAGACCGGGTTCAGCTTCCTCAGGCGACCCCACATCCCGCCCGTAGGGAAGTTGAAGCGAGCACTTTGCGGATACCCCCTGGGAGCATGCTGGGCGAAAATCCCACCCTCTTTGGAAGACTTACGCCGCCCTTTAAACCGCGTCACCTTTCCGTCCTTGATATTTAGGCAATTTATCTCTAGACGGGAGAATGCACGACTCCTTACGCGCTTCCCCCAAATTCCCATTCCAGTCGATGAAGTGGCGCCCCGTCCTCATCGTATCCGTTTTATCGTGGAGTGTTGCTCAAGCAGCCAATTACCAAAACACCGTAATTAGGCTGGCTCCAACCTATTACTATGAACTCAACGAGACCTTAACCGAAAGTGGTGCGATCGATACAATGGGCAACGCGGTCGCCCCCGGGGTCTTCAACGGTGATTACGTCGGTGGCGGCCCGATGGTCGGAACCCCCGGGCCTTTGGTCGTTTATGGCGACGTCTCTCTAGCGGGCCTTGGAGGAGCCGAAAACCTCGCACACTCCAGTAATAATGCCGGGCACATCACACTCGGAGATGGCAATCTTTACGCCTCTCCGGCGATCACGGTATCTCTCTTTCTTAAGGCAGGCACCGCACAAGGTGGTGATCGTATTTTCACAAACAATGTCGTGGATGCAACCAAGAGCTTCCAAATCGTCACCGCAAACAATGGCTTGGTCTTAGCCGTGGATCCCGGGAATTCAGGCGAAATTGCGGAGAGAACACTCTACCTGGAGGACAACAGCGAGCCAGATCGGCGCTTCATTGACCCCGAAGCCGGTTGGTTCCACATCGTCGCTTCAACAGAAGGTGCCACAGGTCCAGAACGGGCCGCTAATTTCAAATTGTGGGTCAACGGGATCGACCGCACCGCAAATCTTCAGCCTGACTCCACGGGATGGGGCACTGACACGGGAATGGCCAAAATTGGCGGTCGCCGCGCCACTGCCACTGACTCGACAACTCACTCAGGCTCTCAAGACGAGGTCGCCATCTGGCTCAATCGAGTTCTGACCGACGACGAGGTTGCCGAACTATGGCAATCAGCGATCAGCGAAAAAATAGTGCCTCTGAAATTCACCCATATCGAGAATCTCGAAATTGAAGGGGTCCCCTCAGTGACGGTGATCTGGCAATCGAAACCCGGAAAAAATTACGAGATCTACTCTTCGACGGATCTAGAGATTTGGAATGAAATCACGGACAATCACCCCAGCGGCGGAGACTCGACCTCCTTCACCGACTCTCCGATCTCAGAAGACTCAACCCGGGTCTTCTATCGAGTTCAAGAAGTTCGATAATTGGACCTCGCTAAAAATAGGATCCGCTCATAACGGCTTGCTTGGCACGGATTGAGGCCCCTTTCGAGGAGGTTTCGAGAGGCCCGCCGCGCGCGCTTTGAATCAACGGGAAGAAACCCAATCCGGGGTCCTGGCCTGTCCCAGCGACCAGAGTCCATGTCCCCATTTTTTTTGTTCCTTCAGAGATTTTCGTAGATAAGCTCGTAGCTTACGAGATTGCTGTTGCCTTTCTCCGCCGCCGGAACTCCTTTTTCGCCGACTCCATTATCACTCTTACGATCTTAGCCTGCGGCACGACATGCGCGGACTGAGATCAGCTCCCAAATCTATATTCCTCTGACCCATGCACATTCCAAACCCCATCCGGACATCCGTGAGATCCTTCTACGCGGCACACCTTGCCTTATGGCTGCTAGTTTGCAACTCACACGCCCAGTTCGAGATCAGCGAGTTTTTAGCTGATAATTCGGGCACGCTCCTCACCGATGAAGACGGTCAACCCTCCGACTGGATCGAAATTCAAAACGTCGGGGCCGCCGCCGCCACCATCGCCGGCTACCATCTGAGCGACGACCCCACCAACCTCAGCAAGTGGACCTTCCCCGACGAGGCCATCGCCCCAGGCGCTTACCTCGTCGTCTACGCCAGTGGCAAAAACCGCACCATCGCCGGCTCCGAACTACATACCAACTTCGGATTGAATTCCGGGGGAGAATACCTCGCGCTGGTCGCACCCGATGGCGGCACCGTCGTTTCCTCCTTTAGTCCTGAGTTCCCCGATCAGTATCGCGACATCTCGTATGGTATCGGTAGCGGAGGTCCCTTATCTGCCGCGACCTTCATCGAGGTTGGGGCACCGCTCACCTATCACGTGCCAAGCGCGGAGATTGGCTCCGCCTGGCAATCGCCCGGCTTCGACGACACCACCTGGACCGCGGCACACTCCGGACTCGGTTGGGGATACAGCGGAACCTCGGTCGGCGACAACATCGCTGCCGATGGCAATCTGGAAGCCGACATGAAGAGCAGCAACGCCTCGATCTTCATCCGCATCCCTTTCCAAATCACCGATCCTGCCGAGGTCGTGACCCTCACACTCAAGATGAAAATGGACGACGGCTTCGCGGCCTACCTGAACGGCTCTTTGGTCGCCACCAGCAAGGCCCCGAACCCACTTCTCTTCAACTCCAAATCGACGCAAAGCTCCGAAGTCAGGGTCGGGGACCCCTTCGAGTTCTTCGCTCTCGGATTCGCGGGCGCGCTCGTCGCCGGTGAAAATATCCTCGCGATCCACGGTCTTAATGATTCGCTTTCGAGCTCAGACTTCCTCGTCGTTCCAGAACTGCTTGGCGAAATCCAAGATATCTCCGCCGGTCCACAACCGGGCTACTTCGTCGTCTCCTCCTCCGGCGCTCCGAACACTATTCTCAGCACCTCGCCCCCCAACCTAGTCAACTTCTCTGTCACCAGCAAAGCCTTCACCGAGGCCAGCTTCCCTCTGACCCTCAGCATCGATGGTCTTCCCGGCGCAATGATCCGTTACACCGACGACGGCAGCCTACCCGATGATGATCCCAGCTCCCCCTCACCCGAATACACCGGACCGATCACCATCAATGGCTCGACGCTCATTAGGGCACGCGCCTTTATCACCGGGGCCCTGCCGGGACCCGGCCGCAGCGAAGGATATCTCAAGTTGGCCAGTTCTGAGGCCAATTTCTCCTCCGACCTTCCCGTGGTCTTGCTTTCGACTTTTGGCGCAGGTCCCCCACCCGATTCCGGTTCGACCAGCCGGAAGGATGTCTTCATGCTCATCTACGAGCCCGACCCAGCCACCGGCCGCACCACCCTCACAGGAACGCCGTCACTCTCGACCCGCGGCGGCTACCGTAAACGTGGCTCAAGTTCGGCGGGGTTTCCAAAATACGCAGTCTCTTTCGAAAGCTGGGACGAATTCGACGAGGATAAAGACATCGCACCCCTTGGTTTCACCAAAGAGGCCGATTGGATCCTCAATTCGCGCTACACCTTCGACCTCGCGCTGATGCGTAACCCCTTCCTCTACGAACTCAGCAACCAGATCGGACGCTGGGCCGTCAAGACACGATTTGTCGAAATCTACAACGACGTCAGCGGTAGCGAGATCAGCAGCAACGACTACTACGGCGTCTACTCGTTCATGGAAAAAATCGAACCCGACAAAGGTCGCCTCGACATCCCCGGGATCGACCCTTGGGACAATGCCGAACCGGAGATCACCGGCGGTTACGTCTTCAAAAAAGATCGCACCGACCCGGGGGAGCCGACCTTGACGGTAGCCGGCATGGGCGAATTAGTCCTCGGAGACCCCGATGGCCTCGAGATCACCCAGCCACAAAGAACCTACCTGACAGGCTACCTCAACGAGATGAACGTCGCGCTCGGTGCAGCGAACGGAATGAACACCAGCACCGGAAAGCACTTTTCCGAGTATCTCGACGTCGCTTCATTCATCGATAACTTTTGGCTCAACACCCTCGCAATGGACCCCGACTGGGGGCGCCTCTCGCAATATTTTTACAAAGACCGCAACGGCCTTCTCAACGGGGGACCGATCTGGGACTACGACCGCACCATGGGCTCGCGTGATAACCGTGATGACAATCCCCGTCAGTGGTATCAGAGCAGCAGCGCGACTTGGTATGACGGAAGCTACCCGTGGTTTGGGCGCCTATTCGGCTTCAACTCCAACCCCGCGGTGCCACAGCTCACCACCACCCGACCGGACGTCTTCCAGCAACTCATGGATCGCTGGTATGAACTGCGCGCCGGCCAGTTTTCGAAGGAAAACATGAACTCTGTTATCGATGCCATGGCCATCGAGATTCAGGAATCGCAAGCGCGTAACTTCGCCCGTTGGAATCTAAATCCGGGCTCTATCAGCGGCCAAAATTTTGCCGAAGCCGGCACCTCCGGCTGGGAGCGCGAGGTCTCACACCTCAAGGGCTGGCTCGAAGCACGCTCGGAATGGATCGACTCCCGGTTCTTCCTTCCCCCAACCCTCAACCATCCCGGCGGCGTGGTAGCCACCGGCTTCGAGTTGACCATGACATCCGCTGACGCCGGAATCTATTACTCCGTGGACGGCAGTGACCCCCGTGCCCCTGGCGGCTCCCCCTCCCTGTCCGCCGTCCCCTTCGACGGTGGACCAGTCGATACGGTTCTCTTGGAGGCCAACGCCAACTGTCAGTATTTCGTCCCCCTCGATGACTCGTTGGAGGCGACATGGCTCCTGCTGGGATTCGATACCAACACTTGGTTGACCGGCACCTCGGGACTCGGCTTCGAAAGCAACAACGGCACCCTGACGTCAGAGATTTCCACCAACATCGAAAGTCAGATGCAACCCTCGGCCAATGGCTTAAACAACGCCAGCTGCTACTTCCGCTACCAATTCGATTTCGACAACGTAGCGAACGTGAACTCGCTTCTCATGGAGATCAAATACGACGACGCCTTCGTCGCCTACCTGAACGGCACCGAAGTTGCCCGCAGTAGCAGCGCCCCCGCAACGATCGCCTGGAACAGCGATTCGACTAGCGGACCTTCCGATTCAAATGTCATCAATTACGATTTCAACGGTATCGCCGACAACAACTCCTTTGACTACGACATCACCGCCTTTAAGGCCGCCTTGGTCAACGGCACCAATGTCCTCGCCATCCAAGGCATGAACTCGAGTTCGGGAGGATCCGATCTCTTGATCAAACCGCGACTCACGGTGAACCACACCGTGGTGGCAACCCCCATCACCTTGACCGGAACCTCAACCGTGGTCGCGCGAACCTACGACGGCCAACAATGGAGCGCCCCGACGAGCGCAACCTACGTCGTCGGCTCCGAACTCGCCGACTCGAGCAATATCGTGATCTCAGAGATCATGTATAATCCGGCCCCTCCCAACGCTTCCGAGATCGATGCGGGCTTCACCAACTCGAACCAGTTCGAATACATCGAGCTCCTGAACATTTCCACAAGCCCGGTCAATCTCCTCGGTATGAATTTCGGCACCGGGATCAATTTTGACTTCTCAGGGGCCTCCTTTACCGTCCTACCACCGGCCGGGCGCGTGCTCGTCGTCAATAGCCAGGCCGCCTTCGAACATCGCTACGGCAGCGGCTTAAACAAT
The DNA here is from genome assembly GCA_047634075.1 of Akkermansiaceae bacterium. Lineage (GTDB taxonomy): Bacteria > Verrucomicrobiota > Verrucomicrobiia > Verrucomicrobiales > Akkermansiaceae > SW10. The sequence continues at coordinate 15,470 of JBLIDI010000014.1, forward strand.
CTCATCGCCGGCGAGTTCGCCGCGAACACATCTCTCGCCAGCGCCGGCGAACGCCTCACCCTGGACAGCGGACTCGAAGTCATCCGTGACTTCACATACAACGACCAGGCCCCATGGCCGAAGTCGCCCGACGGTATGGGCCCGAGCCTCGTCTTGATCGCCCCCAAATCGAACCCCGACCACTCAGTGGGAGGGAACTGGCGAGCGAGCGCCGCAGCGAGCGGCGAACCCGGCACCGGTGGTTCCACCCTGTTTGTCGGCGACCCAATGGCCGATAACGACGGCGATGGCCTCTCCGCGTTTGCAGAGCACGCTTTCGGCACCAACGACTCAGACTCGGGCGATGGCTCAGTCCTGCAAACCGCCGTCGCACCTGATGGCTCGCTCTCAGTCACCTACCCAGTGAACCTTGCCGCCGAAGACGCCGTAGTCGCCATGGAGCAATCGACGGACCTTGTCACTTGGACTCCGGCGGCACCCGCCTTCCAGCTGGAGAACGAAGTCCACAACGGTGATGGCTCAGCAACCTTCACTTTCGAAACCATCGCCCCGGCCGCCCCGGGAAGCAGGCTCTTTGTGAGACTAAAAGTGACCGCCCGCCAGTGACCCACAGCAAGGTGGCGCAACTCGAGGAGAAACGGCTTCATCGTTGCGATCTATCTTTGAGAAAAACGGTCTCCCCCCACCGCGAATAAGTCATCAAGACCCGCTTTGACAAAGTCACCTCCAAGATCACGATTGCCGACGGCGGTCCTTGGCATCTCCAGATTTGGAGGAGCCTCCAAAATACTTCAACACGCCTGTCATAAACATCGCTCTCTCGGCACATCGAGCTCCACTGGGTGGACACGTGACGTTCATACGCAAACTACCATGAACAGTGCTGCCGACCTCTTGGGCATAGTCACTCCAGTTCCGGAACCGTTCCTCTAAAGCAGACTGGGCCTGTTTCCCAGGAACTAGGGCTTTCATATTTTTGCCACTATAAAAAAACCTTTTTCTACAGCAGCTGAACTTTCCAGGATTTCATAGAGTTCCCCCATGATTTATTGTAACCCTAACAGCATATTTCCCTCGGGTTTCACCCTCACTGGTGACATCTCCCCTACCACTCTCGATTTCTCATGGTTCACGGAAAGCGGAACAATTAGGGGCTCAGAACACTCCTTCGACGTCTCAAAAGACGGGATATTTTCCGGGAGATGGCAGCTTCGAAAAAATGGAGAAGCCCTTATCGTCGCCGAGAAAACAAGCTCCTTCCGACGCTCCATCGAAATCACTCACGGTCATAAAAGCATCCAAAAATTTGATCTCTCATTATCATCACCTTCTTCGCAAAGAATCATGTTGGGACTCTTTTAGTAGGCCGGGCGAACGGAGAAGGTCAACGAACTTCCATTGGAATGATGTCTGACTCTGTCAGCGGCCGCTCAATCTTGGCAAGTATTCCTTCCACATTTTCCCGCTGACAGAGAGCGCGTCTACCCTTGGAACGACAGATTTGATTCGGGTGGCGACGGTCGCTGGTGGGCCGCGAGGCTCCGTAACGAAATCGGAGGGAAGGAGGATCAGGTCGAGGCCATTTTGCTTTACCAACTGCTGGGCTCTGGGTAAGTGCCATGCGGAGGTCAAAAGTCCGACCCGAAGAGGCGCACCTTTTCGCCAGATCTACCATCTCATCATGGGTGTTGCAGCCGCCGGCCAGCTCAATGACCTCGGAAGGCACGTCTCGCCCCCGGAAAATAGCTAAGAGAATCCAAACACGCCCAGATGGCACTCGTACCTCCAGCCCGTTTTTAACAATCGAAAGAACATGCTGGGAATCCCCTCGATTCCCCATTTTCTGTTTGGCCTTAAAACGAGGAAGATCGGGGTGGGAAGATGTATCCTTGAATCCTCCCCATATTGATCTCAAGCTCCTTCCAGAACTTCCGATTTCATGAACAATAACGATATCCTGCGCCGCCTCCGATACGCGCTGAACTTCACCGATGTGCAGATGGCTAAGACCATCGCTCACGTCGAAGGCAAGTTGGACCCGGTCCAGGTGGGGCGCTGGCTCAAGCGCGAGGACCACGATGATTTTCAACCGCTTTCAGATGCCGGACTTTGCCGATTTCTGGACGGACTCATCATTGAGAAACGCGGACCCCGCCCCGACGGTGCCATTCCGGAACCTCTGGAGTTCATCTCTAACAACGAAGTTCTCAAAAAACTCCGGATCGCCCTCGCCCTGCGCGACGAGGGCATGATGTCCGTCTTCAAGGAGGCTGATTTTGTTGTCACCAAGGCCGAACTCGGATCATTTTTCCGCAAGGTAGGTCAGCGTAATTTCAGCAAATGCCCAGAACAAGTTCTGCGTAAATTCATCAATGGTCTTGGTCAGGCGGCGAGCTAGCCTCACGTCGACGCCTTGGAAACACGAAACATACCCAGCGGCTACCGTGATGGCCTGCCCGGCACCCCAAAGAATTCCAATCCAATCACCAGAAAACGCCAAACGAAAAGAAAAGCCCCCCCGGCCCAAAGCAATCCCCGAAATGCCCTGAAAACTTTCGAAAAAGGGGCTCACTTAAAGTTATGGGAATCACTGACAAAAAGGATTTTAAACTTATCCCTTTGAACACCTAACTCTCATCGGGCTTCAAGGAAGGACGAACAGAGACCTGCCTGAAGAACCATTAAAGCCAAACCCCAAAGAAGAAAACCTTCTTCGCTCCTTGCGTAACACGATCAATCAACACCTTTTTTCAGGTGAAAATTTTGAAATAGCAGGTGATTTCGCTGACCCGGATGGCGACGGGCTTGCTAATCTAGTTGAGGTTTCACTCGTAAAAAATCATGGCGGAGCAGTCATCACGCTTGATCCCAAAGCCACTTCTATTCCGCCTTAGTCATCAGCCCCGCTGGTTCTCGATAGGAGCGTAGATCTCACGATGACGGACACCGTTCGAAAAGTCCTTCCGGAGGAGTTTGCTCCTCGGTGGTCGGTCACCGCGACGGCGAGCGAAACGTTATGAAATGGCTCTTGGTCGAGGAAAGGAGGTTACTCTGCCATCGCCCCCAGGAAGACACCGGTCACCAGGCCGTTCTTGTGATGAAAGCTCATCCCTCCGTAGATCGAGCCAATCAGTCGGTAAGTCGACCGTGAGGCATCGAAGCCCATTGTAGGCATGTCAACCGGGTAGTCCGAGTAACGGGTGGTGATGGATTCGATGGGGTCGCCCACTTTGACGCCTTGTCCAGTTGGAAACTTACAAGAGGGTTTGGCTGTGATTGAGATCACTTTTTTGGCGCCACCCACTTCTCGTGATGCCATGTCAAAGGCAAGTCCGACATCCGGGAAAACCCAGGTCTGGACGGCTTCACCAATGGCTTCCCAGACTTGATCTTCCCCTTTAAAAAGCTCGCCATAGCTCTCGGTCTTGGCGCGAGCCATCAGCTGAGCCTGGGTGGCTCCGAGCTTGACCCCCGCGATGCTTCCTTCATCAGTAATTACGGCACCCACAATTTCTATCCCAGTGACGCGAGCTCCCGCCTTGAGCTTTTTCGTAAAGGTTTTCCCGTCCGGGTAAACGCCCGCTGTGCCATTTTCGCCGCGCATTCTGAGAACGACTCCTCGAGGGTGATTCGAAAACCGGGCGTATTCGCGGGTTTCGATCTCGCTGAGATAGATCTCTTCGAGCGGTCCATAACGTTTGCTAAGTTCAGCCTCCCCCATGCCAACATGCAGCCCATCGGCTGTCGCGAACAACGGGCTGATTACTTGCATGAAAGTGATTCTCGCTTTTGGATCATTGAAAGCCTCCGGATGACCTTCCCCCAAAAGCATGCGCATCAAGACCTTGCCCTCGGACTCGACGGTGAGATAGTCGATGCCCTCGCCATCTTGGGTTTTTGAAAACGAGGCGGAAGGCAGAATCTTGCGGGCATCCTCTGCGGTCATGCCAAGCCGGACGCCGGCCGCAGAAGTCGGGGTCATCTCATATTTGGCTGAAGCTCCACCAGCATCGGCTGCAGTGGCAATTCTGACTTCAAGTGGTCCCGGTAGTTGGAGCATCATTGAGTCTTTGAAAAACCAAGTGTCTTCGGCCTTTGGGACCTCGCCACTGACTCGAAACTCCACGACATTTTTGCCTGACCATTTTAGGGGGGCCATCCTAATGGCGAAGCTCCGGATCGATTCGGCGTGCTCGGGATGTCTTAGCAGAAGGGCGTCGACGACGGTTTTCTTGAGAGCATTGGTCAGGGGGAGCGGCTCCGGCACCAGGCCGTCGCGTCCCGGACCTTCGTCCAAATGGAAAAGGATGGCCTTTTCCGTTTCCCATTTGGCATCTTGAATCACAATTACGGCAGCACTGTCCTGACGCCACAGGCACATGATCGAAGCGTGGTTGAGATTTACGTTTGGCGTCTCAAAGTAGTGCGTTCCGGTTTGTGCCACTAAGGACCGGGTCTTCAAATCTACGAGGTAGTTTTGAATCGACTCGAAGTTGATCTTCTGAAGGCTTTCATCCGGGTTCTCTGGATCAAAGTCGGGATCAGTAGCCCCCCAAGCCAAGGCATACCCACCATTCGGCGAGGTTGTTCCCTTGAAAATCCGGTAGGGCTGTTGGGCTGATGAAAGTCCAGCGAGGAAGATCGAGAGGAGAAGAAGGGTGGCTCGCGCTAGGTGGAGAGATTTGTTCATACTGACTGCTTGAATATACTTCTTGGGTTCGTTGCTTGAGGGCGTCGTCCGAAGGATCGGAGACGGGAGAAGAGGAGGAGGAATTGAGCTGAGATGCTTGCAGATGGAACTGGGGACGCTGCAAATCCGTCGGAAAAGCAAAAGACCGGTATCCACAGGGCGTTTGAGGATTTAAAGCCGCTCTCTGAGACCATAGACCTCCTTCCCGTCCTGCCAAGGTTTGGTTTGGTTTGGTTTGGTTTGGCCGAGATCGCACTCGGGCCCTCTCTCGACGGAGCTAGAATCTTCGAGAATCACGACTCGGGCATCGCCCCGCTCATGTTTCCACTTGCGCGCAGTACACACGAATCCAAAGTGAAAAATGTTGAGGGTGAGTCGGGAGGATTTCAGTCGCTTTCCCCTCTCTAACAGATTTCTTGACAACTTCGTTAATCGTCAACTTTGCCGCTAGGTGGGGCGCGGTCGCGGTCTTTAAAATAGGACGGGTCTCGGTTTAGGTGATAAGTGGATCTACTTTCAGCCGGGTTGGTGCGGTCAGTAAGGAAAGAAAAAAGCCGTTCTCCGGTAAATCCGGAGAGCAGCTTTTTGAGAGGATCGTCACGCTAATCTGACGTTCGCATCCAGCCTAGCGGCGGCGGCGAAGAATCAGACCAAAACCAAGCAGGCCAAAAAACGCTGAAGACGGCTCAGGCACGGCGGTGAGTGGCGTTGCAAAGTCGATTGCAGTGCGAAGCGCGGTGAGACCCGCCGGAGACATGTTGGCAAGGTCATTGGCTCCGTTGTTGCCAGCGTTCGGGTCATTATCAATGTTGAAGAGCAAGCGAGGACCGCCGAAAGTGGCCACCCCTGCTTCCGTAACGTTACCGGGTGCATCACCAGTATTCCAGTAGGCTGCCAGAATATCAGACCCTACAGAAGCGAGAAGTTGACCGCCGCCCAGAGATCCAGTGGCACCCAGGCCGTTGAAGTTATCTGCAACTGGCCCCGATGCCACGAGCAAGTCATGGTCTCCTGCCGCGAGACCAAGAATGGAAGCCCCCGCAATAGTCACGGTTGTCTCATCACCTGCGATCAAGGTGCCCGTCGTTGTGGCGCTATTATGCCAGCCCATACGGTTGCCAACGGTGCGCACAGTGTAGCTGGTCAGGCTAACCACCGGAATAGAAACTCCGTTGTAGCCATCCGCATTGCCGCCGGAGTAGCCGCCACTGCTAAGGGAGCGACCGATGATCACGACATCGGCGGCACCGTTTCCAGCAAAAGCACCCATACCCAAAAGAGCATCCTGAGAACCCGCAAAATTTGCGAAATCCGAATGGCGGATTTCCGTCACGTTGGTGAAGTTGTTGTTAATGTAGGTTTCGAGTGGACTCCCCACGGGAGCCAAGTCAGAGAGCATCACCACGATGGCGGATGACGATGAAATGCTTGCCATCAAGAGGCCCGCGGCAACGGTCGAGTGTGTGTGTTTGAACATAATAATAAGGTGAAATACCAATTTCACGTAAGATTGTGACGAAAACGTGACACTCAGACAACCAAAAATATTGCCTTCTCTTCACAGGCACCGATTTCTGACCCTTTTCCAAGCATATCGAAATCAACCAGCTCCGACAGCCTCCCCCGACACGTCCTCGTGGGTCAAAGCCCCCGCGTTTGCGCCAGAATCTCCCTGACTGCTAGAAATTTGCGCATTGGAGAGACCGCTTGAGGGCATCGTGGAAGGAAACGGAGGAAGGAAAAAGGAAAAAGGATGGTGTTCAGCGATCAATAAAGGGCTGCACGAGGCCCACGCGTCTTCGCCAATGATGAGCCGTGCCCGGAACTCTCGTGCCTCTTCGCCTGCGATACAACCTTGGTGAGTCACTCTAAATTTGACAGATGAGAGCGAGATTATTACAAAGCTTAAGGATGACCTTGAAAAATCTTGTTATATTTGGATTCCTGTTACTTTCCACGACTTCAGGCTGGTGTAAGCCCCCCTTTGGTTTTGAGATTTATTGAGGAGCGAAGGGAAGCTCGTTTCTCCACTATTTCGGATGAGATTTGACGAAGTCGATGTTCGCTTTCACCTGCGGGACGCTGTCTTTCCAGTCGTTCTCGTGTTCAATGGAAATATGCCCGTCGAATTTCTGCTTCTTTAACTCTTCAAGGCATGCCGCAACATCGACAACCCCGGTTCCGGCGACAACGACCGGGGCGTGGCCGTTCGTTGCCTTGTCCTTCAGGTGGACGCTGATAATGCGGCCGTCGAGGATACGGAGACACTCGACGGGGACGAGATTCGAGGTGCACCAGTGACCGAGATCGGCGCAGGCCCCGACGCGGTGGTCGCGACTCTCGACGACTCCGAGAATGTAGAGGGGGTTCCAAACCTTGTATTTCGGGTTACTCATGGAACCGCCGTGTTCATGGAACGCGACTTTGATATCGGTCCGTTTCGCGGCAGCTTCCCATGCCACGACTTGCTCAGTGGATTCGGTGCAGACGGCGTAAAGACCCATCTTCTTCGCGAAATCCATAATATTGTTCACCTCGTCCGGGGTATTCGCTCCGACGACGCCATAGTTGACCGCGTGCACGCCCTGGCGCTTACACTCCGCGAGAAGTTCAGCGATTTCATCATCGCTCATGCCGTGACCGACCTTAATTTCGGATTCGGGCTTCATTTTCTGGCCGGGGAAAAACTCAATGACGTTGCCGCCGGCTTCCTTTGTCTTGGCGATGGCCTCGAAGGCCGTGAATTCCTTAAAGGTATAGGCTTGGGCCCCAACGAACCAGCCTTCTTGGCGGAGGTTTTCGGGAATGGGGTCTGCGAAGAGGCTTGCGGAAAGAGCAAGCGCGGCAAAGGCGATATTGCGGATGGTTTTCATAAATGACTTGGTGCGACGAGACTTTATTGCCAGACCACTTGTGAAAAGTCGGAAAGTCCAGCTTCTATACGCGCGAAGACGCACCCAATCTTCATCCGAATGCTGAGAATTTAAGAATGCCTAGCGATGCTACGGTGTCAAAAGAGAAGACACGGTCTACCACCTGACCTGATTTCACATGGTGAGAATCAATTGAAATTATCGATGGCCGTTCACCATCCCAGCCGGGTCAGTCTGGCGACATGGTCAAAATGGGCATCGCGGCTGATGACCGGCAGCTTGTGTTGGCGGGCGATGGCTGCGATCCACAGATCGTTCATCGGAATGGGCGTACCTGCGGACGCGAGTTGAAGACGGATCTCCGCATAGTGGAGGACGGTGGTTTCATCGGCCACCAGGACCGTGGTGGAAGTGAGCGCGTCATCCAACCATGCTGTCATCTTTTCCCGGAACCGGGATTTCAGAATGCCGAAGCGGAATTCAGCCAGCGCCGGAACCGGCACACACAGACGATCTGCCTGCTCAAGGTGACGGGTAAAGGATGGTTCATTAAGCCACCAAGCGGAAAGGCCGTTGGTATCGACGATCATTTCCACTCCTCCTCTTCGATCTGCTCGAAGTTCTCATCCACGATTTGCTCGATGCGCTTGAGTTCCGCCACCATCTCCGGATCATCGGCGGCGATCCCCACGAATTTCATCCACGGCTTCTCCGCATGCGCCGGACGCTTGGCCAGCTTGTCCCGAAGCGCCTCGGTGACGTAATCCTTGAGACGCATGCCCTGCTGTGCGGCAGTGGCTTTCACTTCGCGGAACAGGGGATCAGGGAGGTCTATGGTGGTACGCATAAAAGTATATTTCTGCTTTTTCATGATCTTGCAAGCACCGAATGACGGCGCAACTCGAGGCGGCGCGCTGGGAGGTGCAGAAAAAGGGCCAGCTGGGAATGGCACAAGGTCGGACGTGTCGGACGACAACTCTACCCGGGGAAAAGCCCGCACTTCCCTGTTCCCTGTTCCCTGCTACCAGGCTCCATGAATTTACCATAAAGGTCATGAGAGTTGCTCACAAAAGTCATCCACGGCAGCTCCCAGCCCCCTCGTTCCCCATCCCCGGTTAGCCGGTCACCATCAGGAGACCAGGAATTCCAGGCCTAACCGTGAAGGGATCCTCCCGGTCTTCCCATCGTTCGTGTTCACCGTTCAAATTCCACTCTTAAAAGTTCATTGCCTCTAATCCAAAACAAAAAACCTGCTCTGGTCACCAGAGCAGGTTTAGATTGGTCTACTTTCGCCCGGGGTTTAGCTGCGCTTGCGACGAGCCAGAAGCGCAAGGCCGCCGAATCCCAAGAGGAGGGTGCCTGACGGCTCAGGCACAGGTGCAAAAACGAACTCAGAAGCTCTTATTGCAAACAGTTGACGAAGCTGGTTATTTGGCAGGCTAGGATCCCCAGGAGCGATCGCGGTGTAATCGAAGGTCAGATCATCAAGAGCTCCAAACCTCTGAGTTTCAGAAGCTCTCCTGGGGTCTCCAAAAGCGCCGGTCGGAGGTAACAAAAATGTTCCACCAGTCGGTATTGCAATGTATCCCCCCGATGGTGGCCTAGAGTTGCCAGAACTCACAACATCATGCTGCCCGGAAACGAAAGACGACCCGGGAATAGTCGTGATCGGGTCCATCGTCACTGAAAAGCTTCCCAGGAACTAGGGCGTTTGGCTGGCGTCGGAAGAACCTTGTAGGCAAGGAAACGGTGCCTAACAGATCACAGAGACTTTTCTCTTACCTACGGGGAAACTTCACAGCCAACCAAACGCCCTATCCCAGGAACACGGCCGTCGTATTAGCGATCGTATTCAAGAGGTCAGTCTGAGTAATATCTCCTCCAGCTAACACAAGCTCCACCTGATTCGAGGCAGGCATGTTATCTCAGAAAGTTTGGGAATTCACGGCGAGACCCGTAACCGTTCCCGTTATTGATCCAACCGACCAGAGAAAATCCGGGTTGCCCAGACTCGTGAACGCGAAATCCTGGATGAAAGTTCTTGGCCCGCCTGCTCCGGAGGTCTTGCTGTAGGTAAGAGACATCACTCCTAAACCACCGATGGTGGAGTCGTAAACCCCCGTAGGTGCGATGCCGACATCGATGTTGTAAGTCTGACCTGACAGGGTAAAACTAGCCTGGCAAGTTTTTCCAATCCAAATCTACTCCAGCGCCCGCACCTTCAGATCACGCATCGCAAACAACTTCCCCTCCGATTCCGGTAACCCACGCGCTCCCGACTTCCGCTTGCTTCCAAACCATTCCCGTTTTCGCTGAAACG
>JBLIDI010000015.1:0-25232 GCA_047634075.1 Akkermansiaceae bacterium
CCCGCCAAGCCATCGCGGTTGACCGACTCATGCTTCATGCCTGGCGACTGGGGATCACTCACCCCAAAACCGGTGAATGGATGCAAACCGAAGCCCCCATCCCGGCCGAATTTGCACCATGGACCGATCAGGTGACAGAGCGCCTCGACCAGATACGTTTGATTCGTGACAGCAATGAGTTCGATGCTCTTTGGTAAGCCTTGAAAACCCGGTCTCCACAGCATACCTAAGGACCCTCGCAAGGATTCATCATGGCTGCCCAAATCAAAAGACGTTACCTGCGACTTGTCCGGCGTTCCTATCGAATGCTTCGGAGCCCGCGTCTCAAGCGTCATCCCTGGCTCCTCAAGATCTTGGCGCCCATCTTCAATCGCGAACTATGGCACCCTTGCCGAGAGACCGTGGCATCGGGCCTCGGCATCGGGCTCTTCGTTGCCATGCTTCCCATTCCCGGTCAGATGATTCTTGCCGCAATGGGCGCGATGCGCCTCAGGGCAAATGTCGCGATTGCCATCGCCGCCTGCTGGGTCACCAATCCCGCCACTCAAATTTTTATTATGCGCGAACAGGAACTCCTTGGAAAGTTTCTCCATAACCGCGTGGGAGTTCCCCCCATCCCCTTTTTCTCGACGCTGGAGGGAACGCCTTCGTTCATGGGGTTCGACTTCGGCAGTATGAATGCCGGAAGCTTCATCACCGGCTTTCTGATGATGGGCATTCTCTGCTTTCTCCTGGCCTTCCCCCTGATTTACTTCCTCTCGGCCCTCATGCCAAAGCTGCTTCCCAAAACTCGCTATCAGCGGGCGAAAGCCAAGGTCATCGCCCGTCAATTGAAGAAGAATTCCAAGATCGAATCAGACTGATTCTCGAGCTCCCATTCGCCCTCTTCTGTCGTATCGGCACCGTAAAGTCGGAAAAATCGCGCAGGCCTAGCTTTCCCTCTGCCTTCCTGATTCCCAAGAAACAGAGAATGGGCAGCAAGAGAGCGAACATTTAGGAAACCTCTTCCTCGGTTTCCTCTGGCCTGAAAGCCGAAAAGAAAAGGAGCACCGCAGCAATTGAAATGCACGAATCCGCGACATTAAAAGTCGGAAAGAATCCCCCACTTTTAGGAACAATCTTTTCGTATCCCGGCAACTTCACACTGATGAAATCGACAACATAGCCCTTAGTCAAACGAGTCATGGCCGATTGATCTGCGTACTTCTCCAACCAAAAACCTTGTAAGAGTCGATCGGTAAGATTCCCAAGAACACCCGCGACCAGCAGCGCCGCCGCAAGTTTTGCCGGAGCATTCGCAAATGCCCCCTTCTTCCAAAACACCGTGATCACAACCAGGGCCGCAATGAGAACCAAGAGGAAGACAATCGGAGCCCAAGTTGTTCCATTCCCCAATCCAAAAGCCACACCTTGGTTGTGGATTCTCGACCACCAAAGAAAGCCCTCGATCACCTCGATCGCATCATCTGGGGTGTGGAAATCCGTCGAGAGCGGCTCCCTGAAACGAGAAACCACCCACCACTTCGTAATCTGATCAAAAAAGTACAAAGGGAGACTTAGGAACAGGAATATCTTGGGCAATCGATTCATAAACTTTGGGGGTGACGAGCAAAATGGGCAGCCATTCAGGCACCACGCATCAAAGAAATTTCGGCAAGGCTCACGAAGGAACTCACCAAATCCTCTCGGCTCGCTTTTTTTAACACCTCCACTGGAACTGCCCGCTCCAACGTAAACTTGCCGGAACGAGTCCGCCTCAGCGCACTCAAATGCGCACCGGTCCCCAGTTTCTGGCCGATATCATGAGCATAGGTCCTTACGTAAAAACCCTTCGAGCAATCGACCGTGAAATCAATTTCAGGAAGACCCACGCGGGTCACTTGATAGTCGGTCACAAAAATCGCACGCGGCTTGCGCTCCACGACCTGTCCTTTTCTGGCGAGCTTATAGAGCGGCACGCCATTCTGCTTAATCGCTGAAACCATCGGTGGGATTTGCTCAAAGTTTCCTTTGTAAAATTCAAAGGCCTCGGTGATCTGATCCGCGGACAATTCAGGCACTTCCTTCTCTTCTTCGATTTCCCCCTCTTTATCTTGAGTTGAGGTCGTGGCCCCAAGAGTGATCGTCCCCACATAGGTCTTATCCTCACTCATCAGGAGATCCTGAATCTTAGTGGCTCGGTTGATCACCAGCATGAGGAGGCCGGTTGCCATCGGGTCCAGCGTCCCGCAGTGGCCAATCTTCTTCATATTTAATTGTCGACGGGCGATTGCCACCACGTCGTGAGAGGTCATTCCCGGAGCCTTGTCAATCAAGAGAACTCCACTGGGTAAGTCGTTCGAATTTTGCATGAGATTAAAAAATTAAGAGAGTTGAGCCTGCACGACAGCCTTACGAACTTCTGCCAGGACCTTCTCGCGAGCGTCTTCAAGCGGGCCACTCATACGGATCCCTGCCGCCAGCGCATGGCCACCGCCTCCGAAAACCCCGCAAATTTCGCTTGCATTGATCTTCCGATCCTTTGATCGCATCGAGACTCTGATCTTGTCGCCACCCAGCTCTTCGAAAAAAACCGCCACGACCACGCCGCGCACCGCGCGGATAAAGTCAATCAGCCCCTCGGAATCATCATCAACCAAGCCAAACTTTTCCTTCGTAGCCAGACGGAGATCCCACCAAACAAGAACGCCATCGGCACTCCGATCCAGAGTATTCAGGAGAGATCTCATCAACTCGACGCGGCGGTAGGGTTGATTGTCATAGGTCAATTGGTTAATTTCGCCCACATTCAGCCCACGAGCCACCAAATCGGCGGCCATTTCGTAAGTTCTTTGAGTCGTTCCGGGATACTGGAATGATCCCGTATCGGTCGAGACCGCGACATAGATGGAATCACGGGTCATCTCGGAAATCGGCCAATCCATGGCCATCAAGAGATCATAGATAATTTGCCCGGTCGCCGGGCTCTTGGAATCGATATAGTTCAAATCGCCATACCCTGGGTTTGAAATGTGGTGATCAATATTGATCACTACCTTAGCCCCCTTGATCGCCTCCAGGCTTCCCTCACCGACGCGCGCATGCGCCGCCGTATCCAGAATAATGGCGACCTCAACATCAACATCTTTTGCATCCGCGGAAATCTCGACCTTCTCTGAACCCGGGAGAAAGGTCAAACTCTCGGGACAGCCATCATTATTGAGATAACGAACCGACTTCCCCAACTGCTCGAGAGCATGGCCAAGTGCCAGAATCGAGCCGATGGCATCACCGTCAGGACGGACGTGGCTAACAACAGCAAAGGATTGATGGGCTTCGATAGCCTCACCGATTTGGGCAAAGGTTGAGTTCTCTAACATGGCGGTGGGGCGAGAGTTTCCCCATGCAGGCCGCAGGATCAAGGATTGATCGAAAGAAAGAGCCCGATGAGCACTACTTCTTCTTTTGCTCAAAAAGCCACTTCCACACCTTGCGCTCCCGGTAAGTCGCGGACCAAGAATCGTGTCCGACCCCGGGATACTGCGTAAATTCGACCTGAGTTCCCGCCTTCTTTAACGCGTCCACCATGATTGCCGAGGCATTCAAAGGCACCACGTTGTCTGATTTCCCATGAAAGACCCAAAACGGGACATCCTTCATTTTAACGGCAGTCTTGGGATCACCCCCACCACAAATTGGCATCGCCGCCGCGAAAAAGCCAGGGCGTCGCGCAACCGCCGCAAAAGATCCAAAGCCCCCCATCGACAAGCCGGTCACGTAAATTCGCTTCGGATCAACCTGATGTTCCTTGGCGAGACGGTCCACCACCTCAAAAACCATCGTCATCATGGCCGAAGGCTTATCTTCCAAATCTCCCCCTTCGGGAGACCTAAAATCTCCATGAAGGTTGGCCCACCAAACACCGAGATTGCATTGTGGCGCAATCACCACCGCGCTTTCCTTGTTGACCTCAAGCCATTTCAGAAGATCTGGAATCCCATGCTTCAACTGCGCTTTGTTATCATCTCCCCGCTCTCCGGCCCCATGTAAAAAGAGCACCAAAGCCGGTGATTTCGATTCACCGACCTTGGCCCACCGAAACGGCAGCGCGTTGTCATTCTTCTTGTGAACTTCCGCTTTCATCTTTTCCTCCGGATTCGCAAAAGCCACGGAGAGGGTTACGAGCAATAGGCTCATCATCGTCTTCATAGTGGAATCATGGCGGACCGATGGCAAAAGGACAAGCCGCTAGTAAATCACCTCCGGTGACAGAGCCAAGCACCGGGAAGCCCTACAGAATGAGCACGATTGTTCTTCGAGACACCTCTCATCCAAACTCCGAAAGGTCGCCCTCGAAATTGAACCTGAAATTTGTCATCGCCCGTTCCCGGATCGACTCTTAAAAACAATTTCGTGAAACGACTTTGGGATCCCATTTTAAAATCAGCCGAGGACTTTCAGGACACCGCCGGTCGCATGCTCGATAGTGGAATCTCATTTTTCAAAACCAAGTTCGGAACCTTTTCCCTTCTCTCATCGTCAGAGGCTGTCGTTGGTGGCGACCGCGATGAAACACACTATTTCCTGGTCCCAAGCCTTCGCGAAAAAAAGGGCTATTGCCTCTATCGCCTGCGCGTTCTCCCTGAAGGGGTTGGTCCTCAGAACGATCTCCCCAAGGCCCGCCTCTTTCAACTTCCAGCAGTCGGAACACAAGACCATTTGACCGACCTCCTCACCGAAGAACTCAAGGATGAGCAGCTTCAAAATAGTCCGTCCGAGTCCAACCTCGCCAACCGCCTTGATGTCATCGCAGACGAGATCGATCATCAAATTAATCTCGTTTCAGGAGGACTTCTTTTAATCGGCGGAGTCGTCGCCATCGCCAACCCTCTTCTGGGAATTGGGATCGCCGCCAAGAGTCTCATCCCCGGACTCGGAGCCAAGCTGAGCACTCACGGAGTCAGGCACGCCTCCGACTGGCTTCGAAATCGCGGTAAAAAAGCCGCCGATACAGCAGCTCACAAAACCGCGAAGGCCGAGGTTGAAAAACTAAAACCTGAAGTCCGCGAAAACAAATTGCTCGGGATCTTGGAAACAAGCTTGCACACCCCGGACGGAGATTTTGATGCCATCATCGCGTCCCGTAACCTTTGGGATGACCCCGCAGACTTCCCTGAACTCCGCTTGGGCATTCAGGCAATCTGCGCGGTCTACGAAAACCGCGATGACACCTCGCCACTCTTAAGCAGGTGGATCAACCACCTCGAGGAGACCAATGCCCAGTGATCATTCAGTGAATTTTCGATCAAAAAAATCCCATGAGCCGCTCGCAGCTCATGGGATTCACAAAAGTAAAATTTGGAAGGGGCCGGAGAACCTATCCATTCATCTTTGCCTTCACCTTCTCCTCGATCTCAGCATAGAGTGCTTCGTCTTCTTTCAAGGCATTTTTGGTGGCATCGCGGCCCTGCCCGAGTTGGGCTCCGTCGTAGCTGAACCAGCTTCCGCGTTTCTGAATGATATCGAACTCTTGGGCCAAATCAATTAATGAACCCGAGGAGGAAATCCCCTCGTTATACATGATGTCGAACTCCGCATCTTTAAAGGGAGGAGCGACCTTGTTTTTCACGATCTTAACCTTGGTCCGGGCTCCCACCACAGTGCCATCAGTCGCCTTAATCTGACCGATGCGGCGAATATCGACCCGGATCGACGAGAAAAACTTCAGCGCACGGCCACCAGGAGTGGTCTCTGGGCTTCCAAACATCACCCCGATCTTTTCACGGATCTGATTGGTAAAAATACAGGTCGTGCGGGCCTTCGAAATGAAGGCGGTCAGCTTTCGCATGGCGGCACTCATGAGGCGGGCCTGCGTCCCCACCGTGGAGTCCCCAATCTCACCAGAAAGCTCCTGCTTGGTCACCAAGGCAGCCACCGAATCCAAAACAATGACGTCAATCGCATTCGAGCGAACCAAGGTCTCGACAATCTGAAGAGCTTCCTCACCGGATGAAGGCTGGGATACCAGGAGGTCATCCAAATTCACCCCAAGCATGCGGGCATATTGTGGATCGAGAGCGTGCTCCACGTCGATAAAAGCGGCCAAGCCGCCCGACTTCTGAGCTTGTGCAATGACCGTCAAGGTCAGGGTTGTCTTACCCGAAGACTCCGGCCCGAAAACCTCAACAATACGACCGCGGGGGAAACCGCCCACTCCCAGAGCGCGGTCGATCACCAGATTGCCGGTCGGGATCGAGTCGACGTCCATGCGCTTATCATCGCCTAAACGCATGATCGCGGCTTCTCCAAAATCTTTTTGAATTTGGGTGATGGCAAGGTCGAGATTCTTCTTACGGGCAGCAGCGATCTTATCGTCGCCCTTCGCGGCAGCAGCAGCGGGGGCTTTCTCTTTCTTTTCGGACATGGCGGCAGTTTTAGTGGTAGTGGAACTCATGACAACGTTTCGTGTAAATTAACTGCCAAGAAGAAATCATATGAACAGTGTTCATGAAAGAGAAAAGTGTTCAAACGCTCACTTTTTATTTTGAAGATCTCAAATGATTTTAATTTTCAACGGCACCATCATGCTCTCGCGCCATGAGCACAGCTCAACTTCTTGACCACCACGTGGCCGCTATGGGAGGGCAGATCGGTTGGTCCCGCTCAATGTCCCGGGAACTCGCCCCATTTGGAAGTACCGTCAACATGGTCGCCCCCGGTTGGATTCCAGTCGAACGCCACGCTCACGATCTTCAGGAAGAGAAAGACGGATATCTCGCTCAGATCCCAGTCGACCGCTAGGGCACTCCGGACGCGTCGCCTTCCCGCAATCTCCGGTCGAGCAACAACCCTGCAAAAACATCTCGCACTTTTCGTGTCGCGGTAGAGTCTACGGCGACTGAATCCCATGGAATACCTCACTTGGCTTGGCATTTTCTTTTGCCTCATTCACTCGGCCGTTTTTTCTGGGTGTAACCTCGCCTTCTTCTCACTGGGTCGCCTCCGACTCGAAGCAGAAGCCCAGCGCGGTAACAAATCTGCCCACAAGGTCCTCAACCTTCGACAAGACTCCAACCTCCTTCTCTGCACCATCCTGTGGGGCAATGTGAGCGCAAACGTCCTCCTTGCCCTCCTCAGTGATTCGGCCCTCAATGGTCTCTACGGATTTCTCTTCTCCACCATCGGCATTACCTTCTTTGGCGAGATCATGCCGCAGGCCTACTTCTCCAGAAACGCCTTGAAAGTCGGAGGCTTGCTCTCCCCGGTCATCCGCTTCTACCAAATCCTCCTCTACCCCATCACCAAACCTTGCGCGATTCTCCTCGATGGATGGATCGGCCCCGAGGGACCCTCATTTTTCGACGAACGCGACATCGAGATCATCCTCGAACGGCACATCGACGAAGAAGATTCCGAAATCAGCGCCAATGAAGGCCAGGGCGCCCTCAATTTCCTAGATCTCGACGACCGCAAAATCATCAAAGAAGGGAGCGAACTCGGGCCCGAAACAATCTACCAATTCCCCACCAAATTCGATCTCTCCATCCTACCATCGCCTGACACCGCCGAAGGTAGGGACTTTATCGAATCGCTCAAAAAACACCCTCATCGTTGGGCCATCATTATTAACGAGTCACAAGAGCCCGTCATCGTAATGGACACCACCAAGTTCCTCTGTGACCTCAATGTTGAGGGCGACGCCACCGACCCCTACGCCCAATGCCACCGGCCCATCGTGGTCACCGAAGAAGAAACCTATCTCGACTCCGTTCTCGGAGAATTCGTCGTCGAAGCGGAGGACTTGCACGACCACGTCGTCGATCGCGATGTCGTCCTCTACTGGACCACCGATCATAAACGTATTATAACTGGGGCTGATATCTTCGGTCGCTTGCTCAAAGGAATCGCCAAGCGAATCCCCGCCCCCAAGACCGTCAACTAAGTCCGGCCATGTCGCAGCACCATCACTACACCTGGCCACGGCTGCCCAGTGTTCATCACCGGATCGCGTGCCCTTTTTGCGACACCCTACACGAAGTCGATCTCATTGCAGAAGGCCGTGCCGCACACTGCCGGGAATGCGGATCTGTCCTCTACCACAACCGCCGCAGCAGCCTTCAACGCGCTGTCGCCTACGGCGCGACCGCGCTCTCACTTTTAGGACTCCTCATGTCGTTCCCCTTTATCTCCATGAACGCCCAGGGTAACCTGAGCGAAGTTTCGGTCCCCGGAGCTGTCGCCGGACTGTGGATGGGAGGGGGCCATCTCATCGCAATCAGCGTGGCCATGTTTGTCATCATTCTACCTCTCCTCCTGCTCCTCAGCCTCCTTTACCTCTGTGTCCCCCTTCTCTTTGGTCGCCTCTGGCCTGCCAGTGAGAGGGTCATGAAGATCTTCCAGAGATTTCACGCTTGGGTCATGGTTGAGGTCTTTTTTCTTGGAGCCATCGTGAGCTTGCTCAAGCTGGTCAAGCTGGCGGAGGTTCAACTGGGAATCGGATTCTGGTCGGCGGGAGGACTCATGATCTGTCTTGCGGGTGCGATCGGCGGAGTGGATCGCACCGAATTGTGGGACCGCATTGAAACCGCGAAACATCTGCGAAAGGAGGCCAAATGACTCCTTCAGCCCTGGAACTCGATCTCGTAGCTTGTCACACCTGCAACAAGGTCTCCGATCTCAACTGCTCTCATTGCCCGCGCTGCGGGACCCACCTGCATGCCCGCAAGCCGGATAGTATTGCGCGCTGCCTCGCCTATGGAATCACCGGAATCCTCGCCTACATTCCCGCCAATCTCTTCCCCATCATGATCGTTACCCAACTGGGCACGGAGGAAAAGAGCACAATCCTTGGAGGAGTCGCTACCTTTTGGGAAATGAAGGCCTATCCAGTTGCCATCACTATTTTCATCGCCAGCGTCATGATCCCGGGTCTCAAATTCCTGGCCCTCGGCATCCTCTGCGGGGCGGCGACCGGTAAAATTGCACTCAATCCCCGCAGCGCCAACAAGATCTACTCTCTCACCGAACTGGTGGGCCGCTGGTCCATGGTCGATGTCTTTGTCGTCGCCATTCTTGTGGGCCTCATCCAAATGGGTAATCTCATGTCGATCCAGCCCGGCACCGCCGCCATCGCCTTTGGCCTGATGGTCATCCTCACCATGCTTTCCGCGCACGCCTTCGACCCCAAGCTGATCTGGGATCGCGTCAGACAATCAAAGTGCAACACCCCTATCTCATGAGTGCTCTCCCTAACGAGACCGAAGAAGGTCTCCATCCCGAGGTCCGCCCGGGAAAACGCTTCAACAAAGTTTGGCTCATCCCCAGCGTAGCCCTTCTCCTCGGGGCTTGGCTTGTCAAAGACAAGCTCGACCACCAAGGGGAAATTGTCATCGTGCGCTTCGAAAATGCCGCCGGCATCAAGGAAGGTAAGACGGAAATAAAATGCCGTAACGTTAATGTCGGCATGGTCGAACAAATCACGCTCACTGATGAACTCGGGGTCGAACTCGAGGTGCGCGTCAAGCCCCAGCACCTTCACCTTATTCGGAATGACTCCCGCTTCTGGGTCGAAAAACCACGTGTTCAAGGAGCCTCTATCTCCGGTCTCAATACCCTCATTAGCGGCGCTTTTCTCGAGCTCGATCCGGGCATCGGCCAAGAAGGAGCCCGCGATTTCGACGGCCTCGAAGACCCGCCTGTCACTCCCCTGACGATTGCAGGTCTCCGCCTCACCCTGACGGCGGAATACCCCGGATCCATCGGCATTGGAAGCGGGATCTACTTCAACGACAACGTCATCGGAAGAGTCGAAAGCCGCTCCTTTAACATGGACACCAGGACGGTGAACTTCGGGGTCTTCATCGAAGAAGAATACTCCGACCTCATCACCGATCATTCCCTCTTCTGGCAATCCTCCGGTATCAATCTGCGCATCGGAGCGGATGGTTTCGACCTTGAACTCCCCTCGCTCGACTCGCTTGTGGCGGGCCGCGTTTCAGTGGGCGTCCCAAGCGGCCTATCCCCTGGCGAAACCATCACGGATGGCACCTTTCAGACCCTCTTCAAGAGTGAAGAAGCCGCTCAGAACACCACTTTCCAAGGCGGTGTCGAATTCCTTCTCCTTTTGGATCAATCACTTCGCGGGCTCAAGATTGGCTCTCCCGTCGAGTTTCGTGGCCTCCGCGTTGGCCGGGTCGGGCAAATCTCGTACAAACTCGTCAAGAATGTCGATATCGAAAAAATGCCTATCTTAATTCAACTTGATACCCGTCTCATGGCAGTTCATTTCCCGCCATCCGTTCTCGATGAAGGAGAGAATGGTTTCAAAGACGCCCTTGAAAAAGGCCTACGAGCGTCCCTTAAATCAGGGAACCTTCTCACCGGCCAACTCTACGTCGATCTCGACTACTATCCCGATGAACCCTACGCCGGAGTAAAACAGCAGGGAGACTACCTCGTCCTCCCGACGATCAACACGGGACTGGAAAACATTCAGGAACAGGTCTCAACTCTCTTGGAAAAATTCAACGAACTTAAGATTGAAGACCTCATCGCCAAAGTGGGACAAACCTCCGATGAAGCCACCCAGGCGCTTGATAGCGTCAACCGGGCCATGGTTTCGAGCAAAGGCATTGTCGCAGATGCCCAGGCCACCTTGCAGGGAATTACTGAAACCGTGAAATCGCTCAATGCGATCCTGGCCTCCGATGACACCAAGGCCATTTCCACCGACCTCCGCGAGACCCTCGCCCAGGTCAACAAATCGCTCGAACCCATCTCAAATAACGGCACTGTCTACGGTGACCTGCGACGCACCATGGACGAACTCCGCGCCGCCATTCGGTCCATCAACCGGATGACCACCGAGATTGCCGACAAACCAAACTCCCTTCTTTTTGGAAAGGATCCCAATACTCAAAAAATCCCACGCGCTCGGCGCTAATTCGTAATGACTCTCCGCTCTTTCCTGTTGCTCTCGTTTCTCGCTCTGACCTCGTGCTCGTCCGAGACGAGTTACTATCTTCTTTCGCCTGCCGCGCCCCCCCCGTCCAAGGCCGGCATCGGGATTGGCGTCGGTCCGGTTACCATGGCGGACTACCTTGTCGAACGCCCCTACCTCGTCTTCCAATCCAGCCCGAACAAGATGGAAATTTCCGACGCCCATGTCTGGGCTGGCGACTTGCGAGATGACTTCACCCGCGTTCTCGCCAGTAACCTGGGCCGCCGAAAAGGTTCCGGAAACACGCGGACTTACCCCTGGGAGCGGGAAAAGGAGCTCAAGTATCAAGTCACTGTCGATGTCCGGCAGTTCCATGGCACCCCGGATGGTGACGCCATTCTAGAAGCTGCGTGGCGCGCTTACGAACTTCCCGGAAGCCGTCTCATTGCCAGTAAAACAACCTCTCTCCGCGAGCCCCTCACCCAGGATGGATTCGAGGAACTGGCCGCAGCCCAGAGTCGCCTCATCGATCAGCTTGCGGCCCTCATCGCCAAAGAATTATGAAGCTCCTTGCCCTCGCCGCCTTTACCGCCCTCCTAGTATCGTGTTCACAATCACACCCTCCTCTCGAGACCGTCCGGGACCTCGATCTCAACCGCTATGACGGGGAATGGCACGAGGTCGCCCGCCTCCCCAATCGCTTCGAACAAGGCCTCGTCGCCGCCAAGGCAACCTATGGAGTCGGCCTCGACGGCCCCTTATCAATTCGAAACGAGGGCCTCAAAGCCAATGGCCAAATGAGCACTATTACCGGCTCTGCAAACGTCGTGGGCAAGGGGAAACTCAAAGTTCGTTTTGACCCCTTTCCCGCCAATCTCTTTGCGGGCGACTACTGGGTTCTCTGGATCAACACGTCCTACACCAACGCCATCGTCGGCTCCCCTGATCGTAAACTTCTCTGGCTCCTTTCGAAGGATCCCCAAATGCTGACCGAAGACTTTACCGAGCCACTTGAGCTCATGAAAGCCCAGGGTTTTGCAATCGAAGAGCTGATTGAGAATCCACAACGGCTCGAACCTGAGAAAACGCCCTCGATTCTGGTGTCGTTCTAAAGCGCCAAAATCGAATTCAACCTAAGCAATGGTGGTTCATTAATCTCAATGTCGTTACATACATCGGAGTTTTATGACACATGTGAGCGATTCTCCACCTTCAGTCCGATGGTGGGGAGATGCGCGCACAAATACCCACGCAATCAATACATGAAACCTCCAATCGATCTCTATCCTAAATCTTTCGCTTCGGGCCTCCTAGTCTTTTCGGCGATGGCGCTCACGGCCTTCGGGCAGCAGTTCCCCGAACCTCTGTTGTACTCACCTTCGATGTTCCAGCACTCTTGGGCAACCGCGATGGCGCGGGATTGGGAGGATACCGGGAGCTCCACCAGGCGCACTGGGGTAATGACCACCCTGCCAACACCGTTCTGAACAACACCGACTGGGTGCACGCGACCTTTGTCTATGACAAGGATGCCGACCTTGGCACGATCTACTTGAACGGCACCGCCGACAGCGCTGCCACCGCAAAGAAGAGTCCGAATGGCTCCGGTAACCTCATCATCGGCGGCCGCAGCGACGATGCAAACGCCGGCGGTGGAGTAGACTGGTATAACGGTTTGATCGACGACATCGCCATCTGGGACTCGATCCTCACCGAGGCCCAGATCCAGGAACTCGCCAATGGCGTGAATCCATTCTCTCCGGTGACTGGCGTGGATAATGAGAACGATGGGGCTGGCGATGGTCTCGATGGCGATACCATCCTCGCTGATGGAGACACTCCGCAAACCGCAGGAACTAATTTCAATTGGACTTCGATCACAGCTTCAAGCGAAGAATATTTCGGTGATTTCGGCGGCAGCGAAGGATCCTTTGATGTCTTCGACAACCTAACTGGCGGCGGGCAAAATAAAGTGTGCGGTAACGGCGCTCCTCAGGACATCACCGTGGGGTTCGAAGAGCCGATCTCTTTGACCCACTTCACGCTGACATCGCGCAATGACACGCCAGCCCGTGATCCGCTCGACTTCGCCATTCAAGGTTCTAACGATGGTCTCAACTATGAGAACATCTACGTCCGCCAAGACGACACCTCACTCTGGACGGCTCGGAACCAAACCGTTCGTATCGATCTGCCAGCAGCTTCGGACTCTTACCTCTTCATCAGGTACGATGTCAACCGTACCGGCGGAGCAAACCACGCCTTGTCCGAAATTGAATATTTCGGACAAGTGGGCGCGTTTGCCCTCTTTGATCATTACGAGCTTCTCCTATAATCCGGACACTGGCGCAATCTCAATGACATGGAACTCCAGAAAAAACCGTTCATACTCCGTCTTCTCATCGACTGATCTGATCGGTTTTGGGAATGAGATCAACGACAGCGTGATCTCGGAAGGAGACAGCACGAACTTCACCTTCCAAGCCTTTGGTTCCGATCTCGACGACCTCTTTTTTAGAGTCGTCGAAAACGAATAGGTTCAAAAGAAACCGCTAAAACCCGCTTCAAAAGCCGCACTCTACAAGGGTGTGGCTTTTTCATGCCCCTCCAGAAAGAGTCACGATTAGCCAATCAAGTGAAGAAAGCGCTCATAAGCCTGTTCCCATTCCTTGGGATGGGCCGGCTCAAAGCGTCTCGTCTTAAAGGAATTTCGGATCAGCGTTCTCCCCTCTGCCAAACTTCCACATGAGCCTAGGGCCACCTTCTGCATCATCAAATTACCGGCCGCCGTGGCCTCGTAGGGCCCGACAATCACAGGCCGGTTGACACTACTCGCGATGCTCATATTGAGTTGGTCATTTTGACCGCCTCCTCCGATGATATGAAGGACATCGATGCGTTGCTCAATCAGCTTCTCCAGCCTTTCGAGCACAAAACGAATCTTCATCGCAAGACTATCGGTGATGAGTCGCAGAATCTGGGCCGGTCCATCGGGAATAACCTGCCCAGTCTCGCGACAATAATTTTCAATCTCACGAGGCATGTCACATCGTCCGGTAAATCGTTCATCATCCGGATCGATAAACGCTTGCAACCGAGTGGCGCTTGCCGCCATGCGGGCAAGGTCCGGATAGCTCCAATGATGCCCCTGCTGTTTCCAAATTCGACGACATTCCTGCACCAGCCAAAGTCCGTTGATATTCTTAAGAAGTCGAATGGTATCGAACACACCGACTTCATTGGTGAAGTTGTATTCTCTAGCTCGTGAAGTGAGGATGGGTTTATCAATCTCAACCCCCAAAAGTGACCAGGTCCCCGAACTCAGGTAACCAAAGCGGGTGCCTGATTCGGCGGGCACCGCAGCCACTGCGGAAGCGGTATCGTGACTCCCGACCGTCACTACTTTGGTCTCAGGTGAAAGTCCGGTCTTTTCGACAATTTCGTCCAAAACAGGTCCAAGAATCTTGCCCGCCTCCACAAAGTCGGGAGCCACTGACAAGGGGAGACCAAGGGCCTCGAACAAGTGCGGAGACCAACATTTCGCTACCGGATTATAAAACTGCGTTGTACTGGCATTCGTCCTCTCACAAAGAGCCTTCCCAGTCAGGCGATGATTGATGAGGTCCGGAATCATGAGAAACTGGGCCGCCTGCGGCAGGACCGAGTTCGCCTCTTTAACCTCGGCTCCCATTTGGACCATCGTATTGATATCCATGAACTGAATTCCACTCGTCGAAAAAATCTCGTCTGCCGAAATACGGCCGAGAAGCTCTTTCATCACGCCCCTCGTACGAGGATCCCGGTAGTGCCGGGGAATGGCAAGGAGGTTTCCATCGACATCCAGAAAACCATAATCCACTCCCCAGGTATCCACTCCGATTGACTGAATCCGGGCAGCACCAAACCTCACCACTGAGGCCGCGAGTCCGGCAAGAATCCCTTTCCAAAGCGCTTCAAAATCCCAATAGAGCCGCTTCCCTTTTTCGATCGGCTGATTCTCGAATCGATGCACTTCCTCAAGCGAAAGCTTCCTGTCCGCCATCACACCCGCAATCACGCGACCACTTCCGGCACCAAGATCGATTGCGAGGTAAACAGGATCTTCTGACATAACTATAAGAGATTGAGATCAGCCATCGCCTTCCCATGAAGCGTTAGATAGCGGTCGCGGGCAGAGGCTTCTTTCAGATCCTCATTCCAATTAGGAATCATCTCACTCATACGGGCCTTCGCCTCATCTGACTTGAGAACGTCTGGCAAACAACGCTGCAGACATTCGAGCATCACCTGGGTCGAAACAGAAGCTCCCGGAGAGGCTCCCAAAAGAGCCGAGATCGACTTATCCTTGCTCGTCAAAACCTCGGTCCCGTAGTGAACAATTCCGGGCTCTTCTCCGGGTTCCTGCTTGATCGCCTGCACCCGAATACCCGCATCAATGACCTCCCAATCCTCAGCTCTGGCATCGGGGTAGAAGTTGTAAAGCTCCCGCATGCGGGCCTCTTTCGACTGCAAGCCCTGCCCAACGAGATATTTGACCAGATCAAGATTATGTAAGCCCACGCGCATCAAGGAAACAAGATTGCCAGGGCGAACCGATCGAGGAAGGTCCAGATGACTCCCGCCGTTGTGAAGGAATTTCCCAGTCCAAGCGGCAAAGGGTCCGAAGAGCAGGTAGCGTTCACCATCGATCACCCGGGTATCGAGGTGTGGGACCGCCATTGTCGGAGCGGCGCCCAGAGCCTGCCCATAAACCTTGGCGGTATGCTTCGCGACAACTTCGGGATTCTTGGTGATCAGCCATTGTCCCCCAATCGGAAACCCCCCGTAGCCTTTCGCCTCCGGGATGCCAGACTTCTGAAGTAGTGGCAGCGATCCCCCGCCCGCTCCCACAAAGACGAACCCGGCTTCGATGTCCTGCTTCTCACGCGTCGCTTCGTCCTGCATCGTAACGACCCAACCTTTCCCTTTCTTTCTGAGAGCAACAACCCGGCTTCCAAAATGAGTGAGGCACTTTTCCTGCTCACCAAGCCATTCACAAAAGTAGCGCGAGATCTCACCGAAATTCACATCGGTGCCACCCTCCATGAAGGTCGCCGCGATCGGCTGATTCTCGGCGCGACCCTCGACCAAAAGAGGAGCCCAAGACCTGATCTCCCCACGATCAGTCGAGTGCTTCATCGGCTCGAAGAAATGGTGCTTCTTCAGTCCCTCAAAGCGCGCTTTTAAATAGGGGAGCTGCTCCGCGGTATGAACAAGCGAGAGATGCGGGAGAGGATTCAGGCAGTCCCGCGGGTTCCCGATGATTCCCTTCCGCGTGGCATAGGCCCAGAATTGGAGGGAATGCTCGAAGTCCTCAAAAACTGAAATCGCTTTAGAAACGTCGACACTTCCGTCCGCCTCCTGGTGAGGGGTGTAAGAGAGTTCGCAAATCCCGGCGTGCCCCGTCCCGGCATTATGCCAACCGTTGGAAGCTTCTTGGGCGGGCTTTTGAGTGACCTCGACAAGGTGGATCGAGAGCTCCGGTTGCAGCTCTTTCAGCATCACCCCGAGGGTCGAGGACATAATCCCGGAGCCAATGAGAAGGACATCAGTCTTCATAAAATATTACCTTAAAAAAGCTTCATGGAGTCCCCCGTCAACCGCCAGAATCTGACCGGTCGTCTTTGAAGAAGCTTCGCTCAGCATGTAGAGCATCCCATTTGACTGGTCGCGTGGCGTAATGGGAGCCTTGGTCAGGGTGCGGTCTGCATAGAACTGCGCGAGCTTGTCCCGTAGGCCTGTGGTCTCTTCAGCGTCGCTGAAAGGAATCTCATACTTCGTCAGGGAAGCGATAACCCGATCACGAGGAAACATGCCACTCCCCGCCACCACCGTCGCCGGAGCGACGCCATTGACGCGAATCAGAGGAGAAAGTTCGATCGCCAGTTCGCGAACGAGATGGTTCGCCGCGGCCTTCGAGGTATCATAGGCCAAGCTCCCCTTCTTGGAGACCACGGCATTTGCACTCGTGGTCACGACCATAGAACCGCGGAGCCCCTGTTCCGCCCAAATCTTGGCGGCTTCATCAGTCACAAAATAGGGACCGGCGACATTGATCCCAAAGGTGAGTCCCCATTTATCATCCGGGATATGCCCGGTCCGATCCGGGGGTACGAAGATCCCCGCGGTAATGGCGATATGGTCAAAGCCTCCGTAGGCATAAACAACTTCCGCCAACATCTTCTGAATCGAACGCCGGTCGGTCACATTACAGGCCACTCCGATGGCATTTCCGCAGCCGGAGATTCCGCTCCCGGCGACCCCGATTCCCGGCCCAACCTTTACCGAAAGTTCGTCCGCGGCAGACTTCGCTGCCTCGAGATTGAGATCTGCACAAACAACGTGCGCCCCTTGCGCAATCATCAAGTGGGCCATGTCCCTGCCAATGCCACTTCCCGCGCCCACGATGACGACCACCTTCCGTGCGAACTCCCGCTCGGGAGGCATCCGCTGAAGCTTCGCTTCCTCGAGCGCCCAATATTCGATGTCAAAGGCCTCCTTCTGCGGCAGCCCAATGTATTCATCAATCGCCTCCGCGCCTCGCATCACTGCAATCGCGCAGTTGTAGAATTCCGCAGTCACCCGTGACTCGGATTTATTCTTCCCGAACGCGATCATCCCGATTCCCGGAATGAGCACCACGGTGGGATTGGCATCACGCATCGCTGGCGACGAAGGCTCTTTGTTGGCCTCATAATAAACGGCATAATCAGCGCGGTATTTTTCCAAACCAGCGGTCAACTTTACCCTCAAAGTGTCGAGATCTTCGTGTTGCGGATCCCAGTCGACATAAAGCGGCTTAATCTTGGTCCGCAGGAAATGATCCGGACAAGAGGTGCCGAGTTCGGCGAGTCGTGGCGCGGCCTTTGAGTTCACAAACTCAAGGACGGCATCGGTCGTTTCGATCGTCGCGATGAAGCGATTCTGCTGACTGACCTGCCCGCGAAGCCACGGCAGAATTCCGCTGACCAGTTCCTCTTGCTGGTCCTCGGAAAGCTTGGCGTATTTTTGACCTTCGAAGGTCTCCTCCCCCTTGTCTCGTTCTTCGATGTAGCGACCAGCCCGCTCGATGAGTTCAAGGGTCAACTCGTAGCATTCCTTGTCATCATTGGCCCAGTTGATGAGCCCGTGCTGCCCCATGTTAATGCCCTTCGCTTCGGGGTGCTTTTGGCAGACTTCTTGAAAGAGCAAACCAAGATCGAATCCAGGGCGCTGCCACGAGGTATAAATAACCTCGTCACCAAAAATCTCCTTCGTAATCGCTTCGGAATTGCGGGTTGCACAAAGTGAAATAAAGGCGTTCGGATGCATGTGATCGACATGCTTGTAAGGAATGAATGAATGGAGCGGGGTATCGATCGAGGAAGCCCGCGGGTTCAGGTTGAAGGTGGTGTGACGATACATCGCGACCATGTCATCCTCGATCTGCGTCTTCACGCCATTCGGACGGGTCTCGTGGTAGATCTTCTGGAGGGCGATGAGCTTCTCCTGGTAAAGAGAGGAAAAGTTGTCCGCAGTCGAGGTGCGAAGATCACCGCCGGAGCCCTTGACCCAAAGCACCTCGACTTCTTCGCCCGTGAGAGGATCGGTCTCGCCGGCCTTGGACGAAGTGTTTCCTCCTCCGGTATTGGTGATGCGCTGGTCCGCCCCTAAGATATTGGAGCGAAAGACAAGGCGTTCAACGGCGCTCATCGAGGCGACCTTGGCGTCGTCCCAGCCGTAGTCGACGTGGCGGTATTCTGAGGGATCGAAAGACATGATTTTAGGAAAAGTTTGTTTGGAACTTAAGATGGGGTTACGCGTAGCCGATTACGGTTGCTCTGCCGAGTTCTTTTCGGCGAGCCTTACGGTCAGCTGAGATTTTTTCAAGGTAGCCGCTTTCACGGAAGGCCCTCAGAGGATTTCCCGCGAGACCGCGTCCGATTCGCCATGCCGCAATGGCATCACCTACGTCCGTGCCAAAGGCTCTCTTAAGCAGCCCCTCGGCGTCAATGATAGATCCGGCCTCCTGGTGTTTCTGAAGCAGCTCTTGATTCACCAGCAAAGCCTTCACGAAGAGTTCCTGTGCCATCATGACCGTTTCAATCATGGCCTCGATCTTAGGCTTCAGATTATGGGATTGATCGATCATGAACTCGATCTCCGGAGAGACCCCTCCTTGCGAAGCCGCGTAGCTGTGGATCTCGTTGAAGATTCGAAAAATCTGGTAGGGATCGATGGAACCTAGGGTGAGGTCGTCATCAGCATAGCGGCGGTCGTTGAAATGAAATCCGCCCAGCATCTCCTCATCCAGTAACCATGCCACGATTTGCTCGATGTTCTGCGATAGGTAATGGTGCCCGGTATCGACAAGAACCTTGGCCTGCGGTCCCATCTTTTTTGCATGGAGATAAGACATTCCCCAGTCCGCAACGTCAGTGTGGTAGAAGGCCGGTTCGAAAGGCTTATACTCCAGCAGAAAAGTTTGCCCCTCCGCAAGATGGTCGTGAAATTCTCCGAGCACTGTTTCGAGACGCCGTTTCCGTCCCCGGATCGAGTCCTGCCCAGGATAATTGGTGCCGTCCGGCATCCACAGGGCAACGACATTCGAGCCCACCGCCTGCCCCAGCTTGATGGCATCAATAACGTGCTCGGAAGCCTGTCCTCTTATCGCCGGATCAAGATTGCAAAGACTGCCAAGCCGGTATTCCTGATTTTCGAACAAGTTGGGATTGATCGAACCAATCCGGACTCCGCATTTTTCCGCAAGCGCAACGACCTCTTCCGGTTTCGCACCCTCTTGAAAATCCCACAAGACATGCGCGGCAACCTTCGGGCAACACCCCGTCAGCTTATGCACGATTCCCGCATCAAGAAGCTTGTCAGCCAGATCGATCGCCGCGCCATCCTGCCGAAACTTCCCAAAGCGTGTCCCAGTATCGGCAAACCCCCATGATGGCAGCTCGATCTCGAAGTCGTCCAGCGCAGCATTTACGCGTTCCTGAATCGCCTCAGTCATACCGGGAAAAAAGGCTGGAGAGAAAAACCAACAAGAAACGTTTCATAAAACCAGCTAAGAAGCCTACGACCGAGAATGCAAGGCAAAGATCATGAGGCAGGACCCACGGACTCCCTCTGGATGAAATGAGTCGAAAATTCGGCCTGCTGCGGAGCCTTCTCGCCAACGCCCTCGATTCGCGCCATCAGAAAGTCAACCGCCTTACCCGCAATCGACTCATGCGGTTGCGCCACCGAAGAAAGCGAGACTTGCAACTGCTCACACAGAGGAATGCCATCGATCCCGACCACCGAAACATCGCGAGGCACCTCCAACCCGATATCCTTTGCAGCCCGCATCACTCCGATCGCGGTGAGATCGTTCAATGCCACCACCGCACTTGGACGGTCCCATTTTGTAAGAATCTCACGCCCAACCCGTCTTGCCTCCTCAATCGACGGACCACAGTCGACAACCTCCGCCACGGCATCGCCAAACTCCCCGATCACCTCTCGAAAATATTTCGGCCGTCCCCCAACCCGCTGTCCCTCTGATCGTGCCGCCAGAAAAACAAAACGACGATGGCCCAAGCCGTAGAGACAATCAGCCGCCTCCTTCAGACCGGTCGAGAAATTTGGCACCACGACATCGACCGGCGCACCTTTGATTCCCGGCATCGCAAGAGCCACGATCGGAAAGCCCAGCTTTGTTTGGTGCTCAAGAAAGTCACGGTGTTCCTCCAAATCACTCACAAAAGCAACCACACCATCGACATTTCGATGCACCACCTCTTCCAAAAGCTTCTTCTCACGAGCCAGATCAGTTTGCCAATTCTCGATCACGAGATCATATCCCCTCCCCGAAATCTCATTCCCAAAGACGCGCGAAAAGTGAGTGTAAAATGGATTCTCCAAATCAGCGATCAAGAGACCCACGGTATTAAAGCGCCCCGAGCGCAAAGCCACCGCGGCACGGTTCGGACGATACCCCAAATCCTTCGCAGCTAAGAAAACGCGCTCTTCCGTTTCCTTTGAAGCCCAAGAATTCGGACGCCGGTTCAAAATTGTCGAGGCCGTGTTCACTGCAACTCCCGCTCGTTCAGCAACATCTTTAAGTCGTATTTTACCGCCTGCCATCGTTCGGGACTTTAGGTATCTCCTCTCTTAGTGCAACTTCATTGAAAGCAACAAGAAACGTTTCATGTAAACGGATTGACGATTCGGCTGCTCATTTCGACACTTGCCTCTTCCGCTTCCCGTATCTTCTCCGTCAGAAAGTTTTTCCGAATCCCATCCCATGCCCGGCTCAAAATCGCACCCACCCAACGAATATGAACGGACCCCGGTGCCCGCTGAGGCCCAAAAAGGTCCGGGCAAGTTCTGGGGCATGTATGCCGGGGAACATGCCGCGGGCACGGAGTTCATGATCGGGCCACTCTTCCTCCTAAACGGAGTCACCCTCCAAAACATCTTCCTCGGACTCCTGGTCGGAAACATCCTTGCCGTGTTGAGTTGGCGATATCTTTGCGCACCGATCGCGACCAAGGCACGCATGACCCTCTATTTCCACCTTGAGAAAATTGCCGGGAAGCAACTCGTCAAATTCTACAATCTGGCCAATGGCGTCCTCTTTTGCTTCCTCGCCGGGGCCATGATCACAGTGGCCGCGACCGCCGTCGGAATCCCCTTTCAGATCGAAATGCCGGCCTTGGATGCCCTTTATCCAAACAACCTCACTTTTGTCATCATCGTGATCGCGGTCGGATCGGTCATCACCCTCGTGGCCGCCCGGGGATACGACACCGTGGCGCGCTTCGCGAACGTGGCCTCTCCCTGGATGATTCTCGTTTTCCTAGCCTGCGGAATCATCGCGCTCAAACAGATCGGTGCGGCGGACTGGGAAGGGCTCAAGGAAGTTTGGACCCAATCCATCACCGTCGCGCAAGAAGGAAAAGACACATCCGTGATGGGCTTCTGGTCCGTGGCCCTCTTCGCTTGGTTCTGTAACTCCGCAATGCACATCGGCATGGCGGATCTCTCGATCTTCCGCTACGCCCGCAAGCCCTCCTCCGGATGGGCCGCTGCCGGCGGGATGTTCGTGGGCCATTACATGGCCTGGATCGCAGCCGCTTTCATGCTCGCCGCGCAAATCAAACTCAGCGGCAACACTTCGCCCAACCCTGGCATCATGGCCGCCAACGCCGCCGGGATCGCCGGAATCGTTTGTGTCGTTGTCGCCGGATGGACCACCGCCAATCCCACCATCTACCGAGCCGGGCTTGCCTTCCAGGCCATGATCCCCGGCTCATCTCGCAGCACCATGACCCTCGTGGCCGGCCTCGTGGCCACCGTCGCCGGAATCTTCCCGGCCTTCGCCTTCAGACTCCTCGATTTCGTCGGCTTCTACGGAACGGTCCTGGCCCCCATGGGAGCCGTCATCTTCGCCGACTGGTATTTTGCAAGCCCTACCAACTTCACGCCCTTCGCCGCCGAGAAAACCGGCATCGCCGTCAATCCCTCCGTTCTTCTCGCTTGGTTAATCCCCGTCACCATCGCCGTCTACTTCATTAAATTCGTCGGCATCAACTCTTGGTTCTGCATCCTCCCCTGCTGGGTCGCCACGGCCATCCTTCATATCGTTTTCTCAAAGACCCTCATCAAAAAACGGACCTAAAACAGATCTCCCTTCGACCATGAAATTTCTCCCCTTGCTCTCTTTGATCGCGCTCGCGCTTACGATCATTCCCGCCTTTTCACATCTCCTTTTCGACCTCTCAGAGCAGACCACTTTCACCCTTATGGCGGTTGGCATGGTCATTTGGTTCGCCGCCGCTACCCCTTGGCTTGCCCCCCCAAAAGAAGAACTCGATCCCGCAACCCAGGATCACCTCTAGCTTCCAATGATCATCAAAGCACTTCTCGCGGCCATTCTTACCGCTTCCTCATCAGGCCAGACGCCCTGGCCCGCCACCGATCACCTCGGCCGAAGTCTTCCCCTCAACCAAGAAACCGGGCCGATCAAAAAAGACCGCACCGTCGGGATCTTTTACTTCGTCTGGTTGGGAGCACACTCAACCTCCGGCCCTCATGATCTCACCAAGATCATGGCCAAGCCTCCCCACAAAATGGCCGATCCCGGCGTCTTCCATCACTGGGGAGAACCCGAATCCGGCTACTATTACGCTCGCGATCCCTACATTCTCCGCCGCCACGCCACCTTGCTTTCGGACGCCGGTGTCGACTTCATCGCGCTCGATATCACCAACGCCTATGTTTACAATCGCGAGGTCGAGGCGCTCTGCCAAACCTGGCTCCAGATGCGCAAGGAGGGCTTCAAAACACCACAGATCACCTTCCTCGCCAACAGCAGTCACGTCCGCACCGTCGACCAGATCTACAAGCGCATCTACAAACCCGGGAAGTACAAAGCCCTCTGGTTTCACTGGCAGGGCAAGCCTCTCATGATGGCCAATCCCGAGGGCCTCTCTCCCGAACAAAAATCCTTCTTCACCCTCCGCCGTTCATGGGCTTGGTCAAAAGGCCACGAGTGGTTCGGTAATGGCAAAGACAAATGGCCTTGGCTCGACCACACCCCCCAGACGCCCGGCTGGCACACACCCGGAACGCCCGAATTCGTCTCAGTCGCTGCGGCCCAACATCCCATTTCCAATATCGGTCGCTCCCACCAAAACAAAATTCAGCCCGCACCCGGAAAAACCAAATCATCCCACGGACTCTACTTCCAGGAACAATGGGATCACGCCCTCAAAATCGACCCCAAAATCATCTTCATCACCGGTTGGAATGAATGGGTCGCCCAGCGCTTCCTCTACACCCCCGGAAAAGGAGCTCACGATATGACCGGCAGAAAACTCAAAGAAGGAGAGTCCTACTTTGTCGATTGCTTCAGCATGGAATTTTCTCGCGATATCGAACCCATGAAAGGGGGATACCAGGATGCCTACTACTCCCAAATGGTCGCCAACATCCGCCGCTACAAAGGCACACCCGCCCTCCCAAAACCTCTCCCAAACCAAACCATCACCATCGATGGAAAATTCGACGACTGGAAGGACGCCCTCCGTTTCAACGACCCTCTCCACGACACCCACCACCGCGATCATGAAGGTTGGGCCGGCCAGACCTACACCGAAACCTCCGGCCGCAACGACTTCGCCAACCTCCGCGTCGCCACCCAGAAAAAAACGATCTCCTTTCTCCTCCATACCCGCGCTCCCCTCACCGAGTCCCAAGGCGACAACTGGATGATTCTCCTTCTCGACTCCGACCAAAACCCATCCACCGGTTGGCACGGATACGACTCCCTCCTCAATAGAACCCGCAAGGGCTCCACCACCTCGCTCGAAAAACTCGACGCTCACGGCAAACGAACCTCAACCACTTTCGTCCCCATCGCCTTCGACAACAACATGCTCGAAATCCAAATTCCCCGCCTCCCCGAGTGGTCGGACGAACTCGCCTTCGATTTCCACGCCGCCGACAACGCCCCCTTCAACGAAGACTTCTTCACGCAAGGCGACCACGCCCCAAACCGTCGTTTCAACTACCGCTTTCAATCAGAGAAATAGTCAACCTTTCGGAACGTCATCAACGACCCTTAAAACGAGTCCGCTCCACCTCTCGCCATTCCAAGACTGCCGCAGGATCAACGGGACTCCGGGCAGGCAAAAGAACCCACCCTCCTCGAACTCACCTGGCTCCAACCGACGATCACTCGTCACCTCCCCGAGATCCCCCTTCTCTCAGCATGTAGCTCACCTCATAGAGATCTTTCCATTCTCCGCCTCCTAAATCCGGATGATTCGAACGAAAGGATACCGGTCCGTTCACCGTCGTAGGGTGGGGTAACTCGCTACCAACTTCAACCAATAGCAGGATATCGAGGAAGACAAACATTGGTGCTGGAAACATCTGAACCTTCTTCGAATCGTCCCTCACTCGTTCAAAAACCTCCCTCGGATTAAAGATTCCATCCTCCAATAAAACCCATTTATCAAAACGGCTTCCATCGACAAAAAGGAGATCTTGATTCACTGAAAACACCCAAAGAAAAAGAAAACATGCCAGGCTTGTTTTTTTATTTTTTTATTTTTTTCTCATAAACCTCAGCCATTCCCCGCTCTTGCATCAGGTCCAACTCCGTCTTCAGTTGCTTCAAATAGGCCCTCGAATAGAGCAACTTCAAGTGCTCAAAGAGCCGTACCTCGCGAGCCTCCCGCGTCCCTGACTCGAATTTCTTCAAAAAAACTCCCCGCTCCGGAACCCGCACCAACAAATG
>JBLIDI010000016.1:0-25204 GCA_047634075.1 Akkermansiaceae bacterium
ACAAAGCGCTGAGAATTCCAAATCCGGGAGAGACAAAGGGGTAAATGACCCAGGAAATCAGGCGCCAGTATTCGCCATTTGCAATTCCTTCCGGAGTGACCAAGAACTGTGAGTCAGTTTCCGGTTTCAGCAGAATGATTACAAAGACGACACACTGAAGCATGACAATTGCCCGAATCAGGCCTGGAAAAGCCATCCATGAAAAGTTTTTCTCCAAATTAGGATTGTGTCCCATAGCAAAGAGAGGAAACGCTGAGATCAGCTGGTTGACAAGCTCCATAACCACTCACACAGTCGCTGCGTGAGCGAAATCTTAAAGCTGTCTCCTCTGGATCAAGAACACCGTGACCTCGGGGGACGATTGGTCCCCTTCGCAGGGTGGGAAATGCCCGTCATGTATTCTTCGATCATCGATGAACATCGGGCTGTTCGCGAAGGGTGCGGCGTCTTTGACATCTCCCACATGGGGCAGGTTTTCGTTTCCGGAGCCGGAGCCGAGGCTTGGTTAGATAAGCTCCTCACCAATGAGGTGGCAGCCCTTGAAGATGGAAGTGCCCACTACACCTTTCTGCTCAATGAACAAGGAGGAGTGATCGATGATTTGATTCTCTATCGCCTAGAGGAGGGTCGCTACCTCCTCGTCGTAAATGCTTCGTGCGTGGACCAAGACGTCGCTTGGTTGGAAGAAAATCTCGAGGACGGCGTCATTCTGGAAAACGAGAGCGCGGAGTGGGCGGGTCTCGCAGTGCAGGGCCCGAAGGCTCCCGAAGTTTACACTACCATCACCGAAGGACGGACCTTGCCGACGCGCAATGGCGTCGACAATATCAAGCACGAGGGGCAGAGGCTCGTGGTTTGCCGGACGGGCTACACCGGCGAAGATGGATTTGAACTTTTTTGTCCTGCTCGGGATGCTTCCAAATGGTGGCAGGCTCTCCTGGCTGCGGAGGCAAAGCCCTGTGGTCTTGGGGCCCGGGATAGCCTGCGGCTTGAGATGTGTTATCCACTTAATGGCTCTGATCTTTCACCTCTGCGCACTCCGCTCGAAGCCGGGTTGGGCTTTTTTGTGGCGCTCGGGAAGGGCGACTTCACCGGGTCCGAGGTTCTCAAACGTCAGAAGAAAGAGGGGTGTCGGGAGCGTCTCATGGCGATCAAGCTCACCGAGCGGGCCGCGCCTCCACGCCCCGGATATCCCGTCTTAGACCGCGACGGAAAAGCTCTCAGCGCTCTGACCTCGGGAGGGCTCTCTCCAAGTCTCGGCGAAGGAATTGCGATGGCTTACCTTCCGGTGGATCAAGTGAAAATTAACACTCCGGTCTTCATTGAAGTCCGCGGTCGTAAAATTCCAGCAAAGGTCGTAAAAAAGCCTTTCTATCAAAAATAATTCAAATTAAACACAAGCCATCTCTGTCATGACAGCTCCTGCCGATCTCAATTATACTCGCGACCACGAATGGGTGCGCCTTCAAGGCGACATCGCCACCATTGGAATTACCGACCACGCTCAGGAAGAACTGAGCGATGTCGTTTTTGTCGAACTGCCCGACTTGGGTGACATTGAGAAGGCCTCGCCCACTGCGGTTGTCGAAAGTGTGAAGGCTGCCAGTGACATCTACGCCCCGATTTCCGGCGAAATCATCGAGGTGAATATGGACCTCGTCGCCGATCCGGCCAAGATCAACACCGACCCCTATGGGACGGGATGGATCTTCAAGATTCGTGTTTCCAACCCTGATCAAATCAACGACCTCATGGATGCCGCTTCCTACACATCCATGGTTTCCTGAATCGAAATGAGCGCACCATTTGCCAAACGTCACATTGGGCCGTGGAATCATTCACGGCAGGAACTCCTCGACGTAATCGGCTACGACAGCCTTGATGCCTTGGTGGCTAAAGTGGTCCCCGGTGAGATTCAGTGGAAGGAAGGGCCGGACCTTCCCGCGGCTTTTTCCGAGAGCGGTGCGCTTGCCGCCTTAAAGGAGAAGTTTTCCACGAACGTAGTTCTTAAGCCCCTGATCGGGCAGGGATATTACGGAACCATTACGCCACCGGTGATTCAGCGTAATATCCTTGAGAATCCCGGTTGGTATACCGCCTATACTCCGTATCAGCCCGAAATTTCGCAGGGCCGTCTTGAAGCACTTTTAAACTTTCAGACAATGGTCGTCGATCTCACGGGGCTCGATGTTGCCAATGCCTCCTTGCTGGATGAAGCGACGGCGGCAGCGGAGGCGATGAGTCTTTCCCTGACAATGAATCCACGGGGATCGGTCTTTTGGGTGGACGAAGAATGCCACCCTCAGACGATCGAAGTTGTGCGGACCCGGGCCGAACCTCTCGGGGTAAAGGTTGAAGTGGCTTCAATTGACGATTTCACGGTGTCGGAGGGATTCTTCGGCGCGCTCGTGCAGTATCCTTCGACTCTTGGAAACGTTCGTGATTTTAGTGATTTTGCGGCGCAAGTTCATGAGGCCAAGGGGCTCCTCACGGTGGCGACTGATTTGATGGCGCTCACTCTTCTGAAAGAGCCGGGGGCCATGGGTGCCGATATCTGTGTCGGTTCCAGTCAGCGTTTCGGAGTGCCTCTCGGATTTGGAGGGCCTCATGCCGCTTTCATTTCCTGCGTTGATAAACTGAAGCGGAAGATTCCGGGCCGCTTGATTGGGGTCTCCCTCGATTCGCAAGGAAATCCGGCCTACCGGCTCTCGCTTCAAACTCGCGAACAACACATTCGCCGTGACAAGGCGACGTCCAATATTTGCACTGCGCAGGTTCTCCTCGCCGTCATGGCTTCGATGTATGCGGTCTACCATGGTCCTGACGGATTGCGGGCCATTGCCAATGAGATTCACGGGCTGACCTCACGGCTCGCCGCGGTTCTCCCGAATGTTGTTAATACTTCGTACTTCGACACGCTCGTGGTGGAGGCACCGGATGGAATTCTG
Organism: Akkermansiaceae bacterium; assembly: GCA_047634075.1. Lineage (GTDB taxonomy): Bacteria > Verrucomicrobiota > Verrucomicrobiia > Verrucomicrobiales > Akkermansiaceae > SW10. The sequence continues at coordinate 2,949 of JBLIDI010000016.1, forward strand.
GAAAAGGCTCGCGAGGCGGGCTATAACCTTCGGGATTTTGGCGACGGCCGGGTTGGCATCTCTCTTGATGAAACGACTGCGGAGGCGGATATCGAAAGGATCGCGGAGATCTTTGGGGTGACCTTGGCAACGACGGGAGCGCCTCTCGCTCTCCCTCGAGAGAGTGATTTCATGGAACAGGAAGTGTTCCATCTTTATCGGAGCGAATCCGAGATGATGCGTTACCTGCATCGACTGGAAGCGCGCGATCTCGCTTTGAACGAATCGATGATCCCGCTCGGGTCCTGCACCATGAAGCTGAATGCCGCGGCGGAAATGATGCCGGTGAGCTGGCCGGAAGTCGCGAACATGCATCCTTTTGTGCCGGATGATCAGAGCACGGGCTACCGGGCCATGCTTGAGGAGCTCTCGGATTGGCTTGCCAAAATTACCGGCTTTGCTGCGGTTTCGCTTCAGCCCAATGCTGGTTCCCAAGGTGAGTATGCCGGACTCCTGGCGATCCGCTCGTATCACCTCGAGAACGGCGACACCGAACGCAAAATCTGTCTCATCCCGACCTCGGCCCACGGAACCAATCCGGCTTCGGCCGTAATGACCGGCTTCAAGGTGGTAGCAGTGACTTGTGACGACGAAGGAAATATCGACCGCGCCGATCTCGCCGCCAAGATCGAAGCGAATCGTGATAACCTGGGGGCTCTCATGATCACTTATCCTTCCACTCATGGAGTTTTCGAGGAAGGGATCGAGGAAATCTGTCAAGAGATCCACGAAGCTGGGGGGCAGGTTTATATGGATGGTGCTAACATGAACGCACAGGTCTGCCTCACGAATCCCGGCATGATCGGAGCGGATGTTTGCCATCTTAATCTCCACAAAACCTTCTGCATCCCACACGGAGGGGGCGGTCCCGGGGTCGGCCCGATCGGAGTGGCGGCACACCTCGTGAAATTTCTTCCGGGGCACGGTCTTCTTGAAACGACGCGAAATGTCGTTTGCTCGGCTCCATACGGAAGTGCCTCGATCAACGTGATCTCCTGGATGTATATCGCTATGATGGGCCCCGATGGTCTGCGCGAAGCGACCGGAGTGGCTATTCTGAATGCCAACTATATGGCTCATCGACTGAGATCATCTTATCCCATTCTCTACACCGGACGCGATGGCCTCGTAGCCCACGAGTGCATCATCGATATTCGGCCGATCTCGGCAAAAAGTGGCATCACGGTCGAGGACGTTGCCAAGCGCCTTATTGATTACGGTTTTCACGCGCCGACGATGAGTTGGCCGGTGGCTGGGACGCTTATGATCGAGCCCACCGAGTCTGAATCGAAAGAGGAACTCGATCGATTCTGTGATGCCATGCTTGCGATCTACGATGAGATCGAAGAGGTCGTGAGTGGCGCATCCGATGCCGCCGATAACCCTCTTAAGAATGCGCCCCACACCGCTGAGATGGTGATGGCGGATGATTGGACCCATCCTTATAGTCGCGAGAAAGCGGCTTTCCCGGTCCCTCGTTTGCGCCGCCACAAGTTTTGGCCCGTGGTGGGCAGGGTTGACAATGTGCATGGAGACCGCAACTTGGTCTGCACCTGCGACTCTGTAGAAGCTTATGCCCGCGAATCCTGAGATCAGAGTGCCTGACTGGCCAAGCTGGGAGCCGGAGCTTCATGCCACCCTGATGTTCGTTCATCAAGGGAGCCGGATTCTTTTGATCGAGAAACTCACCGGTATTGGGATGGGGAAGATCAATGGGCCAGGGGGCAAGATTGATCCCGGCGAAACTCCGGAGGAATGTGTCATTCGTGAGTGCCAAGAGGAACTCCACATCACCTGTCTCGATCCGGTCAAACGTGGCGAACCTTGGTTTGTGATGTCGGATCTTCCCGACATCCACTGTCACGTTTACACCGCCACCGAATTCGAAGGAACACCCACGGCAACCCGAGAGGCCAATCCGTATTGGTGTGAGATTGCCGAGATCCCCTTTGAGCGAATGTGGGAAGATGATTCCTACTGGCTTCGTCAAGCACTCAAGGGTGAGAGCTTCGACGCCCGCTTCCTCTTCGCGGAAGAAAAGATCATCTGGCACGACCTCGCTTTTGGGGGGAAGTCCGTTGCCCGGTGGCGAAACTGGCCGGTTGCGTAGTTCGTTTTTCTTCTATTCGTCAAGGAAGGGATTCTTCTCAGAATTCCCACGTTTTGTGGCCTTGACTGGGGCGTCGTCAGTCCGTGGGATCTCCTTGTCGACCTGGCCTCGAGTCGTGCCGGTGGCAGCAAGTCCCCAGTGCTCGAGGAAGAAGCGTTTCTCGGTGGTGAAGAAGGAATCGGACCGGCCAATGAGGGGGCGCAGGGTGGTTGACATTTGCAGGGTGACGAGAAGGAAGATGCCGATCCAAATTTTGAGTGGTCCCTTTTTTTCGGTGCCCGAGTGCGAGAGCATTTTGAGGAGGAAGCCGGTGCCAAAGAAGACCGCGATGAGCCAGGTTGCGAGGACCAGAAAGCCGAAGAAGGTTTCCGAGGTCGTTGATTGTGAAAAGACCCAGAGAACCGGGGTGAAACCGAGGAGGAGGCTGGCCATGAGGGCGAGTGCTCCGGCCATTCCTTGAATGATCTCCTTGATGCCCAAGGTCGTGCCGGTGAGAGCTGAGAAAACATAGAGGCTGGGAAGGCAAATGATGGTGCTGAAGGCGAGACCAAGCACCGTTTTGAGCGGGGCGGCCCAGAGTTGTTCATGAAAAGAGAAGCTTCCGAGGGTGACCCCGAAGATGAGAAATCCACCCAAGGCAAGAAGGAGAAGTTTGGAGGTGAAAGCTCCGGGAGTCTCGCTTTTGGTAATCCCTTCGATGAGGTTTCGGGGAGACTTCAGGAGGCCCTCGAAGACCTGAGCAAAGGAGGTGTCGGTCTGAGGCGTGAGTGGTTTTGGGTCTGGTATCGGTGGAGGATTATTCATGAGATTTTGAGTTAAAGTTATGGGATGGGAACGATGAGGGTTTCCGCCTCCCATGGTCCGGAGTTGGGATGGAAAAGAGCGTGCCAATACCAAGCGGAAACCTCGCTCCAATGGCGGCGGCCATCGAGTGTCCGAATGCTTTCAGTAACGAGATACTGTTCCGTATTTCGTGTCGCACGGTATTGCGAAAACGGTTGGCCGTCGGGAGATTCACGCACGCTAGAAGCGCTGATGGCAAAACCCTCGGCTTTGAGGCAGTGGTAACTCGGATGGAGCATGCGGGAGGGTTTTGTGACACGGCGAAGGATGAGGGTGCCATTCTCGATGCGGTAGACTTTGAGTTGGCCTGGGAAACTTGTAGCGAAGGACTCTTCCTTCTCACTGAGAGGGATTTCTTCAACCGCACGACCTTGGTAAAAGTCGAGGGCCGGGAAGTCCGGCGCAGCGGTCGTGCTTTCGGTGCGCGCTGGTAAAAAGGTGACGAGAGAGACTCCGCAAGCGAGGACAACGAAACGGCGGGTGATGGGCGGTGTTTGCCGTTGCGGGTCTCTTTTGCGGAGATGCAATTTCCTCGCGAGCGCAACGAGAATCAAGCCCGCGAGTGCAAAGAAGATCAGACCGATGCCTCCGTGCGCAAAACCAGGGATCGAAATGATCCCGGCTTCCGGGAAGAAGAGCGAGGAAGCCCGCAAGGTGTTGGCGAGAAGAGATAGCATGAGGGCCACGACCCCGAGTTCAAGCGTGCGACGATAGCTGAGATGGAAAAGGGTCGCGAGAAGAGCGGTCAGGAAAGCAGAAGCCCAGAGCATTTGGAGCCCACTGCACGGGAGATCAACCGAGACGATGCTTCCTTCGAGGAACAGTTGAACACCGAGTCTCTCGACCGGATAGCCCAGCAAGTTCACCAGGAAGCGGGCCCCTTCGGCGGTGATAAGGCGGAAAGGGTAAGCGAGAAAAAAATCGAGCGAGGCCTGCACCGGGAGCGAGAGGAGCAAGAGACCGAACTGCCCCGCTTGTCGATGGATCCCGGTGAGAAAAGCGATGGTCGCGAGAGCGGGGATTATCCGAAGAAGAGGCGGCAGGAAAAAGAAGCCGAGGCCGTAAATTAGAATGGAAATCTCAGCGAAGCGGAGGTTTGGAGTGTCGCGGTCCTTCCGCGCAAGGGTGATTGCGAGGACGAGCGCGACGAGGCCGAGGGCCTCGCCGCTGCCATTATCGAGCCGACTCCAATACCAGAGCAGGACTGGAGCGAACGCCACCGAAAGCACGAGAACTGTCGTAATGATTCGGAGGTTCATTCTTACGAGGGCTCAGGGTTTTTAAAAGAAGGTTAGTTCCGGATCCGCAAGGTCACAGTGAGGGCTCCGACGAGGAGCAGGAGGAGGCTGGAGGATGGTTCGGGAACCGAGCCCGATGAATTCCCTTTGGCCGAGCTTGCAACTCCTTGTGGCAAAGGCTTGCCTTGGGTGACGGCAACAGCGACGGCTTCTTTCTTGCGAACGCGGACCTCTTGAGAGACGGCCACAAACGAGGTGAAGGGAGTCAGGAGTTGATATTTCAGGCCGAGCCTCGTCACTTCTTTGCGCTCGCTATCACGGTTCGTCAGGCTGGCGAAGTCACCGAGTTCCTTGACTTTGGCGCGGGCCCAGAGAGTGGGCAGGGTGGCATTCTTGGTGCCTTTGATAATCTCGAAGGTTTGCGAGATTTTTTCTCCCCCACCGGTTGTTCCGGTGACGGTCACGGACCCGCCTTCACCCTGCCACTTGCCGACGAGCGAGAGCGGTTGTCCGGCGAATAGGTCAGGCTGTCTGGCGGGCAGAAGATCGGTGAGGGTGACTCCTTCTCCTTTGATTTGAATATTGGTTAAAACCGGGGTCGCGACGATGCTTCGGAAGCGCTTTACGGCTTCGTCGCACTCGGTGGAGTGGGTGACGATGAAGTGATCGCGTCCGGCGAAGTGGCTTAAGCCTTCGAGGAGGTGGCGATTGACGCTGGAGCCGACGCCGAGAGGGAAGATGTTGGTGCCGTTGGCCTTATCCCGAATGAGATCAAAGACCTCCGCTTCGGCAGAGATGAAGCCATCAGAAATGAGCACGAGAGAGCGCGAGCGGTCACGGTCATGAGGAATGGCGAGGGCTTCGTCGAGGGCTCCGAGAAGGCGTGTTCCTCCGTTGCCATCGGTGCTGTCGAGGAAGTTGATGGCGCGAGCGGTATTGGCCTCGGTGGCAGGGAGCGAGGTCGCAGAGAGGATCTTATTCGATCCCGCGAAGAGGAGCATATTGAAGCTGTCATCGGGAGTGAGATTTCGGGCAAGGTCTTTGAAGAGATCTTTGGCAAGATTCAGGGGGAAACCTCTCATCGACCCTGAGACATCGATCACGAAGATGAAGTCGCGGCCTGGGATGTCTGATGGGGTCGCTTGGGAAGGCGGTTCGAGTTGGAGAAGGAAGGCCTTTTCATCGCCATCGTGAGTGAGGAGGCCGGCTTGGATTTTTTGTCCGGCGAGTTGATAACGAATGATGAAATCGCGGTCGGGATGAGTGGGCGCGAGTTTCAGTTGCGCGTCTGTTTTACTGATGAAGGTGATCTTTGCTTGCTCGTGGCTTGGGCAGGCTAGGTTCTGGATGGCGAGGGGGCTGTTCATCACGAGATCGACCGAAAAGCGGGTCAGGGTTTTTTGCCCCTCACCTAAGAAGGGATTGGTCACGCTCGCGGACGTGGCAGCGCCTTCCTGAAACCTGGGTCCGAGGGCACTGGGGATGAGGAACTCGTAGGTCCCAGAATTCGGAGTGATGATTTCGCTGTAGCTGAGAGTGAGGGTGAGCATGTCGCCGGGGAGGATTTGCGCGACTTCCATCGCGAACACGTTCGGTCGCTTTTGGGTCAGGAGGCTGGCGGACTTGTTTTCTCTTTTGGCCTGTTCGAAAGTTTCGCGAGCTTTGGCTTTTTCCTGAATCTCTGCGACAATGGTGCGTTCGCCGATCTTCATTGTCATGCCATGGACGGCCGCACCGGTAGAGGAAGGGAAGAGGTAGGTGGCATCGATGGTGGCCTCACCTTCATTGAGATAGGTCTGAGTCAACTCGACCCGGGCCATGGGGCCGGTGATGGTGACCGCGGAGTGCGACGACTTCAGCGGAAAGGAATCGACATTTTTTTCGCCGCGGATCTCGAAGTAAGGCGACCTTTCGGAGCCGGCGGCAAAGGTTAGGAGAGCGAATAAGAGCGGGAGGACTCGTTTCATCATGTTGTTAAGTTGGTTCGGGTTTGTGAAGTCTTCGTGTTCTTAATGTGAAGATTCGGAGGAATTGTCTTTTTCTAGACGTAAATGTTCATTGATGGAGGACGGAGGAAGCCGATGAGGCTTTGATTGGAAGTTTTGGCAAAGCTGACCGCGAGGGACGAAGGCGCCGAAATTCCGGCGACGAGAGGGAGGCGGGCCGCCACGGCCTTTTGCATGAGTTCGAAGGAGACGCGACCGGAGACGAGGAGAAAGCAGGTTGAAAAATCGAGGCCTTTCATGAGTCCTTCGCCGATGACCTTGTCGAGGGCATTATGGCGTCCGATGTCTTCACGTAAGACGAGAAGTTCGCCGTCTTTGGAAAAGATCCCGGAAGCGTGGATGCCACCGGTTGAGTCGAAGTTAGCCTGCGCAGCCCTCATGATAGCGGGGGCCTTCTGAATGACCGCGGGATCAAAGTCGAATTTCCTTTCGATGGGCGGATGGCTTTGGAGAATGGCCTCGATGGTGGACTTCCCACACAGACCGCAGGAGGAGGCTGAGAAAAGGTGTCGGGTGAGGCGTTCCCAATCGCAGTGATGGTCATCGATGAGGAAGACAAGGGCGTGGTTATCACGGGCCTCAAGATCAATGCGTCGCACTTGGGAGGCCTGGGCAATGATGCCCTCGGTGAGGAGGAAGCCCATCACAAGAAATTCGTCATCGCCGGGCGTCCTCATCAGGACCGCCAGAGCGCGGCCATCGATGATGACCTGAAGAGGTTCTTCGACGGAGACGAGATCGTCGTGCGTCGTCTCCACGCCGTCAGTCCAACGGGTGATCTGACAGGGGCGGGAGGCATCGGGCATAGCGATAGTATACGCAGTGCCAATGATTTTTCACGCGATGAAACGCGGATGATTTCTTTAAACGAGTGGCGAGGGGTATTCGCCGGAGTCGATGAGGCCTCTGATGCTCTCGACGACATGGGGCTTGTCCTCGGGATAGGTCACCCCGAACCATGAGGACGACGTTTCCAAAACGTGACAATCGGCAATGCCGCGATGAACGAGGTCATCGATCACGGTGGGGATGTAGCACTCGCTTTTTTCCTCGGAGCCCCGTTCGGCCAAAAATAGGGCAAAGTGGTCCTGGAGTTCAGTGAGGAAGGAGACCGGGAAAGCCCAGAGATTCATCGAGACGACGACGTTTTCATCGACAAGGCAGGCATTGCCGTCGAGTCCGCGACCCTCGATTTGGTCGGTGTCCTTGCGGGAGATCTCCACCACTTCCTCGACTCCCTTGAGCAGGCCGTCCTCGGTTTGGCAGATGCCGCGATTGACTGCGCCGTGGTTCGAAAGGGTCTTGACGATCTGGTATCCGACGAGGGCGTAGTGCGCTTTTTCTTCTTGGGGAGGGCTTGTCGTGAGGAACTCGGCGGCTTGTTGATAAGCGTCGGCGCCGTAGAAGTCATCGGCATTGATCACGGCGAAAGGGCGATCAATTTCGGCACGCGCAGCGAGGATGGCATGCGATGTTCCCCAAGGTTTTTCGCGACCTGCGGGAACGGAGAATCCTGCGGGAAGGTCATCGAGCTTTTGATAAGCGTAGGCAACCTCGACCTGGGCAGAGAACTTGGCCCCAACGGTGGTCTGGAAGGCCTCGGCGAAGTCTTCGCGAATGACAAAGATCACCTTTGAAAAGCCGGCGCGAATGGCGTCGAACACGGAATAGTCGAGGACGGTTTCGCCGTTTGGGCCCATCGGGTCCATTTGCTTGAGGCCGCCATAACGGCTGCCCATTCCGGCTGCGAGGACGACGAGTGCGGGGGTATTTGCCATATCTGAGTTGATTTGGAAGCGGTGGAGGCAAATTGGCAAGGGAGAATCTCTATTGTTTCCTTGGTCAAAGTTGAGCCAATGCGTTATTTCGCGTTCGTGAAAATCTGCGTGATCGGAAAAGGTGGACGTGAGCATGCCCTGATTCGGGCTCTCCGTGAGTCAGCAAGTGATCCCGAGGTCTTTTGCTTTCCGGGAAGTGAGGCGATCCATGGGATCGAGGGCTCGGGAAAAATGGAAGCGCATGACCTCGATTCTTTGATGGCCTGGATGACGATGGCGGGGATTGATCTCTGTGTGGCGGGCGAGGAAAGTTACCTCGTGACCGGGGAAGGCTTGGCGAATCGCTGTCACGATGCGGGGATTCCCTGCTGGGGTCCACCGTTTGCGGCGGCACAAATGGAGGCTTCGAAGGAGTTTGCAAAGGAGTTCATGTTTCGTCACGAGATCCCCACCGGAGCGGCGACGGGTTGCGGCGACATTGCGGAAGCTCGTGCTGCGATTGCGGGCAAATATCCCACCGTGCTGAAATTTGATGGTTTGGCGGCAGGAAAAGGGGTGGCGGTTTGTCTGGATGAAGCATCGGCCGAGGCGTTTTTACAGGAAGTCATGGTTGAGCGCCGGTTTGGGCCGGGCCGTCTCTTGGTTGAGGAGTGTCTCATTGGGCCGGAGATTTCGATTTTCGCGGCAGTGAGTGGTCCCGACTATCTCATTTTGACTCCAGCACGTGATTATAAGAGGATTGGGGAAGGGGATGAAGGCCCGAATACGGGTGGCATGGGCGCGGTTGCGAGTCGGCAACTTGCCGATCGCGAGCTCATGAAACGGATTGATGAGGAGATCGTCGGGCCCACGGTGGCCGGACTTGAGAAAGACGCCCTGAATTACAAGGGCTTCCTTTATTTTGGGCTGATGCTCACCGGAGATGGTCCCAAGATTATCGAGTATAATTGCCGCTTTGGTGATCCCGAGTGTCAGGCGGTCATGCCCTTGGTTTCTGGTGATTTGGCGCAATTCTGTCTTGAGGGAGCAAAGGGGCATCTGCAGCCGGAATTACTCTCCTTCAGTGAAGGGTGGTCGGTTTGCTGTATTTTGGCTTCAGCGGGTTATCCTGAGTCCTCGCGGGCCGGAGATGTCATTCGTGGGCTTGATGAGGTGATCGATGCCCGGGTTTACCATGCCGGAACGAAGAAGGTTGGTGAGGATTGGGCGACGAACGGAGGCCGAGTTCTTGCGATTGTGGCGGGTGGGGAGACTCGCGAGGCGGCGGTTGAGAAGGCACATGCTGAGGCGGCTAAGGTGACATTTGATGGCAGTCAGAGGAGATCGGATATTGGGAGGATGCATTTTTGATTCTTGAGGTGTTTTTGTTCTGAAGGGACAGCGGTTCAAAGCCCAAGGTTTTAACCTTGGGTCTCGGTTGGATGAGGTCTTTGTGTCCTGAAAGGACACTGGAAGACCCGGGACACCGTGCGGGCCTCCACGACGACACTCACGAAGGGCAAGGCCAGAAAAGATCCAGGGGTTGAAATCCCCGGTTTTGGACCACCGTCCTTTCATGACTCAAGAGTCTAGTTGGGAGGCACAAACGGGATGGATGGTGCCTCCGCTTGGATGAGGATTGAGATCTTCCCTCCAATTTTTTGCTTCCTGTTTTACACCGATCCCTTTCTCCGTATCATTGTGAAAGAACTACATGAGAACTGCCTTAGACCCTTCCGCCATTTCGGCGGCGATTACCCGTCTTGCGGATCAGATCTTTTTTGCGGCTGATGGCAATGAGATCGATCTCGTGGGGATTCGGAGTCGTGGCGATGAGGTTGCCGAGCGGGTTTTTGAACTGATGAAGGCAAAGGGAGCCAAGGTGCGTCTCGGGGTGCTCGATATCTCGCTTTACCGGGATGACTACGAGCATCTCAGCAGCAATCCGACGCTTCAAAGTAGCGAGATCGATTTTCCGGTCGATCGTTCACACGTCGTCCTAGTGGACGATGTCATTTTCACCGGTCGCACGATCCGAGCCGCTCTGGATGCCCTTTTTGATTACGGTCGCCCGGCCAAGGTGGACCTTGCCGTTTTGATCGATCGTGGCCATCGCGAGATTCCCATCGAGCCGCGCTTTGTCGGAGAGACTCTCGAAACCGACCGCATGGACCGTGTCGATGTCAGCTTACAAAAGACCGACGGTAAGGAGTCGGTCGTAATCATCACCCAATAATTACCCACTCCTATGGCCCGTAAAGATTTCCTGGATATTGTCTCACTCGACCGCGCGGAAATCACTCATCTGCTCGATCAAGCGGTGCCTTTTAAGGATCTCTTCACCCGGTCGGTGAAAAAAGTGCCGGCACTCAAGGGCAAGACGGTGCTGATGTTATTTTACGAGCCGAGCACGCGGACGCTCTCATCATTCGAGGTCGCTGCAAAACGTCTCTCGGCAGATGTCACGATCTTCGATGTGCCGCGTTCTTCGGTGTCCAAAGGGGAATCGGTTCGTGATACCATCGATACGCTTCAGGCGATGCGGGCGGACTACATTGTCGTGAGACATCGGCTCGCCGGGCAACCGGCTGCGATCGCGCGGCAGACCAATGCCTCCGTAATTAATGCCGGAGATGGAGCCCACGCGCATCCCACCCAAGCCCTCTTGGATGCCTTCACTTTTCGTGAAGTTTACCCCGAGATGGAGGGGCGCAAGGTCGTGATCATGGGGGATATCCTGCACAGTCGGGTGGCCCGCTCAACGAGCACTATTTTCGAAAAGCTGGGCGTGGAAGTGGCTTTTTGTGGACCGGGCAGCTTGGTGCCGCAAACCCGGTTCCGCCGTTTTACAAATTATGATGAGGCCATGAAGTGGGGGCCGGATGCGGTCTATCTTTTGCGCGTTCAAAAGGAGCGTCAGGATGCCCCGTTCTTTCCAAGTGACCGCGAATATCATTCCGTCTTTGGGATCACCGAGGAACGGCTCAAGCGCATCAGCGACGAAGGCGTCTATGTGATGCACCCCGGCCCCATCAACCGAGGCGTCGAGCTCTGCGATGGTGTCCTGGACTACGAGCGCTGTCTTATTTCCCAACAAGTCGAAAATGGCATCGCGGCCCGGATGGCGGTCCTCTTTGGACTCAAACCAAAAGTCTCATGAATCTCTTCCTCCAAGGCGGTGAAGTCGCCACAGAAAATGAAGCCCCGCAAAGAGCGGATGTTTGGATCGTCGATGGCATCATCAAGGCGGTCGGTGTCATTGCTGCTCCCGAGGGGGCGCGCGTGATTGATTGTGCTGGGCAGATTGTCATGCCGGGCATGTTCGATGCCCACGTGCACTTTCGTGAGCCGGGACAAGAGAAGAAAGAAACGATTCTGGATGGCACCGAAGCCGCGATTAACGGTGGCATCACTGGGGTGGTCATGATGCCAAATACCTCGCCTTCGATTGACTCCCCGACGGTCGTGAAACGGGTGCTCGATCTGGGCAAACAGTGCCGTATCCCGGTGCTCACGTCGGCCTGCATCACGGTGGATCGTGCCGGGGTCGAAATGGCTCCGATTGCAGGTCTCAAAGATACTGGGATCTTGATGCTCACCGATGATGGTGATGCCGTTCCCAATGCCGCACTTTTGAAACGGGCGATGGAATACGGGACCGAATTCGGACTCTTCTTTGCGAGTCACTGCGAGGACACACAGCTCTGCGGACCTCGAGCCCTCAATGAAGGACCGGTGAGTTATCGTCTAGGGATTCAAGGCACCCCGGCACTTGCGGAGGAGATTTGCATGGACCGCGATATTCGACTGGCACACGCCACGGGCGCGACCTTACACATTCAACATGTTAGCTCGGAGATCGGGATGGAGACGATTCGGTGGTGGCGCGACGAACGTGGTGCCAAGGTTTCGGGTGAGGTTTCACCCCATCACCTGATGTTCGCGGATGAAGATATCGGGGATTACGATACTCACTATAAAATGAACCCGCCGCTGCGGACTCGCAAGGATAACGCGGCTTTGTTGCAAGGGCTCAAGGAGGGCGTTTTCCGGATTATTGCGACGGATCACGCGCCGCATACCGAGTTTGAGAAATCCCAGGCTTTTGTGGATGCCCCGAATGGCATCACCGGATTGGACACCGCTCTCGTTTCCTTGCACGACCGCTTCATCGTGAACGGGGACTTTGGATGGGACCTTATGGTGAAGCGATACTCCGCCGAGCCTCGTCGTATGATGCAGCTTGAGGTGGCGGAAGTTGCGGAAGGAAAGCCTGCCGATCTCATCGTTTTCGATCCCAAGAAAGAGACGACTTTCACGAAAGAGTTTATGAAGTCAAAGAGTTCCAACACGCCCTTTCTGAACAAGACACTCAAGGGTTCCGTTGAGATGGTGGTCTTGGGCAACGAGATTCTTTTGGAGAGATGATTCTTGCTGGTCCTCGGGATAAGAGTTCCGAGGACGTGTTCAATCCTTGATTCGCTCGATGAGCCAGAAGCCGCGGTCGCCTTTCATTTCGATGGGGACCTCGATGCGCTCGGGTTTGTCGGAGGTTGTTCTCAGGCGGGCAACTTCGCGACCTTGTTTGGGCTTTTGGAGATCCTGACTGAAGCGAACGAGGTAGAGGTGATTGGGGAGGACATTGATGACGATGACAGGGCGATTGGGCCGGACGAAGTCGAAGGTCGCGGTGAGGCCGGTTCCGGTCGAGATGACAGGGGCTCCTTTCTCAACAAAGTGTCTCCAGCGCGCGTAGCTATCAAGATCGACTGACTCGGCGGGGCCGGTGGCATCCTCGACCAAACCCATTTCAGTTTGGAAGGCGGTCAGGGTGGTCCAGATACCAGTGATTCCGATATGGGATTTCATGCCAAGGCGGGCCTTGGTAGGCAGGACATTTGAGCGTTCGTATGAGGTGGCGTGATCGATAGTGGCAAGCGTATTTTCGGCGAAGGAGAGCATTGAAACGCCATCGATGATTTCATGGAGGTTCACGAACCAGGCATCGCGATCCGCGCCGGAGGTCCAGCCGATTTCACCACCATCACCGGGGAGGATGTCCCAGTCGGAAGCAATGTCGGCATAGAGAGGGATGTGGAAGTATCCGGAGGTGTTGAGTAAGGTTCGCGTGTCGGCGAGAATGTCGAGGATGGCGTCGAGCTGGGCACGGCGGAAGGCGGGAGTCCAAGCGGTCCACGAGAAGTCTTTTTGCGGAGTGAGCTGAAGACGAAGGGCTTTAAACTTCGAGGGATCATCGGTCCCGATGGCGTCCATGAAGTTGATAAAAGAGACCTGCACCCGGTCAAGGAGTTCGGCTTTGAACGCAGGAAGAGAGGTGTCCTTTCCCCGAAAGATGCTTTGGGAATCGATGCCGAGGTTGTGAAGCTTGGTATTCCAGGAGGCGATGACCGTGGGTTCGGTCGCGGGGCGGTTGGTGTATTCTCCGTAGAGATGCCGGACCTGACGATTGCTTATGAAGTCAAGCGCTTCGGCTTCACGGGTGGCTTGACCGACGACACTGAGGCCATCGTAAATGCTGACGGTATCATCCTCAAAGGAGTTCTGCTCCCAGAACCAGAGGCCGCGATTGCGGAGGATGTAGCCGAGGCCGGTGGTGTCGATGGCGTGACGCCAGAGGCCGAAGTTTTCGATGTCGGTGGTCTCATCGGCCTCCACGATGGCTTCGAGTTCGTTGAGGGCGATATTGAAAGCGGGGTAGTTGGGCCAGATGATCTCGGGAGGATCGACGACGCCGACCTTGGGTTGAATGCCGATACGGGAGAAGCCATCGAGAGCGCCTGCCCGTTCGTAAGCGGTCGCGACGTCGATCTCAGGGGCGGTGTCTTTCGAGAACGTCATGATGGAGAGACCGGTGAGGACGGATTGGAGGTCGGCAAACCAATCATCGCGATCAGCGGCGTCAGCCCAGCCGATTGAACCGGGGAATTTGTCCCACGAAAAAGGAATGTCGGCATAAATGGGAAAGCTGGGGTAACCGCCGGCATCGAGGTGATTACGAATGGCGGTGTAGGTCTCGAGGAGATCGGCGAGGAAGGCTCTGCGGACGACGGCACTGCCTATCTTCCAAGCATTTTGTTGTTGGGGTTCGATATCGAGGTGAAGGGCATCGAACTGCCGGGCAGGCTGGGCCGCGAAGTCATCGTTGAAGTTGATCAGCCGGCTCGTGACGCGACTGAGGTAGTAGGAGTGATCGGCCGGAGAGACCTGGGAACCGGCGATGAGGATCTGGGAATCGATGCGGAGGCAGTCGAGCTTTTCATTCCAATCTGCAATCGTGGCCTGTTCCGAGATCGGACGATTGCCGTAGCTCCCGTAGAGACGCCTGACATGGTGGAGCTTGAAAAACGCGAGACAATCTCGCTCGAGGAAAGTATCCCCGACGACAAGATTGGAGCCATAAGGGCTGTCCACGACTCCGCCAAGACCATCGGGAATGCTGGTGCTCCCCCAGAACCAGAGACCACGGTTTGGAGTGGCATTTGCGGCGAGGGGCAGAAGGACGGCAAGGAAGAGTCGGTTGAGTTTCATATTGGGGTTGAGCAGGAGTGAAGCGCGGCCTCGCTTGCGTCATCGCACTTGATTTATGAAAATGTCATCTTTGTTGGGATTTCGTGATTAAATAGTGCGACCTCTGGCTGCGGATGATACCGAGGTCGTCGTGGAATGGTCCGGGGACTTGCAAAACTGGTCGAGCGCGTCGGCTTCCAAACTATCGCAAGTCGTGAGCGGGGACCGGGTCAAAGAGCGCTTTGGGAGCGCGGACGGCCTTGCAACGCAAGTCCGTTTCTAGCGAGCAAAGGTGACGATTGACATTCCATAAGGCAGCCTCTCAGGAAGTGAAATTTTTCGGGTTTTAAGAACTGATCGAGAATACGCTCTCTCGGGATCCACGTGACGGCGTCCGGTTCTTGAATGGCCGCAATCGTCTCGCCGAGGGTTTTGGAATAGGTCTCGAGAGTCCAGGGAGAAATGTCGACTTGGGCAGCCGGTTGTTTCAGGGCATGAGCGAGCCAGGTGGTGAGGGCGGGAAGTGAGACCTCGGAGATGATCTTCCGCTGAAAGCTTTCGGGGAGATTTCCGAAATCAACTTCATCATTGGCACTGTAGCGAAGCCAGGCCGTTTCGAGCTCCGCGTCATCGACCGGGCGTCCATAGGCCGCCATCGTCGTCCTCACGTGCAGGTGAAAATGGTCTTTGAGATTCGGGAGGTCTGCCAGAGATATCGCGATACTCTGATACAAGGTTCCGAAAGGCACAAAATCGCGTGTGATCTCAGGGAGGTCCCGCCCGATGAGGGGCTTCTTGAGAAAAGCAGGATCGAGGAAGGTGAGGCCAAAGCCTTCTGAGATGGAGGTGGTGACGAGATGGGTCGATTGCTCCAACCAGGAAATGAAGCTGTCGGGTTCCTTGCCCACGACATCGAATGAGACGGGCAGGTCTTGTGCACGCGCGAATTCGACCCAGTCATCGTGGAGGTAAGCAGGGTCTTCAGCTCCCGATCGGAGAGCGATGGCAAAACGGGTTCCGGGTGGCGCGTGCGCTGCGAGCAGGCAGATTTCCCCGAGGTTCTTTCGGCGAATGCCGCGGACGGGATAAAAGACGAGGGTCCCAGTCGGTGAGTTTGGATTAAGGGACGGGGGATTGACGGCATTGGGGAGGAAATGGCAACGGGACTCCGGAAGGCCGACCGCCTTGAGGGTTTCAAGATCACGGCGATTAATGGTGGCATAGTGGACGTGAGGAGCGCTCGGATACAGGCGGTCGATT
The DNA here is from genome assembly GCA_047634075.1 of Akkermansiaceae bacterium. Taxonomy (GTDB): domain Bacteria; phylum Verrucomicrobiota; class Verrucomicrobiia; order Verrucomicrobiales; family Akkermansiaceae; genus SW10. The sequence goes on from JBLIDI010000016.1 coordinate 18,730, forward strand.
CCCGCGAGAAGTTGGTAGTTTGCGGGACGACCATCTTCAACGAAATCGTGAATCTGCATCAGGATGCGCGTGCCTGATTCCACGGCGGCCTCTATCATGGCGGGGTAAGCGAAGTTTAGCCCGAGGGTGGGATTGTGAATGATCCACAGGTCGGCCGCGACGTCGAGCAGCTGATCTGTCGGAATCCTGCCGGTGGTCTGATAATCGAGTTCAGGGACGACGAGGCACTCTTCATGCCACCCTGCGACCGGCCCACTGGAGGCGATCATCACGCGGTGTCCCATTTCGCGAAGTACCTTGGCCTGGGATTTGATCACCTGTGTCACACCTCCGGCACGGAGATGGTAGTGGACGATCAGGATGGTCATTGGGAAATTGGAACGGCACTCTGCACGATAGCGTTGCGATGGCAAACGGGATTCGCTACCGTTCTGCCATGAAGGATTCCAGTTGGTGGCAAATGTCGCTCGCGATTGCGGCGGTAACGCTGGCAGATCGTCAGAAGCGGCGCAGATTTATCAACGGCTTGCTGGCATTTATCGTCGGCTATTGCGTGCTTGGAACCTGGCCCTTGGATCCATGGCTTTCACAAGGAGCATGGAGAATGGTGATCTTTTGGGGTTTTTTGGGGGGTCTCTGTATTCTCCTGATGTTGTTTGGCCTTTTTGACGCTCTTGCGGTCATTGCTGAGGAGCGCAAAAAGGCCGGTTTGGATCATCCCCCCAAGGAAGAAGAATCATCGCAGGATTAGATTTGTGACTTGCGGGTTTGGCGGCCCCGCCCCATCCCTCTGACATGACGCCTGAACTTGAACGACTTTTCGAACACCTTCGTTTTCCGAGTATTTCCACTGACTCCCGCCATGGGGCGGATGTCCGGGCCAATGCGGTTTGGTTGAAGGGACAATTCGAGAAAATGGGCCTGCAGACCGAGCTCCACGAAACGCCCGGAAATCCCGTGATTGTCGCTCGCAATGAGCGGGTCGAAGGTCGTCAGACGGTCTTAATCTACGGTCACTACGATGTCCAGCCGGTCGATCCGCTGAACCTTTGGGATTCGCCTCCGTTTGAGCCTGAAATTCGCGATGGCAAAATCTGGGGAAGGGGCGGGGCCGACAATAAAGGACAGCATTTTGTGCACATGCTGGGAGCAGAGAAAACGATCAAGGAGAAGGGGGAGCTTCCTCTCAACGTCATCTTCCTCATCGAAGGAGAAGAGGAAATTGGTTCGCCCAACTTGGTGCCATTCTTGAATGAGCATAAAGAGTCGCTTGCTTGCGATATCATCGCAGTTTCTGATACCGGAATGGTTGCTCCGGGAGTTCCGACTCTTGGCTACGGACTTCGGGGAATCACTTGTCTCGAGGTGAAGCTCAAGGGGCCTTCCGGTGATCTACACTCCGGAGTTTACGGGGGATGTGTCGCCAACCCGGCGACGGCCGCGGCGCGGATGGTCGCAAGCCTGCATCATGATGATGGCCGGATCGCAGTGGCGGGATTCTACGATGACGTCGTGCCACTCGCAGAATGGGAGCGCAAAGCTTGGGCTGAGGTTCCCGGTGCCGCTGATGAAAACTTCCTGAAAACAACGGGCTCACCCGCTCCCTTTGGTGAGCCAGGATATTCGATGGCGGAGTGCCTCTGGGGTCGGCCGACGGTTGAGGTGAATGGCATCGGAGGGGGCTATCAAGGCGAAGGGTCTAAAACGGTCCTTCCTGCCGAGGCCATGTTCAAGCTCTCCTGTCGTTTGGTTCCGGGACAGGATCCTGCCAAGGTGCAACAGCAAGTAGAAGACCACCTGCGCGCGCATCTCCCGACCGGAGTGACCGTGGAGATTCATAAAGGACATTCCGGTAAGGCCTATCACAATGATCCTCATTCGATTTACAGTAACGCCGCGAAAGTCGCACTGATCACAAGCTTCGGTCGTGAGCCCGTTTTGATTCGTGAAGGCGGGAGTATTCCCATTATTCAGGATATGAAGGAGATTCTCGGGTCCGATAGTTTAATGCTGGGACTCTCCTGGCCGGACTGCCAGATCCACGCTCCCAACGAAAACTTTCCGGTCGAGAACTTCGAAAAGGGAATCGAGATGAGTCAGGAACTTTTGAAGGAACTGGCAAAACTTTAGCACGCTATGAGCGACGAAAAAAAAGACTTCATCCGCGAGATCATCGCGGCCGATATCGCGAGCGGTAAGCACACCGCTCCGATCACGCGCTTTCCGCCCGAGCCCAATGGCTATCTCCACATCGGACACGCCAAGGCCATCGGGGTGAACTTTGGGATTGCCCGGGAATACGCCGATCTGGGCGCGCGATGTCACCTGCGTTTTGACGATACCAATCCGGTCAAGGAAGACACCGAATATGTCGAGTCGATCAAGCGGGACGTGGCGTGGTTGGGCTACGACTGGCGTGACCACCTCTATTTCGCGAGTGACTACTTCGATTACTTTTATGACTGTGCGGTCGCTTTGGTCAAAAAGGGGCTAGCTTATGTCGACACCCAAACGTCCGATGAGATTCGCGAACAGCGGGGCAATGTCAGCGTTGTGGGCAAGCCTTCACCTCACCGGACCCGTTCGGTGGATGAGAATTTCGCGCTTCTGCAGAAGATGAAGGAGGGCGGATTCGAAGATGGGGGCGCGGTTCTACGCGCAAACATCGACATGGAATCGTTCAATATGAACATGCGTGACCCCGTGCTTTATCGCGTGATCCACGCCAGCCACCACAACACCGGCGATGACTGGTGCCTCTACCCGATGTATGACTTTGCGCATCCGCTTGAGGATGCCAAGGAGCACATCACGCACTCGCTGTGCACGCTGGAGTTTGAGAATCACCGTCCCCTCTATGACTGGGTGATCGAAAATTGCCCGGTGCCATCGAAGCCGCGTCAGATTGAATTTGCCCGCCTTAACATCGGCTACACCGTGATGAGCAAGCGTAAGTTCATCCAACTGGTGGAAGAAGGACACGTGGATGGCTGGGATGATCCGCGGATGGCCACCCTGAGTGGGATGCGCCGTCGTGGATATCCGCCCGAGGCCATCCGGGCATTCGTGGAGCGCGTTGGCCTGACCAAGCAGAACGCACTTTCCGACTTCGCCCTCCTGGAGTTCGAAGTACGAAGCTATCTGAATAAGGTGGCACTCCGTAAGATGGCGGTTCTGGATCCGGTGAAGGTCATCGTGACCAACTATCCCGAAGGGGAGCGCGAAACGGTGACCGTTCCGAATAATCCTGAGAATGAGGAAGACGGTAAGCGTGAATTAACGTTCACGCGCGAGTTCTGGATTGAACGCGATGATTTTATGATCGATGCTCCCAAGAAGTTTTTCCGGCTCAAGCCTGGCGGAGCGGTGAGACTCCGGGGTGCTTACATTATCCAACACGTGGATCATATCCTCGGCGATGAGGGTGAGGTGGAGGAAATTCACTGCCAGTTTATCCCGAACACGATCGGTCAGTCCGCGCCGGAGGGCGTGCAGTGTCGGACCGCCATTCACTGGGTTTCTTGTGCGGAAGGAATCGATGCGGAGGTCCGTCTCTATGATCGCCTCTTCAGTGAGGAGCTTCCCAACACTGCTGAGGGTGGCTACTTGAATTGTCTGAATCCGGAAAGCCTCAGTGTCATTCACAATGTCAAGATCGAGCCAAGTTTAGCCACGATGGCGCCGGGCGCACGGTGTCAGTTTGAACGGCTCGGTTATTTCTGTGCTGACTCGGAGGACCACGCTTCGACCAAGCCGGTTTTCAATCGCATTACGACCCTGCGTGATTCGTGGGGATCCAAGAAGTAATTTATGAAAGGCCACCCCTACTGGATGGCGGTGGTCTTTTTCCTCCTCGCCTCGGCTCCGGGATTTTGGTTCCCGGCGCTGACCAATGTGCTCGAGAGCTATGGACTCGGAGGGTGGCAGATGGTCGTTTTCCTGGTCCCTCCGATTGCGGGCATGATTTCCCCTTTGATCTTCGGGGCTCAGGTTGATCAACGGCTCGAGGCCCAGAAAGTTTTGGGGTGGATCATGCTTTTGGGAGCAGGGTTTCTCTTCATGGCTTTCCATGCTCTTGAGCAGGGTTGGGGAGGGGGCTGGTTTCTTACCTTCTTCACCATCAATGCTTTGATTTCGGCACCCGCGTGGTCGCTCTTAACGACAATCACCTTGTCAAACTTGACGGACCCAGGAAAAACCTTCGGCTATTTTAGAGTGTGGGGCACGATCGGTTGGATGGTTGCCGGGTGGATCGTGAGCCTCTCGGGCCTGGATTTCTCGGCTCAAACCGGAAAGATTGGCGCGGAGGTGCGCGTTCTGGCGGGCTTCGCGTGCTTTCTCTTACCAGTCACTTTACCGAAGGGTGCAAAGCCCAAGAACTGGGCCGAGAGCCTCGGCTTCGGGGCCATGAAGTTACTGAAGGATCGCGATCTCTTCGTCTATTTCTTCACCGCGCTGCTCTTCAATATTCCCCTCGGGGCGTATTATCTCCATACTCCGAAACATCTTGCCGAGCTGGGGGTCTTGAAGGTGAGTGCCTTCATGACGACTGCGCAGGTCATGGAAACGGTGGCAATGTTGGCGATGGGCTGGGTCATTGCCCGTTACCGCGTCAAGACGATCCTGCTGGTCGCGATCGGCTGCGGCGTCTTGCGTTATAGCTTTTATGCGGTCGATGAAATCACTTGGCTCGTCTTGGGCATCACCTTGCACGGCATCTGCTGGACTTTCTTCTTCGAAGCAGGTCGCGTCTTCGTCCACCGGCGGGTGGAAGAGGGGATGCGGACCCAGGCCCAGGCGCTTCTGGGGTTTTTCTCCGGTGGCTTGGGCGGGGTGATTGGAATCTTCGTCGTCAATTGGCTCTATCACATGATCGTCCCGACACACGGCTGGTCGGCATACTGGATGACGCTCACCGCGATGAACTGCGTCGCGATGGCAATCTTCGCTCTCGGTTACCGCGGGCTCAACGCACCCGATCCATGAGAGGCTGCGTGATCACAGAGTGGTGAAGTGGGGAGACTAGGAGATCTTTTTGAGGGCCTTAATTCTGACTAAAACCGGCGGGTGCGAGTGATCGAGGAAGACCTCGAGCGGGTGCGGGGTGAGATTGGAGAGGTTGTTCGCCGAGAGTTTTTTGAGGGCGGAGATGAGATAGTCAGGGCTGCCTTGTTTCACCGCGGCGTATTCATCTGCTTCAAACTCGTGTTTCCGCGAGAGAGCATTCATCGCGATCGCGAGAACACGTGAGACCGGCTTGAAGACAATCATAAAGAGAACCAGGCCGGCGGCAGTGACCGCAGCCGAGTCCAAGGGAATCCCGAAGGCGGCGTAGAGTTGGCCTCCGAAGGCGCTCTCCGGATCAGTGGCCATGCCGAGGAGAAAAAAGATGATGGCGGTTTGGACCATCGTGATCACAAGGCGCTGAACGATGTGCTTCTTCTTGAAATGGCCGATCTCATGAGCGAGGACGCCCACGAGTTCCTCGGTGGTTTGGCTTTCAATCAGGGTATCGAAGAGCGCGATCTTCTTGCGCTTTCCGAAGCCAGTGAAAAAGGCGTTTGACTTGGAGGAACGTTTGGAGCCATCCATAACCGAGATTTCAGTGAGCGGGAACTCGCACTTCGCGGCCATGGCCTGAATCGCTTGGTTCAGTTCATCATCTTCCAGCGGCGTGAATTTGTTGAAAATTGGGAGCAGGAACGAAGGGGCGAGATAGGTGAGGGCGAGCGAGATCCCGGTGAAGCTGAGCCACGCCCAGATCCAGGCATGGTCGATCGATTGGAAGATCCAGAGGATAAGGGCAATGATGCCTCCTCCGAGGATCGCGGTGATCAAGTGAGATTTGATCTGGTCGATGATGTAGGTTTTGGCGGTGGTCTTGTTGAAGTCAAAGCGCTCCTCGAGAACAAAGGTGTGATAAAGATCGAAGGGGAGGGAACTCAGCCATGAGCCAAGATAGAGCACGCCGATGAAGCTGAGTCCGGTGGCGATCGGCCCAAAATCCCAGGCATCCACGATTCCAACTAACCAGGCGAATCCGCCAAAAAACCAGAAAGCGAGTAGGACGGTGAGCGAAAAGATGGAAGAAACGACGCCAAATTGAGCTTGCGCCTTTTCGTAAGCTTGCGCCTTGAGGTATTTTTCATCGTCCCAGACGCCACGGAATTCTTCGGGAAGCTTCGGTTCCAAATTCTTCAAAGTGAGGAGAGTGGAGATGAAGTCGAGTTTCCAAAGGAGGAGAAGGGCGACGATAAGCAGAATGGCGAGGAGATTGAACTCGGGCATGGCGGAAAGGTCAGGGGAGGAGGCCGAGGCGACAAGCTGATTTTTCCGGTGGCAGGTGGGTTCACGGGAATCCCTAAAAAAAATTACTTAGGATCTTGAAATTATTAACCAATCCGTAAGAGTTGTCTCGATGTTTCGGCCCGCCCGACAGATGAAGTTTAGTTTCCTGGAAAGTTCCGGCGAAACG
>JBLIDI010000017.1:0-25045 GCA_047634075.1 Akkermansiaceae bacterium
CCTGCTTTCAGCCCCTCTTATCGCACCCCTCATCTCGCCCGCCTGCGCCACCTTTGCCTCGAACGTAGAAGTCACCATCGCTCCCGCCTTCGTCGGTGGACAAGTCCGCTACACCACGAATGGCTCCGTCCCGACCTCCAGCTCGTCCCTCTACAACGGACCTCTGAATTTCAGTGACACCACTCATTTGAGAGCGCGCGTTTTCGATGCGAACACCAATGGCGGCGGTGTCACCGCTGGCGGCACCTTCGAGAAGCTCGCCACTTCCTCGAACCTCGGTGGCATCAATTCGCCGAATACCTTCACTTCCGACCTCCCCATTATCATCGTGGAAAACTTCGGAGCAGGTGGCATTCCCGGCCCCGGAGCAACCCTCCAAACGGCCCGGGTCTCGGTCTTCGAAGTCGATCCCGTCACCGGCCGGAGCTCGCTCGCCAATGACCCGAATTCTTGCTTCCGCGTGGGCATCCGCAAACGCGGACAAAGTTCGGCCGGCTTCGCCAAACCGCAATACCGGGTCGAGCTCCGCGATGAAAATGAGGAAGACCTCGACTATCCTCTCCTCGGTCTCCCCTCGGAATCCGACTGGGTTTTCAACGGACCTTGGACCGACAAATCGCTCGTTCGAAATTCCTTCTCCTTCGAACTTGGCCGCACTCTCGGGAACGAAGCACCGGGGACCAAGCACTTTGAAATGTTCCTCAGCACCAACGGGGGAGATCTTGTCGCCAGCGAATACGTCGGCGTCTATGTTCTCTTTGAAAAGATCAAACAGGGGCAGAACCGCACCGACATCGCCGAGCTCGATCCCTCGGACAACTCGGAGCCCGCAGTGACCGGAGGATACCTCTTGCGCTTCGAGCCGCCGGGAATCGCCAACGACGGACCACGCGCCGCCGGATGGAACTCGGTGGAAATCATCGAGCCCGAGGCGCCCACAAGCCAGCAACGAAGCTACATCGGAGGATACTTCGATGACTTCGTCGCCACCCTCGGTTGGTCCCGTGGATCCGGTCCCAATAACTCCGGGGTTGTCAATCCCGATCCCCTCACCGGTTATCCCGCCTTCATCGACGTCGATTCCTTCGTGAACCACTTCATCATCTCCGAACTCGGGCGCGACCAGGATGCCTATGTTCGCAGCGACTACATGTTCAAGGACCGGGATGGCAAACTCAAGAAAGGACCGATTTGGGATCACAATCTCATCATGGGAACCGGATGCTGCTTTGATAATAAAAACCCGCGGGGCTGGCAGTATCGCGACAACTACAACCGCGGTGGCCGTGACCACGCTTACGAGCCGGATTGGTTTGTCCCCTTGATGCGGGATCCTGATTTTCGCCAAGGTGTTATTGATCGTTGGACCGAGCTCCGGCGTGGTGGTCCCTTTGAAGAAGGCAACCTCTACGCCCGCCTCGATGCCCAAGCCGACCCCCTCGCCGAAGCGGCGGTGCGGAACTTCACCAAATGGAATACCCTTTCCCAGAACGGACCCGGGTTTTCCTCCCCCTCCACCCAGACCTGGGAACAGCAGATCGACTTCATAAAGGAGTGGCTCACCACCCGCACCGAATGGATCGATGACCAGTTCCCCCTGGTGCCTCAACTGACCCCCGGCGGGGGCGCGGCCTTCCCGACCGATGGTGCGATTACCGTCCAGAGTGACGAGCTCTTTTACTACACCACCGATGGTAGCGACCCCCGCCTCGCAGGAGGAGGCATCAATCCAACTACCCAGATTCTTCCGCCAAGTATCGGAGAGGTTCCAGTCACCTTCTTCGGCCGCGAAAGCGCTTGGGACTACCTCGATAATGGTTCCGATCAAGGTCCCAGTACGATCGTAGTCGGAAATCCTTCGTACACTGACGCGAACTGGAAAAATCCCGCTTTTGACGCCACCGCCTGGCCACAAGACCGTGGAATTTTCGGATTCGGAGGACTGGGTAATCCTCGCGCCATCATCACGACACCCCTAGAACGCGGGCCGACCACGGGACGCCATCTCACCTACTACTTCCGTAAAACCTTCCAGATCACAAATGCCGCCTCGGTTATTTCCCTGCAAGCCAACACTCTTCGGGATGATGGTGTCATCATTTACCTCAATGGCGTGGAAGTGGCCCGTAGCAATATCGCCGAAGGGATCGTCCTGGGCTTCGATGATCTCACCGGAGGCGAGGGCGCTGCGGGAGAGGGAGAGACGACCTACTTCGAAATCCCCATCGATCCTTCCTTCCTTGTCGAAGGCTCCAATGTCATCGCGGTTGCTCTCCACCAGCAGACGAGCGGCAGTAGTGACCTAGGCTTCGACCTAGAACTCACCGGAACCGTGCCACCGGGCGACGCCCCAACCATCGTGGTCACCGCATCCACCCAGATTCGCGCGCGCTCGCGCAACGCTGAGGGCGAATGGAGTGGGCTCAACGAAGGCCTCTTCGTCGTCGGAATCCCTGCCAATTCGGAGAATCTCGTGATCAGCGAATTGAACTACCACCCTGCTGCTCCTACCGCTACTGAATTGGCGATTGACCCCACCTTGAATGACGACGATTTCGAATGGGTCGAGATTCGGAACATCAGTTCCTCACCCCTCGATCTGAGTGGAGCTTCCTTTACAAATGGCATCGAATTTGAAATCCCCCTTGGCACCGTGCTCGCTTCCGGTGCCTACGCCGTCTTAGTCGAAAACCAAAGTGCCTTTGAACTCCGCTACGGAGCGGGCTTGCCCGTGATTGGAACCTATTCGAATAAGTTCAACAACGACGGTGAAGCGGTTCGGCTGGCCAGCCTGGCCGGAGAGACAATTGCCGACTTCACCTTTAATGATGTCTGGTATCGCGAGACCGATGGCAACGGTTTCACCCTCACGCTGCGCGATGACGCAAGCATCCCCGCCGACTATCGTGATGCTCTGAGCTGGCAAGCAGGCAGCAAAACTGGCGGGACACCGGGAAGACCGGAAGCGGTCCGGGGTGGCGATTTTGGAGAGTGGCAGGCCGCCAACTTTACGGCCGCAGAAGGGACTGATCCTCTCGTCAGCGGACCACTCGCCGACCCCGACCAGGATTCCCTGAGCAATCTCCTCGAATACGGCATGGGCCTTCCTCCGAAGATCTCCAATCCCGACGCCCTCGGCCTCACCTTTGTGACGATCGCTGATGAGACATTTCTTGCTCTCGAATTTCAACGCCGGCAGGACCTGACCGATGCCTCGTTCTCAATCGAAGTGTCATTCGATCTAGAGAACTGGCATTCGTCCAATCTCCCCTTTGGTGATCCCATCGACAACCTCGATGGCACCGAGTCGGTATTCCTCCGCAGTAATGTCCCAACCTCCGGTGATCCTTCCCGCTCGATGATTCGTCTCAAAATCACGAGACCGTAGTCGCGTCATCACAGGCTCAAGCGCTGAACACTTGTGGGCGCGTGCCACCATCTCCCAAAGGGGGCGAAGAGCACCCAAGCAAAAGGAACGGCGATGATCCAAACAACCGCCGCAAAAATCACGCCGTGTTCCTCGTAGCGAATCAGCCACCCTGCAACCGCGACGAGGTGGCCCCCTACAAGAAAGGTGTGGACTCTCAAGCCAATCCAAGCCGGAGTCTTTAGGATCAAAGGAATCACCAAGGCATACCATCCCAGCAATCCTGGTATGATGAGAAGGGGATGAATCGCAAACGCGAAGCGGGCAATCGGGTTCCCCTCGACCACCGTCGCACGATCGCCATTCCAGTAGGATTCGGGCTGGAAATAAAGGGTGACCGCAAGATCGAGGAGACTCAGAAGAAAGGGAGCGGCGAGGAGCCTAACCAGCACCCGGGGAGGGGTTCCCCGATAAAGAGAGCAAATCTTATCGGGCAAATTCTTGATCATTTTTTGGCGCGGATGCTCGCCCAATACCGCTGACTCGCTTTAACGAGCTTCGCGACCACCTCGGGATTTTTTGTGGCCAGATTTACGGCTTCACCCAGATCATGCGGGAGATCGAAGAGCTCGGTTTTCTCTTCGCTTACAACCAACCTTTGCCATTCCGCCACAAGTCGTGCTTGTTGGGCCCACTCCAGTAAAAGAAGGGGGGTTTTATCGATGGAGCCCTGATCATCAGTGGAGATAATGATGACATTAGGCTTCCTCGCCGCTAGCGGAGCGACCAGCAGGGTTAAAGCGACGACAAGCAGGCGATTGATCGTAAATATCTTTGTCATGAAGAATGGCATAACCTTTGCGAGGGTAAATCAGGCAAACAATTCTTCAAAAACGGTCTATTCCGGGCGCATATACGCGAGCGCTTCTTCCACGGAAGCCATCATTAGGGAATTTACGCTGGAGAGATCGGGGGGGGCTCCGGAGAGGGTGGCGGCTTCGGCGATTTTGCAAGCCTGGTAGAAAGCCGTAAGGCCAAGGGTTCCGCTGGATCCCTTGAGTTGATGAAGACGATCAGCGACGGCAGCAAGCTGTCCAGAATTTGTGAGTCTGATCGCCTCGGAGATTAGAATCTCCGCCGAGGACGCGAAGTCTTCCAGAATGGGTAAAAGCAATTCAGGTTCGCCTCTAGAGAGGGAGTTGATCTGGCGCTTGTCAATAAAGGTCATGATTGAAACCCAAAAGTAATTTTTTTACATCGGAAAGTCAGTAAGAACTTCTATATTGGGTGAGTGAAGAAAGGAAAATCCCAGTTGGTCGTTGCGGATGATGACGCCACGATCCGACGTCTTTTGACGATTCATGGGGAACGCGCCGGATTCGAGGTGGTGGCGGTTAAGAATGGGGAAGAAGCGATGGCGGTGATCAATGACGAGACGGAAGTGGTCCTGTTGGATTTGAAGATGCCCAAGCTCGATGGCTTTGGATGCCTGGAGCGTCTGGGCAAGGAATTCCCAACTCTCCCCGCAGTGGTTCTCAGCGCAGCCGATGAGGCGGATCTCGCGGTCCGGGCGATGAAGCTGGGCGCGATGGATTATCTCACAAAGCCCTTCGATGCGGACGAGTTGATGGCGGTTCTCCGAAATGCCCGTCGTATGCGTAAAGCCGAGCGGGAGAACGAAGAGCTCCGTGAAGTGATTGGCGGAACGAGCGGCCCAAAATTGGAGCTGGTGGCGGTATCCGAAGCGATGAAGTTGGTTGTGGCGCAAGCTCGAAAGGTGGCGCCACTCGATTCGACGGTCTTGCTCACCGGCGAGAGTGGCGTGGGAAAGGGGATGTTGGCCCGCATGATTCACAGCGAGAGTCATCGGTCTGAAAAACCATTCGTGACGGTGAGTTGTCCGGCCATTCCCCGTGAGCTTCTTGAAAGTGAGCTTTTTGGTCATGAAAAAGGAGCCTTTACCGGAGCGGTGAAACGGCGCATTGGAAAGATTGAAGCAGCGGCCGGCGGCACGCTGTTTCTGGACGAGATCGGAGATCTCCCTATCGACTTACAACCCAAGTTATTAAACGTTTTGCAGGACCGCGAATTTCAGCGAGTGGGTGGCGAGGAATTACTCAAGGCCGATGTGCGGATCGTCGCAGCGACCAATATTGATTTCTCAGATAAAATCAAACAGGGTGAGTTTCGGGAAGATTTATATTATCGCCTGAGTGTCATTCCCATTGAGATTCCCCCCTTACGCGACCGGTTGGAGAGTATCACTTATTTCTGTACACACTTGCTGAAGAAGATCAGCAGACGGCAGGGGCGCACGAAGACCCGGATTTCAAAAGAGGCTTTGAGAGTGTTGCAAACCTATGATTGGCCGGGGAATGTCCGGCAACTTGAGAACATCCTGGAACGAGCCGCGGCCTTTTCTGATGAAGGCGTGATTGAAACGAAAGATCTGCCAAAAGAGGTCAAAGGATCGACGTCGGACGGGCCCGAGATCTCCGGTATCGGCGGGATTGCTCTTGCCGAGTTGGAAAAGCAGGCTTTGATACAGACCTTGAGATTGACCGGTGGTAACAAGGCCAAAGCCGCCCGCCATTTGGGCGTCACCGAAAAATCAGTTTACAACAAACTCAAGCGACACGGCTTGATGTAACAACCAGAGAAGCATGAAAGGAATCATTTTTACAAGCTTGCTGAGGATGGTCGAGGAAACCCATGGGTTTGACATGGTGGATACCTTAATTGAGAAGGCCGAACTGCCCTCCGGTGGGATCTACACCACCGTGGGAACTTATGATCATACGGAAGCGCTGAGTCTAGTGATGGTTCTCAGCAAAGAGACCGGCATTGCGGTTCCCGATCTGCTTAAGGCCTTCGGCGAATACCTTCTTGGGGTTCTCGTGAGTGGATATCCGAGGTTTGTCGAAGGAGTGGTGGATCCCTTTGGCTTTCTCGAAAGGGCGGAATCCTATATCCATATCGAGGTCCCAAAGCTCTACCCGGATGCCGAACTCCCCACCTTTGTTTGCCAACGCCTCTCACCGCTTACGCTTAAGATGATCTACTCATCGGGCCGACATTTGGAAGACCTCTGCGAGGGCCTGATTTACGGAGTCATTAAGCATTTCAACCGGGAAGCAACGATCGACCGGGAAACATTAGAGGATGGTCGTGAAAAGTTTGTCATCACACTCAAGGGCTAATGGACGAGGGCGAAAAGTGGCGAAAGAGATTCGACAGGGAACGACTCTCCCGGCTTGAGGCCGAGAAGTTCTTGGAGGAGAAGAGTTTAATTTTATATGAGACCAACGCCCTCCTCAAGGATCTCCTTGAGAAACAGGGATCCCAGTTGGAGGTAGAAGGGGACCGCTTTGTGGCAGTCTTCCAAGCTTCGATGGACGGAATCATTTTGATGAATTCCAAGGGCAAGGTCGTGGAAGCCAATTCGTCGATCTGCGCCATGCTGGGATATTCCCGGGAAATGCTGCTGGGAATGGGAGGACCACGTTTGGTGGCAGGTAAAGACTGGCGACTGGCCAGATCGGCTTTTCGACAGGTTCGGCAAACAGGGTATTGTCGTTATGAGGCGGATCTTGTCAGGTCGGATGGATCGACGGTTCCAACCGAGGTTGTCGGCACCCAAGTGAAAGTAGGCTCGGAAAGAATTATTCAGGGAATTATTCGCGATATTTCCAAGCGGAGAATATCGGATGAATTGCTCAAGAGTACTCGCGACGAAGCAGAGAGAGCGAACGAAGCAAAATCTCTCTTTTTAGCCACCATGAGCCATGAAATTCGAACTCCCCTCAACGGGATTATCGGGTTCACGGATTTGGTCCTGAACAGCGATCTCACCGGTGAGCAGCGGGAGAATCTGCTCATGGTGCAACGAAGCGGGGATATCCTCCTAAATATCATCAACGACATTTTGGATTTCTCTCGCATCGAAAGTGGAAAACTCGCCTTGGAAACAGTGGACTTCGAAGTGGCGGAGTGCGTGGAAGAGGTTCTGGATTTGCATGCCCATACCGCATCCACCAAGAAAATCGATCTTCTCTACTCTTTGGATAAAGATCTTCCCGGAACAGTGAGCGGGGATGTCGCCCGTATTCGACAGGTGTTAATGAATCTCATTTCCAATGCCTTAAAATTTACCAACGAGGGAGCGATTCGTGTCGATGTCAGAGGCGAGGATGGCATGCTGGTCTTCGTCGTGACCGATTCCGGCGTGGGATTTGATCCCGGTAAAAGCGAGGCCTTGTTCGAGGCCTTCACCCAAGAGGATGCTTCGACCACCCGCAAATATGGGGGGACCGGGTTGGGACTGGCGATTTGCCGAAGCCTTGTCGAGAGGATGGGTGGGACAATCTCGGCTAACTCCGTGGCGGCAGAAGGATCTAAATTTCACTTCACCATTCCCCTGCTGGAAGGGGCAAGCGGCCCCGGCGATGTTCAAAATGCCGATGGTTTATTTAAAGACAAACGAGTTCTGCTCATCGATGACTACGAGGTCAATCTGCAGTATTTAAAAAAGCGACTTGGTAAATGGGGGTTCAAAACAGTTTGTCGAACGAGTGGTATTGAAGGCTTGGAAGTGCTGAAGGAAGGAGGCTTTGATATCGTGCTGGTCGATATGATGATGCCGGGGATGGACGGGATCGAATTCAGCGAACATGCCTGCCAGATCGGTAAAACACCTATCGTTTTGGTAACGTCGGCGCGGCTGTCAGGGAGCCGCGAAAAAGCGCTGCAAGCGGGAATCAAAAAAGTGCTTTTCAAACCGATCCGACAACGTGAGTTGCTGAAGGCCCTCAAACAAATCGTGCTTGGAGCCGAGGATATCAATAAGAAACCCGACCTGATCGGTGTGGGTGGCAAAGTCCAGAAGGAGAAAGGAAGACTGCTTGTCGCCGAAGATAATATCATCAATGCCAAGCTCGCCGTTCTTCTACTCGGACGGATGGGGTTTGACGTGACCATCGCTTGCAATGGAGCTGAAGCGGTCGCTATGCTCAAGATCGATCATGGCTTTGACGCGATCTTGATGGACATGCGCATGCCCGTGATGGATGGGCTGGAAGCAACCGTGCAAATTCGAAGTGGAAGCGCCGGCGAGGCCGTGAAAGAGATCCCAATTCTGGGCGTGACCGCTAATGTTCTCCCTTCGGATCGACTGGCCTGCATGGAATCAGGAATGAATGGATACCTTCCAAAACCACTGAGACCTGGGGATGTGGAGACGGCGATTAGGAATCTCCTGAGATAAAAAGAAGTTGAGAGTCCGCGTCACTTGCCCTCCTCCCACGGCCATTACGGAAAGGGCTTCCAAGATGATTTTTTGGTCTTGGGAAACTCCGGGGCCGGGAGTTCCCCTCCTCCAAGAGCTTTGAAAAGGCGCACCGCGTGGGCGGCACGGCGCCCCTTGGTCGCCGCTTCTTCATCCTTAGTGGCAAAGACATCCTGGTTGGAATTGAGAAGGCGACGGAGGTCGACGAGGTCTATCTTGTAGGCATCGAGCATCAGGGAAGCGGTCCTTTCGTGGGCGGCCACAGCGGCCACAAGCTTGTCCAGACGCTTCTCTTCATAGTGCAGACTGGCCAGCGCGTCCTCCGTTTCGTTGACGGCAGAAATGATTGTTTTTTCGTAGTCGATGATGATTTCGTCCAGAATGGCTTTTTGTTCCTTGATGCGATAGCGAATGCGACATCCTTCATAAATACGATGCCGGAGGGTGGCGCCGAGTCCCATCACACGAGTAAGGAGCTCCGTTGTTCCGCCGCGACTTAAAAATTCGTAGGTGATGGCGCCGGACAAAGAAAGCTGAGGATAGAGATCAGCAGTGGCGACACCCACAAGCGCGGTTTGGTTGGCAATTTTACGCTCAGCCCGACGGACGTCCGGTCGCGAGCGCAGGAGCTTGGCGGGATAGCCTTCGAAGACCGAAGTTGGAGGACCGGGAATACGGCCGGGGGACAGGAAAGCTCTCAGACTCCGGGGATCAGTCGCAGTGAGCGCCGCCAATCGGTTTTTGATCAGAGCCACTTCTTTCTCCAAACGCGGGATCTCGGCTTCCGCCGAACGAAGGCGTGCTTCCGACTCCGCGACATCGACCTCAGCCGAGATTCCTTCTTCAGCGCGGCCCTTAATCATCAGGTAAATCTCTTTGAAGGTATCGCTCGATTGATGGGCAATGCCAAGCTGGTCTTCGAGAGTGCGGAGGGCAATATAGTTGAGCGCCACCTCAGCGGAAATAAAGACCTGGGCATCACGAAGGCCTTCGGTGCGGGCCTGCCACTCGGCTTCGGCAGCCTCGGTTTGGCGCTTGATCTGCCCGAAGAGGTCAAGTTCCCACCCGGCATCGATTTGCGCGAGTTGCCCATGCGACTCGAAAGGATCGAAATTAATCCCGGAGCGATCAAAGCCGCCCATTCCATACTCATCCCGTCCGGTGGACCTAAGGTGCGGGTAGAAGGCGGACGCGAGAACTCCCCGTTGATACCACGCCTGCCGGATCCGGGCCTCTGCAATTCTGATATTGGGATTGCCAATGCGGGCATACTCGATGAGGCGATTCAAAGTCGGATCCTGAAATCGTTGCCACCAAATTTGAGAGCCGCTTCTATTGGCTTTGAGATCCTCGCTCACCGCGAAAGTCCAACTATCGGGCATTTTCACGATCGGTTCTTCATAATCCGGACCGACCGTACAGGAGGGAAAGACCCCGAGACACAAGCCCAGTGGGAGAAGAAAAATCCGGAGGGGAAGGAACACCCTTACTCTTTTACCAAAAACCCCGCTATGAACACGGAAAAAAATACCGGATTCCGAGATCGTGCCAACGCGCCAACACAAAGCGTTCTCTTTTTTTCCCTGATGGAATAAGGGATCGAGTCGGCCCAGCAAGTTTTGGCACGGGCAGTGCCAAGTCATTAGGTGCAATTCAAAACCTGATACCTATGAAAAACGAGGCCTCCCAACCCACTCTAATTCTTCCTTCCAAGATCAACGCCTCGTCCCTGACCTTCATCATCCCCGCCATGGACGAGGAAGAAACCCTCGAAGAACTCCTCGACGGTATCCGCGTTCAGGCCGAAAAGCTCGCACCAGCCTGGGAGGTGATCTTCATCGACGACGGCTCGACCGACGGCACCTGGGACAAGATGCGCGAACTCGCCACGGAGGACCCGATTCACGTTCGTGCCCTCCGTTTCCGCCACAATCGCGGTAAGGCCGACGCCCTCGCCCTCGGATATCTTGAAGCCAATGGCGAGATCGTTTTCACGATGGACGCCGACCTTCAGGATGATCCCGCTGAAATCCCCCGCTTCATTGCGAAGCTGCATGGAGGCTACGACATCGTCTCCGGCTACAAGCAGAAACGCTACGACCCGTGGCACAAGGTTTTCCCAAGCCGCGTCTTCAACGCGGTTCTTAGCAAGTTGGTTGACGTGAAACTTCATGATCACAACTGTGGATTCAAAGCCTATCGGAGTGAAGTGGTGAAGGCTCTCCCCATGTATGGCGACATGCACCGCATGGTTCCGTCCCTCGCGTCCTTCCAGGGCTACAAAACCGGTGAGATCGTAGTGCAACACCACGCCCGCAAATTTGGGGTCAGCAAATATGGCTGGGGCCGCATAGCCATCGGAGCCCTTGATATGGTCACCGTCTCCTTCCTGAAACGCTTCCGCGATTGCCCCATGCACTTTGCCGGCAAGGTCGCCGCTCTTCTTGGTGGTCTCGGTGCTGTCCAGATTCTTACCGCAGGTATTCTCGCTTTCTCCGGTATCGCAACCGGTGGACTTGCTCTCACCGGAACGATGTTCCTGATGACCGGCATCCTGACCGCCTTCCAAGGCCTGCTCATGGAACACCGCGTTTACGAGCAGATGAAAGCCAAACGCTCTCTTCCGGTCAGCGAATCCACCAACGAATTAAAAGCCAGCGAGGAATTCCTCCCGAAACGCAAAGACCGTTTCAGCGCAAGCCTTGTTGCCTAGTCAGACCCAAGGGGCCGAAACTTTCCACCTCACGGAATCTCGATTCCTCCCTTCCTTTGCGGAATTCGGCAGCGAGGAAGAATTCGGTGGAAAGGGCTTCGCCCACACCCCAAGATTCTTCGGCTGGAACCACATCATTCTCACAAATAAGAAGATTAACAGTGACTTCTCAAAAGGCAATATTCCCGCTCTTTTTAGCCAAACCTGACGGGTTGGCTCGGCGGCGAAGCCCTTCGCTGGCTCCCTGCTGGCACCTAGAGATACCGCTTACGAGTCGTCCTTTCGGTCAATTCGGGCTTTCAATTCCTTGGAAAGATTCGCTGTTGGCGCGGGCAGTCTCCCGTGAGACACTCATATCATATGAAAAAGTTCATCCCCCGTGGTCTCATCAAAGGATTCCTGGGTTTGCTCCGGGAGAATCGAGGAATGCTTGTCATTCTTACGGTGGTGGTGGTTCTCTTTATAGGGCTCTTGATGTTTCTAGCGCCCTCCTATCGTGATCCAGCTTCGCGACTTTATTCATCCAGCTTGGGTTATCCCGCTATGATTCGTAAAATGGGCCTGCCCTTAAAAGTGGAGGTCGCAGAGGTCACGAGAGGAAAATTTAACCGCAGCCTCCTGGGTGAAGGAACCTGCGCGAGTGAGCCCATCCTCGTATCGATTGTCCCCATGGCGATTGTTACCGAAGTGCTCGTCCAAACGGGCGACTTGGTCAAAGAGGGGCAGGCCTTGGCACGATTGGACCCCAATCTTGCTGTCATCAAATTAGAGAGTGCCAAGCTTGCCGTCTCTACGGCCTCGGCTGAACTGGCGCGGGTGAAAGCGGGGTCGGCCTACGTGCTCGCCCAGGAACGACCCGAGATGGAGAAGATCAATCTCGAGGCAGAGGAAAAACGGGCCATGCTTGCGAGAGATACTGTAGAACGCTTTCGGGCCGCCTTTGCCCGCGGAGTGGTCGCAAAGACAAAGCTCTTAGAAGCCGAGAAGACTTATACTGACGCTTTGCAATCTCTCGCCGAGGCCAAGCTGCGCAGCAAAATGGCGGGGCTCGGAGTTTCTCAAAGTCTCCTCATTGCCGAAAACGCGGTGCGCGATGCCAAGGAGGCCGTGGCCCATCGGGAGGCGGAGATGAACAACTATGAAATTCTCTCGCCCGCGACCGGCTTGGTCGAGCGAGTCCTCATTCGGAAAGGTGAGTATAATCAAGACAGTGGAAAACCCGGATTGGTTGTCGCGCAGGGCTTGTGGTTTGACGCGTATTTCGACCAATCGGATTTTCAGTTGGTGAAGGAGGGAATGAAGGCTGAAGTACGGCTCGAGTCGTACCCAGGTCGGATCTTTGAAGCTGAAGTTCGGAAAGTGATCCCGGTGGTCAGTTTCAACGAAGGTGGTCCGGAAATTTCGCGACCGCTACGGCCTCGTGGCTCCGGGGCGCCGGAGTGGGCCGCGACCTTCAAGGTGGAGTTGGTCATTTCGGAACTTACCGATGAAGTCCCAGTGGCCATGGGGATGACGGGGTTTGCGAGAATCAAAGCGGAGCGCGAGGGCGTTTCAATTCCCCGGGCGGCACTCGTTTCAGTTTCGGCTGGCAGCGGTTTGGTGTATTTGGTCGAAGGGGGTGACAAGTGGTCGGCTAGAGAAGTGAAAGTAGGAATGCTTAACGAAACGCAGGTCGAAATTCTCGAAGGCCTCGCGCCCGGTGAGCAGGTCATGACGGCCGGTCACTGGATGTTACGCGACGGTGATGAAATCTCAGTAGGAGACTAAAGATGGCAAGATTTGCAGCCTTGGTATTTCTCGGTCTGGGCTTTCTCATGGTCGTGGCCTCGCTGGTTCTTCCTTGGTTTGTTCTGGCCACAGGTTGGGCCGAATCGGGAGATCTCGTCACGCGCGATGCTCGTGCCACTCGTTGGTTTCGAGTCGGCTTGATCGTGATGCTTGGCGCATTATTTTTTGGCGGATTAATTTTACGGAAGAAAGGCGTCTTGAACATGGTGGTGGTGTGGGCCGCGGTTGTTTTGCCTGTGATTCTTTGGTTTCCCCAGTGGGTCATTGTGCACGATAGCGAGACCTCGGGCGAGGCGGCTTGGTTGCAGCAACAACATGACAATCTGACTTGGCTGGGCGGGGACGTTTACCGCGCTCATTCCGAACGCGCCATCGAAGGAGGGATGGCGCTGAATATGCAGGATCCGCCGTTGAAGCTCGCGGCCTTTCGGGCACCCATGGTGGGCGTGACTTCGGTGGGGATCGCGGAGGTCCCGGATTTGATTTGGTGGTTTGGCTACAATCCGGCCTTTTCCCAATTCGCTGGGAAAGGATGGTTCATGGCGTGGATGGGAGTGCTCTTCATAGGAATGGGTGGTTTTGGTTTTTTAAGGGGGTCGGAAGGGAAAAGAAGGAGGGCTCTTTTGAAGCAGGCGGCCTTGACCGGAGGGGCGGTGACGGGAATCGTTGCAATCGCCGGGTTCGTCCCGGTCTGGGCCGCCGGAAGTGCTTTAACAAAAGCCCGGACACAGACCTTGGCGGGGGATTGGCAACCCGCGATTGCTTCGCTCGATCGAGCGGAGCAATGGATGCCGGCGCTGGCTTTCGATACCGGGATCATTTTTCAGAGAGGTCGTTTGGAAAGTCTCATGGGTGGCTCGGGACCTTGTGCGAAAATCTATCAGGTCTGGGAGTTGGAGAGAGCCGGTCACGGAGGGCGTGCCGAGTTGCTGCTGGAGGACCTGGAATTAAAACGTGAATTGTTGCCCCGGGTTTGGGCGCGCGAGCTTTCGCGAAGTTGGCTGCGGGTTGCGGTTGATGATTTCAACTCGGGAAAAGTGGGCAAGGCGGGAGCTCGTTTTGATTTGCTCTATGAGAAAGAACCGGTGGCCTTGCAGATCGGATTTCATCGCCAGCTCATCAGTCTTCAAAAGGACGTAGTCGTGGAGAACCGAGAATGTCGGGAACGGATCGAAAAAGTCTATAAGACCTTCTTGAGAAGAGAAAAGAAAGGGGTGATTGCTGCTTCTTGGTGGATACTCTCGCAGGGAGAATTGACGGCGGGAAATGAAATGAAGGCGCTCGAAGCCCGCCGTAAATCGAAAGGACTGTGATGGGGTTTTCGAAACGCAGTGGGCTGATTTGGGGAGCCGTAGTGGCACTGATGGTGTGGTTGCTTGCGACGGGATTGTATTCCCCAGAACCAGAGGCGCGGGACTTTGATTTTGGAAGCGAGGCAAAGTGGATTCGAGTGGCCGACGACACCCAGCGAACCGGGTGTTTTCGCACGGACTTTGTTTTGAGTGCGGAGATCGAACACGCTTGGGTCGCAGTTTCGGCGGAGGGTGGCTTTGAACTTCTCTGTAATGGTAATCCAGTGGGAGCGCTCACTTACTGGCGGCCCACGCGACCTTTTCAAAATGGACTCACCGAGGGCGGGCAACGAGCGGTCACAACAGATCCGGCGATGGCCTTGAACTTTCCGCGTGAGTATCAATGGGCCGGTCATGCCAATCATCGTATTCCGATCTACTTCGATCTCCGTCCGTTCTTGGAGGCGGGGCCAAATGCGATGTGTGTCGAAATTGAGGCGCGTTCGACCGGCGCGTCCTTTTGTTTGGTTGGAAGTGTCAAGCTGGCGAATGGCGAGCAGGTGAATTTGTCGAGCAATGGCACTTGGAAGGGCGAGCCGGTTCCTAAGGGGCTGCGGCACCGCGAGTGGATGGATGTGGATGCGGAGGTGCAGCACTGGGACAATGCCAAGGAGGTTCCAGCACCTGGAGGTGGGATGATGACTTTTGTGCCGAGAGGGATGTTTGAGAGCCCTTTTAATGGTGAATGGCTGATTGGCAATCGGGTCGGCGCAAGAGCGGGCCAGTTGGCCGGACAGGATTTTGTTTATAAGTGGGAACAGGACGAGGGCGTAGACGATGCGTGGGTGCGGGTTGTTTCGCGGGCTCCGTATTTGTTGTGGGTCAATGGTGAGGTGGTGCGTCCTGCAACGCGTGAGAAGCGAGGACTAGGAAACGGCGGTTGGCTCGTGGGTTGGGAGGGACGGAGACCGCTCGCGACTCCTCCCACCTTGTTGGATCCGGACGAAACCGGGGACTACTTTGTCGGGCACCGTTTTGAAACTCCCCGTCACGGGGATCCCACCGCAAACGACTTTAAGCGCTATGAAAACATGCTGAATCGCACCCGCGAGCGCGCCAGCGCGACGAAGCAGGGTGAGGGGTTGGATGATAAATATGCTGAGAAGGAGGGCAAAAGTCGGGCGAGTGATCCGAAAGGCTTTCTTGAGGAACCGGAGGGGCGGGTGCCTCCTGAAGTGAGCCGATTACGAGGAGGGGAAGAGCTTCATGGCTATGCAGTGGGAGCCTTGCTGAAAAAGGGTGGGAATGAAATCAGGGTGAGACTTTTGGCCGAACCGGAAGTGGGATATCCTCGGAGCCGCCCGGTTGGCGTGGCGGTGGATGGAAAGATCTTTGGGAGCGAAGGAGGGAAGAAAGAGATTCACTCCGGTCCTGGTTGGAGAAGCGAGTGGGATGGAGAGGGATTTCAGCTGGCAATCGGAGCAAGTGCGGGCCGGGCTGGGTCGGCATTTCCTAAGTTGAAGTATATCGGAGAAGCTCGATCCGGCAGATCGTGGAAGGTGGAAGCTGCGGGAGCGGGGTTCTTGGCCTTTCTCTTCATTGTTCTTTTCAATCGCAGGAGTGTGCGCGGAGATCGCTTTGCTCTTGGTTTTCTGGCGATGGTCGGCTGTCTTATTTTACTGAAATTCAGTTTTCACGAGCGCAGCGAAATCCTCTGGTTCCGGGATGGAATGTGGACTTGGTGGTTTTTGGTGTGCGGACTGGGAGGTGGGGCTTTGATGCTGCTTATGGGGCGGGAGAAGGGTGCGGGAAGGGGGCGTTTGCCGACTTGGATTTTGATGGGCGGAGTGGTGGTGCTAACTCTTGTCTTGAGAGGATGGGAGGTCTCGGATCAGCCGATTGATGACGATGAGTATGCTTCGATTCAGGCGGTGGTCGCGATTGCCGAAACGGGCCTTCCTGAGATTGGCGATGGCATTTGGTATAGCCGGAGTCCGCTCTATCATTATCTCGCTGGAGCAGTCGCCGCACTCTTCGGGGTGAATTTGTTTGTCCTGCGAATGCTTTCGGTCTTAACCGCGGTCGTCACGGTCTGGGTCGTTTGGCGGATGGGCTTGCGTTACTTCCACAGTCGCTGGATTGCGGGGGCCGCGGCTCTTTTATTTGCGCTGCATCCTTTCCTGATTTTCAGCGGTCACATTGCCCGTTTTTATCAACAGCAGCAACTTTTTGTGCTCTTGTTGATTGACTTCTTTCTGCGGGGATTTGTGGTGGCCCGGGAATGTCGCTGGCGGATTTGGGCGGTCTCTATTTTTGGAGCAGCGGTGCTGAGTCAGGAGATTAGTATCGCAATGGTTCCAGTCCTTATGGTGCTTTACGTGTTGTTTGGACGTAACGTGCCTTGGCGATGGGAGGTGAAAACCGTCCTTGCCGTAGTCATCGTCACAACCGTCGTGACGGGAAACATTATTCTGTTCCAATTGAAATGTCTCACAAGGACCACCGGGGTTTCTCCGAATGTCGAGGCAACAATTGCCCCTACCTTTTGGGAGCAAGGAAATTTGCTTTCAATGTTTGTGGGCTACTCGCGGCTTCATGTCGTGCTGAGTTTTTTCTGGCTCGTAGGTTTGTTGAGTGCCCTGAAGCAGGGAAACCGTTTGGTGATTTCACTTTATGTCTCCTTGCTGGTGGCGATCCTGTTTCTCAATCTGCTGATCACTTCGGTCAGCTTCCGTTACCAATACACTTTAATTCCACTTTGGATTCTTCTCGGGTGTCACGGAATGTGGGTGACCTTTGAGTGGCTGGGACGTTGGTGCCAGTCGAAGGGTGGGGCCCGGCTTCTGCGCGCATGCGCGTTGGTGGTGGTTGTTCTCAGCTGGAGTCCTTGGCGAATTCTCGATTCCTATGATGAGAAACTCCTCGGCGATCCCATCTCGGGCTTGCAACACGTCAAAGCGAACCTCAGGGAGAACGACAAGGTGATGATCACCGAGCCTCATCCGCATGCTGCGAAGATGGAGTTGGGAAGAGTGGATTATGATCTCGTTATCCCAATTCTCTATGATTTTGCCTATTCCGATGGGGGTCTGCTCAGGGATCGAAACGGCGATGCCGAGGTCGTGAATCGACTAGCGAGGCTGCAGGAGATCTTTGCAACCGAGGATCGGGTCTGGATTTTATTGAACCGCGAGAAGTTTCGCTCCCGAAAAAAGAATATCCGTTGGGAATATCCGGGCGCACGGGAGGAACTTTTCATCCGCGAGAACTGCGAGTTGGTTTTCCGTTCCTACCTCTGGCACGTGTATCTCTGGGATCAGGGGAACGGGAAATACCGTCCGTTTCGAAGCGAACCCGGTGGCTGGAGCGAGTAGATCTTAGAGGCCAACTTCCACCTTAAAGAACGCGCGCCGCTTCTCGGTTTGGCGGGGAACGATCCACCTTGTCGTCGTGACCGTATCGTCGATAAGAGTCCAGTTCCTGAGGTCCTCGGACATCGAGATTTGGTAGTTTGCAGCGTTCAGGTCGGGAGTCCAAGAAAGCTGGAGTGCCCCGTTGGCAGGGTGAAGGGCGAGATTTTGAACCGGTTTGGAGAGTCCCATGAGGTAGGCAGATCCAGAGGAGCTTCCGGAGTCGTCATCTTGAACCGAGGAGGCGAGGAGTCTCCCGGGCAGAAGAGTGAGAGAACCGCCGAAGAAGTCAGCGGCAGCGGCATCCGGTGAGAAGAAAGACTTAAGCAAAGTGCCCTTTGCGGCACCGAAAAGATCGGCACGACCCACTTCGTTTTTGATGCCATCGGCGAAGTCAGAACCAATGAGAAGGTAGCGATCGTTGAGGGAGACTGAAATACCGAAGTGATCGTATGCCTTGGGATCGGACGCCGTCATCCTACGAATCAGTTCGCCGGCCGCGATATCAAAGTAAAAGGCGGCCCCGCTGTCGACGATGGTGTTGTCAGCGAAAGAGGCTCCGATGAGAGCTTTGCCATTGGAGACGGCGACCGAAGTGCCGAAGACGTCACCGGAATTGTTATCGCCGGTAAACTTTTGGACGAGTCCGCCATTGGTGTCGAAGAGATAGGCGGCTCCGCTGTCAGACGCGGCGCTGTCCTCAAAAGGAGAACCAATGATGAGGTGGGTTTCATCGAAATGAGCGGAGGCCCCGAATTGATCGAATGTTTGTCCGCTGATGGGGAGGAGGATTTTTAGGGGAACTCCTTCTGAGTCGAAGAGATGGGCTTGTCCCGAGGACTCTCCGTTGGGATCAGCCAACCAAGCGGTAACAGCAAGGCGGGTGCTGTTCATCGCAACGGCTTTCCCAAATTGATCTCCGACATTGGCTCCGGTGAGTTTCTTGATAAGAGAGCCCGTCTTGAGATCGAAAAGGTAAGCTGATCCGGAGTTGGAGCCCCCATCATCATCAAAGCGGGCCCCGATCAAGGCGCGACTGCCATGGATGGAAAGTGCCGCTCCAAATTCATCGCCACGCGCTCCATCGGAAGCGGTGAGCTTGCGGAGGAATTCACGAGTTGTGGCGTCGAAAACATAGACCGACCCCGAGGCCGAACCATGGTCATCATCGCGGGGTGATCCGATGATAATGAAACGGTCATTAGCAGCGACGGCCGTTCCAAAGCGGTCGAGTGCCGCTCCGTCGGGCGCAGTGAGTTTCCCATCGAGAGAAAACGCTTGGACCGTGATCGACGAAGCAAGAGTAAGAAACAGGATAGATAATTTCATAGCGAGTGAGTATTGAAGGCCCGGCCCTCTTCGGTTGGCATATCGGGTGCCAAGTTCACCCGCCTCCCGCTTTTCCTCGGTAAGATCAACTCTTGGGGCAGGATGAGAGTGACTGCCGGGGTTGTCGGGACCGTAAAAAATACTGACCCAATTCGCTCAGGCAGGTATTTTTTGCACTTTTATATGGGACAAAGGCGACGATCGAAAATGTCACGACTGTTCCGGCCTGAACCTCTTCCTTTCTGGGGGATTGCCTGATTTCAAGATTGGCGGAGGGAGCGAGAGCCCAGAGACAAGTTCCCCTATTTGCGGTGAGGTAGAATTGGCCGGGAACGGAGGGCTCGCAGTGGACGCTGGTATTGGTGCCATTAACCGTAACCCGGTGGCACCGGGACAGCACCGATGTTTGCGGTCGCTTCGCCGATGAGCGCGATCACTGCGATGAACTCGACGCTGCTGGTGATGTCGGGATTGAAGGGAGGTGCAAAGTTAAAATCGAAGGGGCGGCAGAATTCGCTCCGGCAATGGTCTGGCGAGGATGGGCCTGGAAGCTTGGAGGTAGAGCGTCCCAGCTTCGGTGTAGTGATTTGAGACAAAAAAGTAATCCCCCGCGTTGAGGGGTTTTGAATTGATGGGAGAAAGATCACCGTTGACGAAAATATTGGTATTCTCTTGAGTCGCCACGATGGGCCTGGATGAGCGCACCCGGGTCCCGTTGATAGGGTCGAGGGGGCCGTTCCTCCCTGGGCGGCGTATTGGTCGAGCTTGATGCCGACGACGTAGGACTCACCGCGCTGGAGGGTGACCGTGATCTTATCACCTGTGAGAATGGACCCCGAGGCGGGAGTGTCGGTAAAAACAATGCCCGCCTTTATCTCATCAATTTCCACGACGGTGTTATCTTCTATCGCCATCGCAGAGAAGAAGACCGAGCACTAGTCTTAGAGGCTATTGTTGTTCCGCATCGTCGCAACCCGGAACTCCCGACCAAGAGCCGCACATCCCTTTGCAGTCAGCGATGCTCCCTGTGAAAGCCTGTCTGATGTCGGATGTTCGCGTAGATCGGCGCACTGGCAAAGATGATCAAGCCATCGGGTACCGGCCGGTTCAATTTTGAGGTTCCTATCACGTGGCCGGTCCCGGTTAGCGAGGTCGGTTTGTCGGCACCGCTTGCGAGTCTCCCCAGCAGATGAATCATTGGAGACGAGTTGGAGAGGGAGGTGTCAAGAATTACGTGACCTGCTCCATCGGTCACGGTCACTGCCACCGACTCCTTTGAGGGTGTCGAAGGGACAAGGTAGTGTCGGTCAAAATCTCCTGTGTGTCCTCCTCCGTTGGCAAGACCGTAGTAGATTGGAGGAATAAATTGATGAGCATCGAGTTGGGCCTGTGCCAATTGGATAAAAAACTGCATGGCAACCAAGACGTAGGCAAAAAGGTGTTTCATCGCGTCCACCAGGGTGCATCGCCCATGCCAAGAGGATTCACCCTTATTTCACAAAATTCTTAAAACACTTATTTATAGATTTTTAAGAATATCGCCGCCAAATCCACTCTCGCTCAGCCTTCCAAAGAACAGGGTAAATATTACAGCATTTCTCCGTAATATTTGTGGTGTCCCAAAGCAGTCCACATGACCAGTGATCCCCTGCTCAAACTGAACTATCGCTGACTTTTCGGAAACCAGTGGGTCGTCTTTTTGCAAAAGCCAACCAGTAAGAGCATGAGGGGAACTTCAATCAACACTCCGACCACCGTCGCGAGGGCGGCACCCGAACCGAGACCAAAAAGAATGACTGCCGTGGCGATCGCAACTTCAAAGTGATTCGAGGCTCCAATCATCGCGGAAGGGGCCGCGTCCTCGTAGGGGAACTTGAGCATCTTGGCCGCCAAATAAGTGATCGCAAAAATGAAAACTGTTTGAAGAGCCAGTGGAATCGCGATCCAGAGAATCGTGAGAGGATTCTCCAAAATAGTGGCACCTTTGAAGCTGAAAAGAAGGACCAAAGTCGCCAGCAGAGCCACGATGGAAACCGGGGAAAGATACTGAAGGAAGCGGTCCTCAAACCACTCCTGCCCTTTCACCTTAAGAATCCACCTTCGTGAAAAATATCCGGCGAACAAAGGGAGCGCAACGTAGATCAATACCGAGAGCAACAAGGTCTCCCAAGGAACGGGCATCTGATTCACTCCCAGAAGCCACCCACCCAACACGCCATAGAGCCCAAGCATAAGCAGGGAATTCACCGCAACCATGATCAAGGTAAGCCCTTGATTTCCTCTTGCCAAAGACCCCCAAACCAGGACCATCGCGGTGCAGGGCGCGATCCCGAGCAGGATCGCTCCCGAAATATACGACCGATAAAGCTCAACCTCCGTGCCGTCCTTCACGATCTCGGTGCCCGGAAGGAAATCTTTGAAAAACACGCCTAGGAAGAGCACCGCGAACCCAAACATCGTGAAGGGCTTGATCACCCAGTTTACCACCAGCGTCAGCAAAACCGGTTTCAGATTCCCGCCCGCCTTGATCGCCTTGCCAAAGTCGATCTTCACCATGATTGGGTACATCATGAAGAAGAGGCAGACCGCGATTGGCAAGGAAACCACTGGTGCGCCATTCACGACGATAGACATGCCATCGAGGGTCTGGGTGATGCCCGGGGTCACCTTGCCCAGAGCGATTCCCGCTACGATACACAAAAACACCCAGAGGCTGAGCCTCCGTTCAAAAAGGCTCATTGAGCTCGTGTCGACATTCATACGGTTGTTACAAAATTCACGGTGTCGTCACCCTATCTGATGAACTGACAAACCGAAGATCTTTCCCGTGACATCTCGCGGAGCATTTATCCCCGCTCAAGCCCAGCCAGAATGAAAGAAGAAATGTCGTCGCCCTTAGCATTCGTGACCGCCCCCTTCCTCACCATCGTGGAGAGGTCGTCAAACTCCTTAATACTCGTGACACCAAAGAAAGAGAGTGTGTCAACCCCGTCATGAATGTTTTTCTTGCATCACGTGATTCTTCTTCATTCTCAAATGATCTGGCCTCAAAAGGGGCGACAGTATTTACCACTTAAACTACTGATAATCAACAAGTAAGACTTTTTAAGCCTCATTAGTGGTCGAATAACGCAAATAATCATGAGTTCCGTCAAAAATAAACATGAACGGAAATCATGGGTGATAGGTTTTCTTAAAAATCTTTAGTGTATGGAACCGGCTCATGGGGTGGTCCCCACCGCGGGACAGACACCATGATACGCAAAGCCACACTCCTCTCACTCACCGCACTCGCCCTGTGCTCATGTAAGGACGACCCAGGCAGTTCCGCTACAACCGATACGGCGGTAACAGAGCCAGCTCCCCATACAACGCGCACCACCCCGGTGGAAACACCCACCACCCCTCATGCTCCAACCTCGACCGGCACCACCGAGCTCGCGCTTGAAAAAGATTCCCTAAAGTTCGGATTCATTAAGCTCACCGATTGCGCACCCATCGTGATCGCCAAGGAAAAAGGCTTCTTCGAAGCGGAAGGCTTCTCCGTCGAAGTGATCGCCCAGCCGAACTGGAAACAGCTCCTCGACAACGCCATCACCGTCTCCAACGAGATCTGGGAAGGGATGCAAGAGAACGACGAGAACCTTCAGTCCGATACTCCCCCACATCCCATCACCGCAGATTCACTGAAGCCCATCGTCGATGCTGCCAAAAACTCCGGTAAACAACTCCCCATGGTCTTCCCGGTCTCCACGCACAACTACGATATCATCAGGAACTCCATGACCGGCCACTTCTTCTTCCAGAAGACCGATAAGCGCGAGATGCCTGACTTCGACGGCTCTAAGGACCCCACCATCAAATTCATCGACGGCATTGAATACGATGGCAAGAAGCCTCTCGAATACCTCAAGACGCACGCCATCCGTAACAAGAACTGATCCTGCGACCGCCCTTTCCATGATCGGGCCGCCTGAGATCCCGGGGCCCAATCATCACTTTTTTCCGCGCCCTCGACCTGTTTTCGAGCGCCCGACGGTTCCTCTCAGGTCAATCCACCGGCCCAAATTTCCCTTCTCAAATGGCTGATTCCACAAAAGACAAAATCAAGTACGGTCTCCTCAAATTCATCGACCTCAGCGGCTTCAAGGTCTTTGCCCCCCCGGTCCGCCTCGCCTTCGGAGAAGACGCCAAGAAACAACTCAGCGACATCGGGAAGTTCATGATCCTTCCCATCATCTTCGTCTCTCTCTCCATCTTTATCTGGAGCGTCGTTGCTCCCACTCACAAAACTAAATCAGGCACCGTCCCTACCCCCTCCATGGTCTGGGACTCCTACGAAAAAAATTCCCGCTTCAGCGAGCGTGAAGACGAAAAGATGGAAGACTACGAACTCACCGGACAAGAGCGACTCAACCGAATTAAAGAAGTGAAAGGCCTCCTCGCAGAATTCGAACTTAAGTCGACCGAGCTCGAGATCGTTTCCACAAAGGTATCCGAAGAAGGAGCTGATGAAATTCAACACTTCAAGAAGCGCTTCGCCATTCTCACCACCTCTAACAAAGAGGTCAAAAAACGCTTCTACTCGCCGAAGACGAGAAAGCCCTCACCGCTTCCAAGGACCCCCAAATGATCCTTTCGAAATCAAAGTCCATTGTCACCACAACGGAAGCCGCAGCCTCAGTCGACAAGCAAAAATTCGCCCCACCGCAACCATCTTCTGGCAAACCAAGCGCTCCCTCGCCACCGTCTTCGTCACCCTCAACCAGGACTACTGGTTCGGCTGGATCAAGAAACCCTATCGCTTCACTCAATACGAACCCGGCTATGATTTTCTCAGCCTGCACCATCGCGATTTGCGCCCTCTGGCCTGCCCTCGTGAACACCGCGCTCGGGGTCTCCGCCATCGACAAGGACCACCTCAATGTCGCCCGCGTCCTCAAACTCGGCTTCTGGTCACGCCTCTTCAAAATCATCATTCCTTCCTCCCTCCCGCTCGTCTTCGCCGGCCTGCGCATCTCACTCGGAGTCGGCTGGATGGTCCTCATCGCCGCCGAGGCCCTCTCCTCCTCGGATGGCCTCGGCAAGTTCGTCTGGGATGAATATCAGAACGGTTCCTCCCAGTCCTTTGCCAACATCTTTCTCGCCTGCTTCATCGCCTGCTTCATCGCCTGCTTCATCGCCTGCTTCATCGCCTGCTTCATCGCCTGCTTCATCGCCTGCTTCCTCGATCGCGTCATGATCATTCTGCAGAAGCTCGTCTCCTTCGATGACGGGTCCGCCACCGCTTAAGAAATTCCAAAAAAAGATCTCATGAGCTTCCTCGAAATCAACAACGTCTCCGCCTCCTTCGACCCGGTCTCAAACCGGACCCACGTTCTCTCGGACATCAATCTCTCCGTTGAGGAAAACGAATTCATCGGCTTCTCCGGTTCAGGAAAGTCCACCCTCATCTCCCTCCTCTCAGGCCTCCAACACCCCACCACCGGTGAAGTCCGCATGGACGGCAAAGTCATCAAAAAACCCGGCCCCGATCTTGGCCTCATGTTCCAAAATTACTCTCTCCTCCCGTGGCTCACCGTCAACGAGAATATCCGCCTCGCCGTCAAAACCGCAGGGCGTTTGTTTCGCAAGGGCTTGAAAGCCCATGGCTAGGGCGTTTTTCCATTTCCGCTAAACATTTACCCTAAAATGCCCAAGTTAGGCGGGTCATGAACTCTCCTCATATTTGCTCTCCTCGTGATGCGGTCACCCGGAGTCTTGAAATCCGGACCGCCACTACCAAATTCGAGATCGATCAACTCCGCGCCGCCCTCAATTCCGAGCACTCCCTCAAGGCGGGCCGACCCGCCGGAAACACCA
>JBLIDI010000018.1:0-24844 GCA_047634075.1 Akkermansiaceae bacterium
AACCGCCGTGGTCCGGCAGTTTGAAATGATGAACACTTATTCCGTCAATGAGTCGGTCGCCATCTCACGCTCCCGCGACAAACTACGCTCGCTCCAGCTTCTCTCCCGCAAAGGAGTCGGTCTCCCCGTCACCACCTTCGCCCATGACACCAAAGCGACCGGTGCCCTTATTAAATCCTGCGGCGGTGCTCCGGTCGTCATTAAATTGCTTGAGGGTACTCAAGGGGTTGGCGTCGTCCTCGCTGAAACCACAAAAGCAGCCGAGTCCGTGATCGAAGCCTTCCGTGGCCTCAATGCCAACATCCTGGTCCAACAATTCGTGAAAGAAGCCGGCGGAGCCGACATCCGTTGTTTCGTCGTTGGAGGGAAAGTCGTTGCCGCCATGAAGCGTCAGGGCGGCGAGGGCGAATTCCGCTCCAATCTCCACCGTGGCGGTAATGCCACCCTCGTGAAGATCTCACCGAAGGAACGCGCCACGGCCGTTCTCGCCGCGAAGATCATGGGTCTCAATGTCGCCGGCGTCGACCTCCTGCGCGCGAACAGCGGGCCTGTCGTGATGGAGGTCAATTCCTCCCCAGGATTGGAGGGCATTGAAATCGCCACCAAGAAAAACGTCGCGGGAACCATCATCGAGTTCATCGAAAATAACGCCTCCGCCGGTAAAACAAAAACGCGGGGACAAGGCTAAATGAGTCCCCAAAAAAGCAAACGTGAACCCTTCAAGATTCAGGGCACAAATGTGCCTCCGGGATCGAGTGCTCTCGTCAATTTGCCGGTTGGTATTTTCACAAATAATACGCCGGTCGATCTCACCCTCGCCGTCATTCACGGCCGCTTACCCGGCCCCACCTTGCTGATCACGGCTTGTATCCATGGTGATGAAATCAACGGCTCCGAGATCATTCGTCGCCTTCTGAAATCAAAATCACTCAAGCGGATGCGCGGCACTCTCCTTGCCGTGCCCATCTTGAATGTCCCCGCCTTTCTGAACCGTTCCCGCTACCTTCCGGACCGCCGCGACCTCAACCGCCTCTTCCCGGGATCCGCGACAGGCTCCTTGGGATCGAGGCTCGCCAGAGTTGTCTCAGGAGAACTGGTCCCGCGCTGTGATGCCGTCATTGATCTCCACACCGGAGCCGTCAACCGACCAAATCTTCCCCAGATTCGAGTCACCACCGGTGACAAGGCATCGCTCGAGTTGGCGGACATTTTCAACGCACCGGTCACCCTTCAGGCGCCGCTGAGATCGAACTCCATGCGAACCCTTTGTCATGAAGCTGGTAAACCGGTCATCCTCTTTGAAAGTGGTGAAGCCCTTCGGCTTGATGCCCCTTCCATTCGCCATGGCGTCCAGGGTATCTTAAATGTGATGCGTCACCTCGGCTTCCTGACTGCCGCCAAAGGGAGAGGGAGAGGGAAAAAAACCGATTCCATCGTTTGTAAAAAGAGCTACTGGGAGCGAGCCACTATCGGAGGGCTCTTCACCTCGCTCGTTCCGCTTGGGAAAACGGTCGCTAAAGATTCTGTTCTGGGATTTCTCGCTGACCCCTTCGGCGGAGCGGAGACGCCCATTACCGCGACCCGGGAAGGAGTCGTGATTGGGCGCACCAACGAGGGACTCGCTGATGAAGGGGATGGCCTCTTCCATATCGCGGTCTTCTCCGATCTCGACCAAGCCAGTGACCAAATCGCTCGTTCCAATCTCACCCTCCCCGATGATGAAAGCGATATTGACGACCACCCAGTCCCTTATCACCCTTTTGCGGAGGAATCTGACGAATCATGATCGATCCTCCTCGCTACAAAAGCGCCACCTTCATACCCATGACCCAACCCTGATCAATGGATTTCTTCGTATGGCTCGGCATCCTCGTTTGCATCTGCCACTCCGCAATGTTCTCCGGGGCGAATCTTGCTTTCTTCTCGCTTGGGCGCATGCGCCTGGAGACTGAAGTTGAAAATGGCAGCAAAGCCGCCTTAAAGGTTCTTCGCCTTCGCAAGGATTCCAACCTTCTCCTCTGCACCATCCTCTGGGGGAACGTGAGCGCCAACGTCCTCCTCGCTTTGCTCAGTGAAAGCGTCTTTGCGGGTATAGGCGGCTTCATCTTTTCCACTGTGGGCATCACCTTCTTTGGCGAGATTATTCCGCAAGCTTACTTTTCCCGCAACGCCTTGCGGGTCGGCGCCTACATCTCACCGGTGATACGCTTCTATCAAATCCTCCTCTTCCCTATCGCCAAAGCGAGCTCCATAATGCTCGATGGTTGGATCGGCCCTGAGGGTCCTGTCTTTTATCGCGAGCGAGACCTCGAGATTATTCTCGAAAAGCACATCAACGAGCATTCCTCAGAAATCAGTGCCAATGAAGGACAGGGAGCCCTCAATTTCCTCGACCTCGACGACCGGGAAATCTCGGCCGAGGGAAGCGCCATCGACCAATCCACGATCTATTGTTTCGAGAGTAAACTAGATCTCGTAATCCTTCCCGAACTCGATTCACCGGAAGGGATCATCTTCATCGATCGTCTCAAAAAGCACCCCTATGCATGGGCCATTATCGAAAACCTCGACGCCAATCCGGTGCTCGTTCTGGATACGACAAGCTTTCTCACCCAACTCTTCGTCGATGGCTCCGAAGCCGATGTTTACAGCCACTGCCATCGCCCGATCATTGTCACATCCAGTGAGATCCATTTAGACACCGTCCTTGGTGACTTCGTCGTCGAAGCCGACCACAAAGATGACCACATCGTCGATAACGATGTCATCCTCTACTGGACTCCCGACCAAAAACGCATCATTACCGGAGCGGATATTTTCGGCAGCTTGCTCAAAGGCATCGCGAAGCGTGTCGAAAGCCCATCACAAAGCTGACGCGATCTCAGGATCGCCCCATCATTATTTTCGCGCAAAAAAGATTATTTTTTGAGGGGGTGCTCGCTCTCGCGGTGTCTCACTCAGGACAAGGGCACGAGCGTTTCTTACGAGATTCACGGAATAAAACGATGAAGGACATTTCCAAGGAAATGGCCGCGATGGCAAAAGCCTTAAGCTCGATCTTCCTGGAAGCACGCCTCAGCCTCTTTGGATAAATTAGCGACCCACGACCACGAGTCATGGTAAATTTTAGTCCTTTCGGCTTCAAGAGAGATGACCAGTTCGACTCGTTTTCAATTGAGTTAAAATTCACAGCCGAGGTTACAAGAGATCCTTTAGTTTTTCCCTTAGGATTTGGCGCGCGCGGTAGAGTCGTGTTTCGACAGCCTTGGCGCTGCAATCCAAGGTGACGGCAATTTCAGTGTGGGAAAGCCCTTCGTATTCGAAAAGCAGAATAGCGGTTCGCAAATCATGGGAAAGGTCTTGGATCGCTTCCCGAACCTTGCTTGCATCATCACCCCTAATGCTTTGAGAATCCGGTCGGGTCGCAGCGTCCGTAGGCAGGTTCACCCTGAGTTCGGCATCTGCTTCCGCACTGGACAAAGAAGGATGCCGTGATTTCCAACGAGCATGATTCCGACAAAGATTGACCGCGATCGTAAACATCCAGGTCGAGAACTTACCTTCATGGCGATACTTCGCGCGATTTTGATAAACCTTCACAAAAGTCTCTTGAGCGAGATCAGCCGCTTCGCTCGTATTCTGGGTGTAACGGTTTGTGAAGCTGAGGAGCGGTTTTTGCCAACGCTTCATGAGATCATTCAAGGCCAAATCATGACCTTCACCCATAAGGCGCATCAAATCTTCATCGCTTGGTTTACGTGTGGACATTATTTAGATCGGAGAGGAAGAATACCGCGCTTCTTCATGGAATCTAGCCAATCAATGAAAGCCTTCCGCGCGTCCGGAGAGGCTTGCGTGAGTCCTGTCACAGTGAGAGGACAACGCCAACCCATCATCGAACACGCCACAGATGCCACCGATAACGAATCGTAAAATTTCACCTCTCAACCTCGTACGATCGCCCGGTGCGGGCGCAGGCGCAGGACAGGTCACGATCGCTTCCAAAGACTCATGTGCTTGGACCGGGTCTTCATTTCTTCACTCGCCGGAGCCGGGGTTTTGGGTGCCGACATCGAAACGAGGTGAGCCTGATGACCCGAAAGACGTTCTTTAATTTCGGCGATTTCTCGATTGGCTTCCGCGCCGCAAAAACTTCCTGAAGATGCGATTGCCATTGCGGCAATGACTTTTGTGATATCCATAATTTTTAGATGACAGTTTTGACCTGTGTTGTTAGGTAAGACCCCGCAGACAGGGCGCGCCCCTTGAGAATTTACGGAATTCTTCGCGACCCAAAAAAGAGCGAAAAGAGTCAGGGGTAAGTGCTCTTCGTGGTGTTTCACCTGAGTGGATACTCAAAATAATGACGGGAACCTGGAGCGATTGCTCCAAAAGTGGGAATCCCCCGCGCTCGCCGAAAACACTCTCAAGCGAGCCGTTTGGGCTCGTATTGAAAAAGAAGAATGCCATTTCAGCGAGGGGCTCCTGACCCGGTTTGGCAACACCGTCGAACGCTTTTTCTCCGGCACGAAGGCCACCGTTTCGACAGGCCTCACCATGATGGGCGTGAGTGTTGGCTTGGCCCACCTGCACGCCGACGGCGTCAATGAATCTCGTTTAAATGAAGCTGAGGTGGCCTACATAAAGTTGATCTATCCTCTGCATTCCGGAGTTCTTCTGTCGGAATAAGCGGAATCTCTTATGAAGAACACGCTACAATCCCTCTCGGTCATTTTTGCCGTTTGCGCGGCTTGCTACTGGGCTTACTTTCACTACGCCACCCATGCCTCGACTCCCGCAACCTTTCCTCATCAGCACTACCCCCTGAGTTGGGTCAATCTGAACTTCGACCTCTCCCGGGAAGAAATGGCTGCTGTGCAACACTCACACAGGGCCTACCACCCGATGAGGGAACAAAAATATCGCGAGCTCCAATCCGCAAAAAAAAAGCTCATTGAACTTCCGGATTCTGAGACTCCCCTCACCGCCCAAGCCATTGGAGAAGCCCATCGGGAAGTCACGCGGATTGAACAGGAATGCTTTGACATGACGGTGGACCACATCTTCAAAGTCAGCCGCCTCATGAATGACCCCGAAGGTGCACGCTATCAGAAGTTTATGCTCAGTAAACTTATGCATCTCGAAGCGAATGACCATTCGCAGATCGGAATTCTTCTCGAGGAGAGACCGTAATCCCTCAAGCAACTGAGCTTTCGCCGAGGCTTTCCCAGTCGGGGAACAACCACCGAAGACAGAATTGTATGCCAGCTCCTTGGCAATCGCTTCATTTCGCTTCTCATCCCAAGCCTCGTTCAGACCGATAATGTCAGCCTCGGATTTGCGGATGACGGCAGCCAGTTCATCGACCCCGATCTGCCACATGTGTATATTATAGCTGAGCACGCGCACCTTTTCGGCCGCAGGCTTTGCACCAGATTCACCCCGAGCCTCCGGCTCGAGCGCGAAGGCGGGGACGCAGAAAATGAAGAACAGCAGTAAAATACAAGTTGGTTGTGTCATGATTCAACGAACTTCGCCGAATTTCTCCTCCCAGTCCTTCACGGCCTTCTTGAGCGCATCGAGGGCCTTCTGCAGAGTGGCTCCCTGGTGATCTTTCTTGGCGCAGCGGACCTCGAGGTTCGACTCGATCCGCTTCATGCTGGCGATGAACGGCTTGCCGTCTTCGCCCAGCTGTGCAGCCGCCTTCGCCAGGCCGATGTTTCCCCAGCCGGCACCGAGAATCGTCCAACTCGCCGGCAACGCGGCCATTGACGGGTAGATCCGCTCGATCGCCGGGAGGAGTGGAATTGCGTGTTCCGGATGCTTCTGCATGTTGATGTAGCGCAGCGTCTCGAAGATATTGTTCCGGTCGATGGGCTGCTTGAAGCCCTCGCGGAGTTCGAGCTTGTCGAGTGACTTGGCCATCCCAGCGACGAGTTCGTCCTTCAGTTCCGGGTTCTTTGCGATGGCTGTTTTGAAGAGGCTCGTCGCGCCCCAGCGGCGGCTCGGCAGGTTGCTATCGGCGTCGTAGCTCGCGAGCATCGCGGGCAAGGCAGAGCGGAAGGTCTCGGTCTCCGGGATCAGCGGAAGCAAGGCCGTAAACGCGGCAGCCCGCAGCCACCATTCCCGGTTGCCGAGGTAGGGCGTGACCACGGTTAGGTGATCCTTGATGACGGCCGCGTCACAGCAACTCAGTGCCATGAGGGCGTGCCGCTTCTCCCACATCGGCGCCTTGGGATTCTTGAGCGGCTTGAGAATTTGAGGCAGGAAGTGCACCTTGATCATCTCCGGGGTGATATTCGAAGTCGTCTTACCGATGCCCCAGCCGGTTGCACAACTGATGGCATCGAGGCCCGCCACGCGGAGGCGTCCGTCGCGACTTGCCAGGGCTTTCTTGATTTCCGGGATCGCTTTTTTCCCCTGAAAACCTAGTCCGTGGGCCGCCCAGTCGCGCACCGTCGGCGAGTAGTGCCGCATCAATTTGGCATACCACTCAACCGGCATCTGTTTCTTCCGCTTGTCGTTGATGGATGCCTTGGCATTGCTCGACTGGATCGTGCCATCTTCCTTGTAGATCGTTTGGAACACCGCCGCGATCTCGTGCGGTTGCTCCGCGATCACGACCCCGTCGATGAAGTCGACCCGATGGAAGTCGTCCGTTTCCAGCGAGCGCTCGACCGCAGTCGGCTTGTGCGGGACGCTGAATTCGGTGCGCGGTTTGCCACAGATCCGCAGGTTCTTGAGATACGAAGTGTAGGACATCGCAATCAGGCCGGTTTGATAAAGGGGCGCCTTGCCAATCGTGCCGTGCCCGGGGAACCAAGGTGTTCGGAATCCTCCGCCCGGCATGCGGGAGAGCTCGTAGAACCAGATCATCTCGTCCTTGTGACGCCCGTAGGAGTTCTTGTGCTGCTCGGGGACGAGCACATCGACGATGTTCCGCCAAGTCTGGTTGCCAAAGCACGAGCCATGCCCGCCCTCGCAACCGAAATAGGTGTCGGTCTCGGCCAAGGCCAGCAACTGGGCGCCCGCCTGGAATTTCTTGTCTGGAAGCAGCGTCAGGGCCGAGGCCAAGCCGCCGTTCTTGCCATTCGACGACCACCACAACTCGGGGTGATGGTCCCCATAGGGCACGCCGCCCCGTCCGGCATAGCGAAAGAAGAGACGCAGCGCGTCATCATAGGTCTTCTCATTGACCTGCACCCCGCACTCACGGGCCAAGACCAGAGTCGTCAGGGCCTGGTCGCCCGCGGCATGCAGTAATCCGCCGGTGACATAGCCCGGCCCGCAGTTGTTTGTCCCGTGCCCCCAGCCGCCAAAATACTGGCCGTCGCTGAGGGTCTTGCACCTGGCCTCGAGTGCGGGCAGGACCCGCTTGTCGCCCGTAGCGAGATAGTATTCGCCCAGAAAAATCCCGCTGTAGCCGATCGACCAAGTACTCGTCCCGGGCCCCTTCGCAGCCAAATCAACCGCGTATTTCTCAACGGCCGGCAGGTATTTCTTTTCGCCGGTCGACAGCAGGAACAAGGCCTCGAGGTTCCCATTGATCCCGCCGCCCGGCCCGCCGTGCTTCAAGATGAAGGCGGCAGTCTCATTCACGATCCTCTGCGACTTCTTGCACTCGTCCGGATAAGTCGGGCCGTAGCTGCCGATCGGGTTAAGTTGAACCACCGCCGTCATCTTCGCCCCGTCGCGCTTGATCGAGAACTTCATCTTTCCGTCGCGTCCCTCGGCCGCGTTGAGCGCAACGCCGAGCGGGTGGCGCGGGTCCTGGATCTCCAGCGAATTTCCGTCGACCGCCAAGAGCACGTCCCCTTTCTCAAGCGTCCCGGCCACCGGGGTCTCCGGGGTGACCTGCGTCACCTGCAGTTCCCCATCCTTGAGGGCGACAAACATTCCGGTCACGCCAACCATGATGTCCTTGGTATCCTTACCGGCCGGCAGGGTATTAGCTGACGCGCCCATGGGCAGAGCCAAGAGCAGGATCGCAATTACAAATCGTTTCATGAGAGATCGGGTTTCACCTCCTCTTACTTTTGTTTTGCGATCAGTTCGGCCATCGAGGTGGCAAAGGAATCGCCTAGCCGAACGAAGAATTTACCACTGCCCAAGTAGTGATAGGGGCGGTCGCTGCCAACGGTGTCCCACTCCAGGAAATGCTTGGCCCAACCTTTGTTATAAACCTCGAGGGAATCGAGGGCATATTGAGTGTAACTCTCCACCGCGAGGACATTGTCTTTGAATTCAGGAGCTTTGGCGGCTTCACGTTGGCCAACCGAAACCGCGTTTTCAGCAACTTTCTCCTCTGTCTGATTCGTGCCTAAGACCCCAATGATGAAGGGCATGTCGGGCGTCTTGTATTCTTTGCGCACGTCTTTGATGAAGTGGACCATAGTGTCCTTATAGTTGTCGCGAAAGGCGTCCGAAAACTGATCATTATAGCCCTGGAACCAAACAAAACCGGCAATCTCGTAACCCGTTTCCGGGTCATAAGCCGGGTGGTTGTCCTT
The DNA here is from genome assembly GCA_047634075.1 of Akkermansiaceae bacterium. GTDB lineage: Bacteria > Verrucomicrobiota > Verrucomicrobiia > Verrucomicrobiales > Akkermansiaceae > SW10. Next base: position 8,511 of record JBLIDI010000018.1, read on the forward strand.
GAGCTTGTCAAGAACTTGATGAATGGCATCATTCATCATGCGGTAGTTGAGGCTGGCTTTCTCCTTGATCTCATCAACTTTATCACTGGCCTTCTGTTTTTCATCCAATTGGTATTCGCCGGCTGAAGGCGGACGAAAATCATAGTTCAGCGACTTGCCGCCCCATGAGGTTTTGATCAGCAAAATGGGACCCTCAATTTTTTCTGCGATGGCAAGACCAAAGCTGTATTCCGGCCCGATTGAGGTGGGGCCATGACCCGCATGACCGATGCTGAGTTTTCCTGACTTTCGGTTACCATCTGAAATCGAATTGATGTAAACCCGATCAGAGACACGCAGGGAATCTTCGATCCCTTTTTTGTAGGCCTCGCCTGCTGCTTTAATTTTTTCCACGTCAGCTTCAGCGGCCGCTTTTGCAGCGGCATCTGTCATCGTCTCTATTTTCTTCTTCAATTCATCGCCTCTTCTTGCGCGGGCCAGTTGCTCGTCCAGCATGGCCTTAGACGCCTTGGCATCTTTTTTGAAGACCAACTGGATGAGTTCCTTGTCTTTAGGACCGTCTGCCTTGAACAAGGTCGCAGTGGTATGGCCCCTAGAATGGCCCACCATATTTGACTGACCCGCCAGGATGAAAACTTTCAGCGGCTTATCCTTGGCGATTGCGCTGCCGACTAAGACCAGCATCGTGATCATCGCTACTCTCATCTTTGGGGTTGTTTCTTTCATACGTGTCATTGGTTTTTGGTTCGTGTTCGTTGTAGGGGCTCCGCCCGCCGCCCGGGGACGGGAAAGAAGACAGACCGCAAAACTTTTGCTTAGGTTGAGCTTACACCGAGACACCGCAAGGTTAATTGTCATGGAAGCAATCCATCTTTGGTCGCTCGCCCAAAGCCACTTCTTAGGAGTGAATGCCCGGAACAAGGTTGTTACGATCGTCGCAATCACTCGCAAAAGGATAAAATATCCCGCCTGGCTTTGACGCTCGGGCATATTCTCGAAGTTTATTCCATAGATTCCCGCCAAGAAACCGAAAGGAACAAAGACCACCGTGACGATGGTCAGCACCTTCATGATCTGATTGAGCCGATGGGAGGAGAGCAACAGATATCCCTCGATGAGGTCAGATGCCAATTCATAGAAGAGCGAGGTCAAGCTGCCGGCCCGCTCCTGCTGTTTATAATGATCTGTCAATTCGTGGCCGCGATCCTCGCCGAATCCCCGGTGGCTCCTCCCCCTCAGATCGCGGAGGGCTTTTTGGTGGTAAAGGAAAATTCGGAGGACCCGTTTCAAGTCTCCCTGATAGCCGGTGAGGATCGCCAAAACCCTGTCATCAATGATTTTCGGCGGTGTTATGCCCTCCTTGACGCGACCTATCCGCAGACCTTTCCTGAAAAATGACTGCACGACGAGAACTCCCGAACTCAAAGCGCTCTAAACATTCCCGGTCACGACTGCATAAAGAAAAATCCAAATCAAGAACGCAATCATCGTAAGACCGATGAGCGACTTCCAAAGAAGTCTCTGTGGGCTAAGTTTGGGGATCGCGCAAATCCCCGACACGAATCCAATCGCAATGAAGGGATCGCGCAGTTCATCGGTGAATCACAGATTGGTTAAGGTGGCTCACTTCGCCTCGAGCCCCTGCTTACAATAAGGCGGGTAGTCGAATTGATTGCCGTTAAGACGAGGGTCATTGTGTTCGGTGAGTTCGGCCATCAATTTGGCTCGAAGAGTCGCTTTGATCACAGCATGCTTCGCATCACCGGCAATATTTTTGACTTGGTGGGGATCGCTTTTTAATTCGTAAAGCTCCTCGGCCGGACGTGGTCCGAAACCAAGATCCCATTGCGTTTTGAACTCAGGCTTGTCGCGGTTGCGCACCATGAAGGCCTTGGTCGGGCCAGCATCAACATCGGCATAGGTGAGACGGGTGTTTTTAGCGAGAGCTTCAAAATCAAGAGAGCCTTTCGCAAGTGCCAGAAGGTCACCCATGGGCTCGCGGTCCGGAGTGAAATTGATAATGTAGAGGTGATCGGCACTACGGATCGATCGCATGGAATAAGGCAGCTGGCGGGCGCGCGCAGACTCGACATGAACCTCCCGGCCAATGAGCGCCCACGAGCGGAGACCGGAGTGGTTTCCCGAACCCAAAGCAGGAAGAAGATTTTCACCATGCATTGTCTCAGCTTTCTCAACCCCAGCCGCCGCGAGGAAAGTCGGCGCGAGATCGATCAACGAAATGGGCTTATCGAGAGTCTGGGCAGGCTGAATCTTATCCGGCCAGCGGGCCGCAAAAAGAACCCTCGCGCCGAAATCGTAACAATTGGTTTTACCCCGCGGAAAACCTGGCGCTCCGTGATCTCCGGAGATCACAATGAGCGTGTCATCATATTCGCCCGTCGCCTTGAGCACCTCGAGGAGAACACGGCAACATTCGTCAAAGGCCATCGCTTCGCCGAGATAGTCGGCCAAGTCCTCACGCACCACCGGAACATCGGGAAGGAAAGTCGGCATCTTGCCCTTTAACTTTTCGGGATCGAGATTCCAGAGACTTTTTCCAGAACCTCTCGTCCACGAACGATGGGGATTGGTGGGATGAAAATGATAAAGAAAGGGCTGCCCTTCTTTACGCTTGGCAAGAAAGTCGCGAAAATTCGCGCGGCATTCTTCATAGAGCGCCTCCTTACCCTTCGGGACATCCTTAGACTTGCTGACAGTCTGCGAGAACGAATTCACCTTGCGACCAGCCTTGTTGAACTGCGGTCCGAAGCGCTTACCGCGCACATGATCCTTATGGGTCAGCCCGATATGGTAACCATTTTTCTGAAGGATCTCGGCATAACCGGTGATGTCATTCCAAGGATCAGTCTCATCAGGCCCGTGCCACCGGTGGTGCAATTGCGAACACGAACCATTCGTGAAGAAATGACGCCCGGAGATCAAGGAGGCCCGACAAGGGGAACACGACGGCGCGGAAACAAAGGCATTGGTCGCGAGCACACCCTCCTCCGCAAGACGGTCAAAGGTTGGCGTTGAGATGATGTCGTTGACCGAAGGCTGTCCCTCACTCGCATAGGCTGAAGCATAGCGCCCCAGATCATCGGCAAAGAGCAGGAGAATATTCGGTTTCTTCTCGGCTGCCCCGAGAGACAGACTCATAATCATCGCTAAGGCAATCTCAAGACGTTTCATAAGTTCCAGTCAATAGATTCGAAGAACACGATGCAATACTGCGGGTCGAGAATCCGTAAACTTCCTTGACCCTATGTTTTCCAAATCCACCTCCCTTTCGCGTCCGCGCTCTTTTTCGCGACGTCTCCTTCGTCTGACCGCCCCGCTCGTCGTCCTCGCTTCCTCTGCCTGGGTTGCCTTTGGCGATAAGAAGAACGAGGTCCCGCCTGAGAAAATCGGCTGGATCGAACCCGTGCAGAAAAATATCGAAGGCTGGACCGTCCATGTCGATCCCACCCTTCTTAAAGGCGGCAAGAACGAGGAAGAAGGCAAGAAGGCGATCAAGATGTTGGCGAACCATCTGCAACGAATTTCCATCCTCCTCCCGGAAGAACCACTGGCCAAGATGAAGAACATGGAGATCTGGCTCGAACATCAACATCCCGAACTCACGGGCATGCAATACCATCCCGGAGCAGGATGGCTTGAAGGTCGCGGATACGATCCACGCCTAGCTAAGAAAGTCCATATCACCCGGGCTGCCGCCCTCTACTCGCGCGATCAAATGCTCAAGCACCCGGCCGTCATTCTCCACGAATTGGCCCACGCCTACCACGACCAAATCCTGAGCTTCGATGACAAGAAGATCATCGCCGCTTACGATGCTGCCATGGAAAAAGGGATCCTTGAAAAAGTGAAACTCTACACCGGCCGTACCGTGCGCCACTACGCCGCCACCAATCACAAGGAATACTTCGCCGAAGCAACCGAGGCCTATCTCTACCACAATGATTTCTACCCCTTCGTCGCTGCCGAGTTGAAGGAATTCGACCCCAAGGCCTTCGCCGTCATGAAGGAAGTATGGGGGCCGGCCGCCGTAAAATAAGGCGTATGAATCATCCCTAATTTTGGGTCTTCATCCATCCATTGATCCCAGGCAGAGTCCTGACGACACCGAGGTCCAAACGCCCCAGCCCTTAGTCCAGTTCCTCGTGATTCGTCACGAAAGCATCCTGAAGTGGTGCCAGGAAATTGGACAAGATACCTGCTTTTCGTGAGTGTCTAAAACTCCAAGGGGACGAGCTAAACGGGTCGCTTCACGCTTGATTTTCCCGAGGCCCCTTTTTCCAGCTCCGCCACCGACCGGCGGCCTGCGGGGATGTCTTTGGTAATTCATCACGCTTGGCTTGGCCCCGATTATCCCAGCCTAAAGCTCCGGGCGCTGCTCGGTCCTTCGATAGCTCACCCCTTTGAGATTGGGAAACCATACAAGAATCAGGGAGGATTCCCGCTCTCTATGAGAGGGCCTGCTGTCCGTGAGACGACATTTAAAATGGCATTCAAGAGCACGCCAGGTTAGCGGTCTCGATACGGCTTCTTCTGTTGGTAACCCTCTCGTCGCCGTTTCATATCTCGAACCTGCACCGCCTCCGCCGAGGGAGAAAGGAGGCCAATCGCTTTTTTAGACGTGACGAGGGCCTCCGCGAAACGCCCTGCTTCCGCGTAGGCAGCAGCGAGGGTATCCAAGCTCACCGGGGAGGTATACTTGCTAAGTTCGCACAGATGTTCTGCTACCGTGACAGCTTCGGCGCCACTTCTAATTTTTGGATCGGGGTGAGTCGCGAGAATCCACGCCAGATTATTCAAGGCCTTGGGCATGCGAGGTGCTATTTTAAGCGTCGTCCGGTAAGAGGACACCGCCTTGCCATGGTCCTTCAATCCTAACCAAGCTGACGCAGTGTTGACGTGGGCCACGGCGTTGCCGGGTTGGGCGCGGGTCACTCGCGCCAGTAAGGGGAGGGCGGCGGCGTAGTTTTTCTGCTTGAGATAGACCAAGGCCAATTTTCGGAGCATCACAAAATCAGAAGGCCTCGCTTTTACGACAACACCGTAATGCAGGGCAGCCTCGTCAAGATTGCCTTGGCGCCACTGAAGTTCGCCGAGCAGGGCACGGATTCGTAAATCGTCGGGGTTGGCCGCCACTCCTTTTTGCAAGGTCTCAGCCGCGCGCGCAAATGCGCTGTTCTCCTTTAACAAGACCGCCGCCGTAAAATAGGCATCTCCAACCCGCCGGCGCTCACCGGGTGACAATTCGAGACCCGCGAATTGCTCGGCATAGCCCAGGAGATATCGGTAAGCGTGACCAATCATCGACAGGTCAATAAACTGCGCCGAAACCGTGCCGGGGTTGGCGACAGGCACTGGATCAAACCACTGCCCCGCAAAGGGCACGGCCGCCTCGCGAAGCGCCTCAGGCGAGGCCTTCAACAGTTTGACATCCGCGAGCAACTGAGCGACTTCCACGGGGCCTCGATAAATGACCGCGACCCGCCCGCGTTCATCGACAAGAACGCTTGTCGGCACCGGCAGCGGTCGCCAACGGTCGAGCGTGGCACGTTGAAAGGCATCGAGGGTATCCAGTAAGACGCGATCGCCTCGCCCTGTTTCAAATGGAAACCCCATCTTGGTCAGGCGAGGGCGGGGATCCTGATTCTCCTCTGAATTTGAGCTAACCTCATCCACGTTCAAGCCCACAATCCGAAGGCCCGAGGCCTTGATGGCATCCGCCTCTTCCGTCCACTGCGCGAACTCCTGCCAGCACGGCAGACACCAACTCGCCCAAATGTTAACGAGTAAGGGCGAGGGTTGGGCACCTGCCATTGAAACCGGGTCACCTTCCCACGTCTCGTATGTCAGCGCCGGCAGCGGAAGGCGGGAAGGTAAGACAATGCGCGCCGCCTCGCCAGATACCGGCAGCGCAAGCACCGAACTCGAGTCAACGCGCGTGGTGACAGGCTTCTTGAAGACCGTCAATTTTCCGGTGGTTTGGGAGACAAGGTAATGGCGATCAAGATCAACAGCACGCACGACCTGTCTGGCACCCCCGGGCCAGTGGATGACCAGTGACTCGATCACGTCGGCCGCGCCCAGTCCGAAATGGAGCCATTTGGAAGATTGCGACAAAAAGCCATTGCCACCATAGAGTGTTTTGATGAGCGTCGTTTTGTCCGGGCCAGTTTTAATGACCACCTCAACGCGCGCCCCGATGCCGTCGATATTGGTGGTCTTGCCATTTCCAACCAAACGGAGAGCGAGATAATGATTCCTCCCAGTATTGTTGTTTTTCAGGAAGCGAATGCGCGGTGCCGTCCGGTTCGCGATCCAAAAATCGAGGTCGCCATCGAAGTCCCAGTCGAAGGTCGCGACCGCGCGGGCATCATCAAAAAAACCGAAGCCACTGGCGGCGGACAGATCGGCAAAACGCCTGTTGCCGAGGTTCAGGAAGGCCGAGTTGCGTTCGTGCCCACTGAAGCTGCGATCCTCATGCAAGAAGCGGTTGAGCGACTTCCAACCTTGCATGTATCGATCAATCCCAACCTTGGTAGCGGTCAGAGGGGATTGCGACACGACCTGTCGCCAATAGACACTTCACAAGTCGCCGGTATCGGTCGAAGTGATGAAACCGTTGGCAACGATGATGTCCTCCAGTGAGTCATTGTTGAAGTCAGCGAACACGGAGCCCCACGCCCACCGCCCCATCGTCACGCCCGCAGGTTCGCTGATATCGGAGAACTGCCCATTACCGAGATTCTGAAAGAGGGTGTTGCCGCGTGCAAATCGCTGGAAGTCCGCTTTGTCCCCTGCCCCAGCATGGGCGTTAAACTGGTTTTGATAGGTGATTCGGTTGCCTGCGTTGGAAAACATATTGCTGATGTAGAGATCCATGTGGCCGTCGTGATCGACATCCGACCAGCCCGCAGACATCCCGGCTGCCTTATCTTCGACCCCCGCCGCTGCGGCCACATCGGTGAAAACACCCTCTTGATTACGATACAAATTATTGCGGCCAAAGTCGTTCGCGACGTAAAGATCAAGATCGCCATCGTTGTCATAGTCTTCCCACACCGCCGCAAAACTGAAGCGCTGGTTGTTCTGATCCAAGCCACTGCTCGTGGTCTGGTCTTCAAACTTCCAGCTTCCTTGATTCTTCAGGAGGGTGTTGGCCCCGCCGTTGTTGGCATCGTGAAAAGGAATGGGCATCGCAAGGGCCCCCTCTCGAAGTTCCTCGCCGTCGCCCTGATAGCCACACAAAAAAAGATCGAGATCCCCGTCCTGGTCAAAGTCAGCCACCGCCATCGAAAGGATTTGGCCCCGGGATTGATAGACCGCCTTCTCGCTAAAACGCCCACTGCCATCGTTTTCCATCAAGACAACATGCCAAGCCAAGCCCACCACCAAATCCTGATCACCATCGTTGTCGAGATCCAGTAAGAGAGCGCTTGCGCTTGAGTCCAACCAATCGGCACCACTCTCCGGAGTGGCATCACGGAAGCGACCGTCCGGCTCCTGAACCAAGAGCCGGTTCGGCAAGCCCCCATCAGCACAGAGGTAGACATCCTCCAACCCATCGCCATTGACATCCCCCACCGCAAGGCCGTGATGACCCGTCACGGCCATCCCAAGCTGCGCAGGTATTCTCAGTCGCCAATGATCCACCCCGAAGGCATAGTGCTTGCGAAACGAGTCGAGGTCGCCGACGACCGCCTCAGTCATGTCCGAAAAGAGGGTCTTGCCCTGCTTGATCACCTCTTCGTATTCAACGACCTCAATCGCCACCAACAGAGGTTGCTCAGTCGAATTGTTGCTCCACGAACAATCCCAGATGGCATTGATCTGGGTTATGCCAGGAGTGGAGGCGGATGGTCCGTCGAGCTGCACCAACACACGGGTCCTTGCCTTGTTGTCCGTGACCTCGACATGACTCACCTTGAATTTGGCGTGAGTGACGGCCTTGAGATTTCCCGGCCTCAGGAGCTCCTTCATCGCAGCGACAAACCCATCCTTGCCTTGGTTCGATGTGCCCCGGTCTTCACTGGCCGGCGGGTCAGAAGGGTCGAATCGGGAAACAAGGAGCCCGTCGCGATTGCGCACCTCGGCAAGCTGGGGACGGAGCGAGCTGGAGCGAAAATCAGCCGTTACCAAAGCTGCAAGTCTTTCGATTGAGCTCTCGGAGAGCGCACCCGAGGCAGTGGTGTCGTTCTCCTGAAGTGATTCCGCAAGACGGTCCAGTTGGCTTGCCGCCTTCTCGCTAAAAGCCTCGCTCTCCCAACCATCGACGGTGGCATCAATTCGGCGATAAGCGTCAGCGAGTGGCGCGATCAACTGACGGTCACCAGCGAGATCCAATGAAGCGAGGTTTGTCGGCCGGGGAAATGGCGCCGCTGCCTCGACCTTCGCTTCGCCGTCCTTTTCAGGAGGACCGGCATTGCTAGGCTCATCATCACCGCAGCTCACTAAGAACAGGATGCTGACGAGGAACGGAATCAGTTTCGACATGGCCTGAATTCTTTGCTGTTCTCTGGAAAATCTTCACCCAAGTCCGATAGAAAACGCCGGGTCCAACGGAGCGAAGAGATTCCCCTCATCCAAATAACGCCCTTTTCTCAGACCCGAAAGATACGCTCCCTGAATTAGCAAGGAATCTCAATCATCCGAGAGCTTACCGGAGGTGCCTTTTCCTAATTTTTCACGACCACAAAGAACTGTTGATCGTCCAGCGGCAGACCTAGGTCATTGAAATTGACAGGAAAGAGGGTGGTCGTGGCTTCGACCGCAGCGGGGAAACTGTCACTCAATTCGTTCCAGCTTGTCAGAGCGAGAGAGAGATCGTTGGTGGCAAAGACCGAGTAAGAGCTCCCTTCTTTCGAAGTAAAGGTAAGGTCGACAAGGATATTATCCTCCGTGCGAGTTTGCGCGATATCCACGATCTGGAAGGGATCGGTCGTGCCTCCGGTAAGGCTTGCGATGCTCGCTCCAGTGCCTTCATTCCAGATTGAGGCCACCTCTTCCGTAGTCAGAGGGCGATCCCAGATGGCGACATCATCGATGTTCCCGTCCCATCCCCTTCCCGCTGCTTGGGCATTGCCACCGATCTGCATGATAAGACCGCCGCCATTCCCCAAGACCCATTCCGCCTGAGTGGCCGCTGCGACCCCGTCAATGTACATCGTGATGTCGCCACCAGACTCGTGCGTTACCGCGACATGATGCCACGACTCGTCTTGCTGATCGATATTTGCCGCAACGTTACCAGGGCCACCTACACTATACTTAAGGTTGGTCTCCGAACTCCCATGCCGGGCAATTCGCCAGTTTCCACCTTCAGCTTGGCTGACCAGAGTTTGCCAATTGGTGTAGAGGGACTCGGTCGTGTACCAAGCCGAAATGGACATACTTGCGCCCTCGAAAGCGAACTCAGCCGGATCACCAACGTTGATGACAGCCTGATTACCGTCACTGTTATCCAAATCAACAGCAGAACCGAATTTACCAGGAACGAAGGCAGCACTCCCCGTGCCCGTTAAAGCAAGTGAGCCATCGTTGGAGCTATCCAGCGCGGCGGCATAGTCGTCGTCGAAGGCCCAATGTTCGACGAGACCGTCGACGAGCTCAGCATTTGAAAAGAGGGCGCTGAGGAACGAAATACCGGAAGCAAGAAAGATGGTTAAAGTGGAATTTTTTTTCATGGATTAGGAATTTTTTTCATGGATTAGAGTATTCTAACGGAAGGGGAGAATGCCTTGGTAAGATTTTCTTTCAAGAAATAACATTTCATTCTCGGGATTCACTTCCTCCAGGCACTCCATAAATCGTCAAAGGTCTGTGGCGGAATGTCACCCTTCAGCGGTTCAAGAGTCTCTTCCAGCCGGAGGCCACCACTTGGCTCTGCGGGCGCGGGATGGAATCCCCCTGCAAACACGACAATCATCAACGCCAAACCTGTGAACCTAACCTTCCTCAGCGATCACCACTGCCGCAAACGATCAAGCCTTTCCTAAAGGTTCACGATCTCACATTGATCGCGCACTAAATTCCCCGAAGAACCGTCATATTCGATCAGGATTTTCAGTGGGTTCTGGGCGGCAAACTCCATGGACTCGCTCCAAAAAACGCCCTCCCCGGAGGAGAAAAACGGAACGCCAATCGCTGGAGCGCCCGCATCATGTCCAAAGAAATGGGCCGCTGTGCCTACTCCCTCTACGATCAAGATCTCGCCATGAAATGGGGACGCGAGAAGACTGCCCAGCGTTCGGCCTTCAAGACCGGCAAGGGGCAATCCGTCACTCTTAAGGGGACGCTCAACGAGCCGCGCAAATCAAACGGCTCCGCAAAGATCCTCATCGATGGACGGGAGATTTCGCAAGACGCACCCATTGATCGGGCCTAAAAGTTTCCCCCCGTTCACGCCTACTACGACAACTTCAAAGCCGAGGAGGGCGTGAAATAACACCCCCTAAGGAGTCCGACGGAAGCGATAGAAGCGGCAGTTTTCCCCCACGGGATCGGTGAAGGTCACGGTGCTTCCTTCGGCCAAATTTTCCTCCCCAAACGGCTCCCAATTCACAAGGTCGGTGCTGATCTCACCCACGTAAAGGAAGCCTGGTTCGCTCACCACGCTGAAGGTCAGCACGGCCCCATCCGTGGTGAAGCTCGCCTCCGGATTGATGGCCTCGGCGCCATTGGTGGTGCCCGGGCTTGGAGAGGCGAGCGCAAAAACGTCATCCCCAAGGCGACCCATCGTCTTGTCCGGTGACTGACGCCCGAAGTCGACGCGATCGATCAGAGTGCCATCAGGAGCGGAAAGAAGAAGACTCTCCCCACCGGTGCCCAACTTGAAAGGCAGGTGCAAGTCCGGACGAAGCAAAAGATCATTCTGAACTGTTTCGTCATCCGCCCATACCGTCAGGAAACCGCCTGCCGGAACCTCGAAGCCCGCCGGGATTTGGAACTTGAAAGGCTCTGCCGGATCATCAGAGAGAAACCAACCGGTCAGGTCAGCCGCCAATAAGCCTGGGTTGTAGAGCTCGATCCAGTCATCAAAGCGACCATCCGCCGGGTCGACCAGAGCACTCTGATTCGAAGCCATCCATTCGTTAATAACCAATCCAGGCCAAGTGCCAACTCCGGTGTAGGTGACGGTAAGAACCTCGCTGTTGATCTCATTGCCATCCGATCCAAGCGCGCGGACAAGGAGAACATTCGCCCCGGACTGAAGCGCGAAGGGAGCATTCCAATTACCAACCGTTGTCCACTCCGGATCGAGCGGAATTCCATTCACCTCAATGATAGCGGCTGAAACCGGCGCCGCCCCCGAGAGGGTCACGATCTGCTCCGCAGTCGAACTTCCATCCGCCGGAGCCGCCACCGAGAACCTCTCATTCACGCCATTGAGCTGAGGCTGAATGAAGGCCGAGCGTCGGTCGATCCAGGTCGTAACCGGAAGGTTATATGCGCCACTTGGGGAGAAGGGAGAAGTGAAATTCAAGCCCGCCTCCGCATAGGCGGCCCGCTTTGCCTCAAGAATGGGCGTGACCGCAGCCCCGGAGAAAAAGCCGCCAAGCGACTCTTCCATGGCTCGCCAGTAAGAGCGGATGAAGGAAGGAGTCTCATACATCCGCCGGAGATTGCCATCCACACTGGCCGGGAAAAGAGCCTGATTGGTCGGATCATTCACCACTCCCAAACCAACATCAAAATCCCACGTAAATTGGACCCACTTTCCACCGTCCGGCTTGTAAAGATAGGTGTTTTTCCAATTGGTATTTCCAAAGGCATCCCAGAACGAAGCGAGGTCGATCAAAGCCCACGTCCGCATCCAGTTCTCCATGTCGATAACCTCCGCCAAGCGCTCCTTATAGTCGGGCCCGGTATCGTCAGCCCGTTCCATCAATTCAATGATACTAGTTTCATCCAGTCTCGTGCGGCTTCCCCGCGCGCGCTTCCCCGTCGTCCACCGATAACGCGCGGGTCGGATCACGCCATCCGCTTCAAAGACATCGACGACGTTCCGCACAAAAGGTCGGACTCGCGTCCCGGAGTCACTCGTCTCGTTGTCGTTGCTGGTCTTAAAAAGCTCTCCTTCATCGCCCGGAAAGTGAGAGTTCGCCAAGACCCCGTCGGGTTGCTCGGCATCATGGTAAATCGTCCGGCGACGAATCCCGTTCATGTAGAGGTAAACATCCCTGCGATGCAGCGTGGGTAGCCTCAACTGATCCGCAAACCAGTGCATCAACTGCTCCCGCTGATTAGTGGCATCACGCACCGGATGGTCGAGGGTCAGCTTATCAACACCGAGAAATTCATCGCCAGCCGGCAGGGTGACATCATAGGAAACCGTCCCCGTGGTGGGAAAACTGTTGGAGTCCTTATTCCCTCCATAGTAAGCACCCGCTCCATAGATGGCTCGGGCACCGTTGGAGACGAAGGTGATGGGGAAAGGATCATTGCTGCGAAACGGCTGGCCATCCCACTCGTTCAGAGAGGCCTCCGTGATCCACATCCGATAGCTCGCAAAAGGAGGCCGGTCCTCCGGATCACCCACTCTGACCAATCCCTCTCCTTCGGGAGGGAAAGACGAAATCTCCAATTCCTGATCCTGTGCGAGCACTTTAAAAGCCACTAAATCACCGGTATCCTGCCCGGGAATTACCGCTGAAAAAATGCCATCATTGGCCGTCAAATCTGCCCCAATTCCCTCATCATTCATGACGAGACCAGTCACCGTCGCGGAAGGATCACGACGGTATTGCAAAGCGACCACCTGCAAGCCATCGGGATCTGCGACATGCGCATAAACCGAGATCTCATCACCAGCATTCGGGAGCAAGGGACGATGACTCATTTCCGTGATTTTCGGCCCGACATTCGCGACGCCCCGACTATTGACCGCTCCCGGAGTGCCCAAATTATCAGGAACATTGAGCCGCGCAGTCGCTTCCAACCAGTTCCCTCTGAAGCGCATGAGAAACTCGGGATGACCGGCCAACCAGCGCACCCTCGCCCGCAAAGTGGCGCGGGAACCTGACGCCAGAGTCGTCGTCAGCGGAGCACGAGCCCGGTTTGGACCAGGATCTCCTCGACGGGTCGAAATCAACCTTAACGAATTTGACCCGGTAAAACCTTCGCCCGTTTCCAACTGGGAACGACGTTGGTTCCCTTGAAAAAACCAACCCGAGGTCCCGCTCTCAAAACCCCCGTTTGAGAGAACATTAGCTCCGCCCTCAGGGACAACCTCGACCTCATCGACGAGAGCTTCACCGGGGCCGAGCAGAAACAGCTGCACCTGATTCGCCGGAGCGGAAGGATTCCCGTGAGCGAGAGTCCCCGTGAATTCCACCGTAGTCCATTCAGACTTGGCCGACTCGTCACTATCAGCCCAATTCGCGCCATCAGATGATTCCCCGCCCGGATCGCGGCGTTCCAGACTGGCTCCCCGTCCATCGGCAAAGCGATGCCATCGGTCGGAGTCCTGGTAAGTGAGTTCATCTTCCACCACCAGCAACCCATCCTCCAATCGCGAAAGAATGACCTGTTCCCCGCCATCGGAAAGACTCCCGGCATAGTCTCCCAAGACAAGCGCAGGATTCAGTCCGGGATGATTCGCGAGAGTCTTGGCACGATCCTTGGCAATCACCAAAAATCCTCCTGCCTTAATCTCTGTCCCTTCCGGAAAAACAAACCCAATGCCATCCGTAAAAGCCCAGCCTCCCAAGTCACGAGAAAGAAGCCCGTCATTGTAAATCTCGATCCATTCATCGTCTTCCGCGCGCGTCGGTGGGTGGAACATCAACTCGTTGATCACTACGGTCGGCCTCACCGCAGGACGCAATAGAGCGTCGCCTCGCAAACGAACGAATGGCACATCGGTGGCACCGGCAGGCACCACCACCGCATCGAGAACACGCGAACCATCGGCACTCCTCAGATAGACCGCATCACCATCCGCCCCGAGGGCAAACCCGAGCATTGATTCGTTAAAACGTAAAGTCCCACCAGCCGGAATCATGGTTCCACTTGGAATGTCAAAGAGCGCCGGTGAATCACGAGCATCACTGAGAAGGCAACCGGAGAGATCGACCGCGAAAGGTGCCGCATTCCCAAGCTCCAGATAGTCCTCCAAGGGGAAATCAGAATTGTTCAAAACCGAGGCCACGAAGACATGATCCTGATCACCCGAGGGCACCGGATCAGCGGCTCCCGGCGAACCTCCAATTTGAAAACTCGCCTCCCAAGCGCGCTCGTCATCTTCACCATAAGAGGCTCTCGCCAAAGTCAGCGAGGACCCTGCTCCATCGGCCGCCAAAGGCCATGGGTCACGGTCATTGTAATTTACCTCCTGCACGATGGCCCCGGACGGCTTTCGCAGTCGAATGCGGCCTCCGTCATTCGGGAGATTATCAAGCCAAGGTCCGGCCACTCCGCTGACCCCATACTCAGCTTCAACATCGCCGGGAACTCGTGCCACTACCAGATAACCCAAGCCCGGAACCGAAGTGCCATCGGGAAAGAGAAAGGAAATATCACCACTGAAGCGCCATCCTGAAATATCCTCCGGCCAAGGTTGTGAGTTGTAGAATTCGATAAATTCAAGTTCACGCCCATCCCTCCTTTGCGCCGGATGGTAATGAATCTCGGATAAGGTAATCCCGGTGCGGCGCGACGTCGGACCGAGCGGCTCATAGGTCAGCTCCTCCCGTGTCGGGAATTCGGGAATATTAATTGTGATTTCAGCCGGTTCCGAATCCACGAAGCCTCTGGCATTGCTTACGCGAATCGTGTATTTTGCGCCTCGATCCCACTCGGCGGAGTTCAGCGTCAGACTCTGCATCGTGGCATTCGCAATCGGAACCCCCTCAAGAGACCACTGAAAGGAAAGAGGCTCCGCGCCGCTCACTTCAACCTCGATGACGATCTCTTCCCCACCATCCCACACCGCCGCAGGAGGCGAAATGATCAGCGGCGGTTGATCGGGATCGACCGCGCTCGTGGAAAGCTTGAAGCCATTTATCGCCGACTGTGAAAGCCCAACGGTGTTCCTCACCTGAAACGTCCCCGTGGACGTGGTCTCGATTTCGAAGACCATCGCGAACGATTGATTGTCGACCAAGGGGTCCTGGAAATTAACGGAGGCCGAGACAGGATCGCCAGTCCCGGAAGCCACCGTCCACACCTTATCGGAATCATCGGAGGCCCCCGGGTCCCACGCGTAAAGTGTAAATTCATAAACCTCGTTCGGATTCAGACCGCTGAAGTCGAGAGTCAGAAACCCAGTGGGCGATAAGGCAATCAGGAGATCCTCATAAAGGCGTTGGTAACTATAACCGGGAGGATTACCATCGCCGCTCCCCCGATTGGCGGGCACGCCAAAGCTCGAACTTGCCGTTAATACAACGGTTGTCGTGCCCGAGGTGAGCGCAGAATCTGTCGTGAAATTTGCCGACGAGGTCCCGCCTGACAGAGCCGATGGCCATACCTCAAAATCTGCCTGATCGTCCTGATTAAACTCAATCGCAAGGATTTCGCGTTGTGCTGTCGAAAGGAGAGCTGAGGAGGTCCAAAGCAGGATGGAAGAGAGGAATTTCGGAATCATTGAGGTGGAGGTAATGTCATCTGCGCGTGCCCAACGACGCCTCTTTTCATAACAAAAAGAGGCCTCCAAGCCAAAGGGCTTCTTGAACAACCGCTCAGTAAGAAGTTGGCTCGGTAAAAACCCGCACCAAAAGCAGCTTCCCTGAAACGAGAGTTTGCGCCCGATCTGAGCGAAGGAAATTATCTGCCAAGGATAATACCTCTCCGCGACCTCTCTCACAAATTGCTCCCGCCCGTAAACCACTCCGTTCCTAAAGAAAAAGCCTCTCCGTTAGCTGCGCATGACGGATCCGCTTCGTAATTTCAGTTCGAGATAGTCCAGATCCTTCATGCCACAAGCTCTGTGGATGATTCGCGACAGGAGGTTATTGAACCCTTCAATCTTGCCTGATGTCAGGCGGTGTTTTACGAAGCCACAGACTCTTTCCCTTTGTTTCATCAACCCCTTCGCCAAACGTTGGAATGGTGAGAGATCGCTCGCCTTCGCCATGGCACACCATTGATCCAAGGCTCGCGGGCGCCCATCCTTGCTTTTTATATTGGAAGATCCCTTTGAACTGTTCTTTGAGTTGTTACGCTCCAGATCGGTCAATCCCGACCGCCTCAATGCGGCCCTTTTGTTCAGGGCTAAGTTGCTCAAAAAAGCGATCAAGAACCTCACGCTTCTTACCCTCCGCCATGTAGAGAAGTTCACCGGTGTCCCCATTGAGAACAATTGTGACGTAGTTGTGGCC
>JBLIDI010000019.1:0-24835 GCA_047634075.1 Akkermansiaceae bacterium
CCTTTTTCTGGGGCTTTCATTTTCCTCCCAAAACCCCACCTCCCAAAACCCCACCTTCCAAAGCCCCACCTAGCAACACCCCGATAAGTTCAAATTTTTCTGCGCAAACCCCAAGCCAAACCACCGCGTCCAGTTCGGGGCTGAAAATTCATCCCGAAGACTCACCTTCAAAACCCGACCTCATTCTCCCGGAGCTCGATCACCAAGATCTGATCTTGGCAGCCCGGAAACTTGAGAAAAAAGGCCGCTATCTCTTTGCAACCTCCCGCGAAACCGAGGTCGCGCCTCACAATGCCGGTCGTTGGAGCGTTACCGGCGATAAAGCGCACTGGCAATACCACCTCCGCTCCATGGGTGCGGAATCGCTCAATCTCGCTTTCTCGGAATTTCACCTTCCCCCCACCGCTACTCTCACAATCGCCGACCCCACCGGGCGCTCCCAAGCCGTCACTTTTACCTCGCACGACAATGACGCCCACGGCCAGCTCTGGACGCCCATTTTCGCGACCGATGAGCTCCTCGTCAGCCTAGAACTTCCCACCGCCCTCGTGACAGACTATCGACTCCGCCTTGCCAAGACCAATCACGGTTTCCGCTCTAAATTATCCAAAAAATTCAGCAAAGCCATCGGTACCTCCACCTCCGGTTCATGTAACATTGATGTTGTCTGCAGAGCCAGCGACAATGCCAGCTTCGGCCCACTCGTCGATATGTATCGCGACCAAATTCGCGCGGTGGCAGCCTACACTCTTCGCGGGACTGAAACCTGTTCCGGTGCCCTTATCAACAATACCCGTAACGACCTAACGCCCTACTTTCTAACCGCTGATCATTGCGGAATCAATTCTTCGAATGCCTCCTCAATCGTCGTCTACTGGAATTTTGAAAACTCCACCTGCCGCCCACCAAACTCTTCCAGTAGTGGGGCCAACGGCAATGGCCCCATTACCCAGTTTAACACCGGAAGC
The DNA here is from genome assembly GCA_047634075.1 of Akkermansiaceae bacterium. GTDB lineage: Bacteria > Verrucomicrobiota > Verrucomicrobiia > Verrucomicrobiales > Akkermansiaceae > SW10. Next base: position 969 of record JBLIDI010000019.1, read on the forward strand.
ATCTTCCGCGCTGCTCGCGCAAACTCCGACTTCTGTCTCATCGAACTCGACGACCCTGTCGATCCATCGGTCGATCCATTTTATGCCGGTTGGAATCGCAGCGGTGATAATCCTGAAATTACCGTCGGAATCCACCATCCCGGCGTTTCCGAAAAGCGGATTTCCTTTGAACTCGATCCCACCCGGACCACGAGCGCATATAGTAGTAACTCGATTCCAAACGGCACTCACGTCCGGGTGTCCGACTGGGATTTCGGAACAACCGAAGGGGGGTCTTCAGGTTCTCCACTTTTCGACGACGCCGGCCACATCATCGGCCAGCTTGAAGGCGGAGATGCAGCCTGCGGAAACAACCTGTCCGATTGGTATGGCCGGATTTCACGATCTTGGGCCGATGGTGGCAACGCCTCAAGCCAGCTCTCAGACTGGCTCGCTCCCGATAACGCCCAACCCATTTCGATTGACGGCATCAACGCCATCCGGGTTGTCTCCATTGGCGATGCCACCGTGACCGAAGGCGATTCCGGAACCACGACGGTCGATGTCACTCTGACCCTCAGCGAAGCGACCAGCCAGACCGTTTCTGTCATCGTTACCGCCGTGCCGGGCTCGGCATCCAGGGACGACTTCGTCGAACTTTCTCAACGCGTTTCTTTCGTCAGGGGGCAAACTTCCCGGACGGTTTCAGTCGGCATCGTTGGTGACACTTCTCCCGAGGAAAACGAAACCTTCAACCTCGTCCTCAGTGATGCGGTAAATGCCGATGCTTCAACCGAGCCGGGAAGATTCGTCATTCTTAATGACGACTTCACCGCGCCCACGATCAACAGCCCCCTCTCCGTGCAAATCTTTGCCAACAGCTTCTTCGAATACCAGATTACCGCCTTTGACACACCCACTTCGTTCAGTCTCTCCGATGCCCCCGAGGGGATGAGAATCAGCGGCCAGTCCGGCACCATCAGCTGGACACCTCCGAGCGTTGGCACCGAGACCGTCACAATTATCGCCACCAATGCTGGAGGTTCGGACTCTCGCACCCTCACGCTGATCGTCAATCCCAACTCCCTCGCGGCCGCCTTGGAACTCACCTCTACCGTCGATCTCTCCAATATTGCGCCCGGTTGGTATATCCAGAGCGACACCACTTCTGACGGTATCGACGCCGCCCAAGCGAATCGCATTGGCGACAGCCAAAATGCCAGTTTCACACTCGACGTCGTTGGTCCCGACCTCCTCGAATATCGCTACAAAGTCAGCTCCGAGGAAAACTCTGATTTTCTCTCCATCAATCTTGATGGGCAGGAACAGGACGCATTCTCCGGCGAAATTAACTGGCAATCTGGAAGCCTCGTCATCCCGGCGGGCCCCCACACCATCGCCTTTTCGTATATAAAGGATGGAAGTGTCTCAGAAGGTGAAGACACCGCTTGGTTGGACTCATTCAACCTCGTCAGCAGCACCGGGCGGCCCGCCCTCACCAGCCCCACCTCTCTCTTCATCGATTCTGGAAGCACCTTGGAATATATCATCGAATCGATTGCCGCAGATGCCACTTTTACGATCACCGGACTTCCTGCCGAACTCAGCTTCGATAACGATCGCACCATCACCGGGACCCTCGCGACTCCTGCCACCTATTCTTTTCAAGTCAGGGCCGTCTCTGACGGTCAGGAAGACATTCTCGATGTCTCCATTCGCGTCTCCACCCCAGTTGGCGACTCAGTGGAACTCGCTAACCTCTCCTGGACCCGGGAAGGCGAGGAGCTCTGGTTTGGCCAAAGCAATGTCACCTCTGACGGCATCGATGCCGCCCAATCCGGGAACATTGGCAACTCTGAATCTGCCACGATGTCGATCACCGTCACGGGGCCCGACCGCATGACCTTCCAGTGGAAAGTGAGTAGCGAAGAAGGATCTGATGAACTCTCCTTCCTTCTTGATAATCAACCCTTCTCCGGACTCCCCGCCATTTCCGGTGAGCAAGACTGGACGCTCGCCAGTGTCGTGATTCCCAGCGGCACTCACATCCTTAGCTGGAGGTATGCCAAAGACACCTCATCGAGCGGGGGGCAGGATACCGCGTGGGTTGATGACCTCCGCCTCGCCACTGGCCGCCTCCCCATGATCTGGCTCGGCAGTCGACGTCCACTCCTCCGCAGTATTCCTGGCGTTATCCCCCTCGAATTTATTAATAGCGACAGCTTCTCCATCGAAGGTCTCCCCGCCTGGCTCAGCTATCGGGAAGAAACCGATGAACTCATCGGAACTCCTCCTAATGGCACGGATATTGAGTTCACTACCAGTGCCTCTGGTGGAGGGGAAACCATCACTCGCACGATCCCCTTCATTGTTGATATCCCCTCGAACAGTCTTGCGGCATCGATGGGTCAACGCGATCTGGCGGTGGTCTCCGAGGGCGATGCCACTTGGATCCCCAATCCCTCGCCCTTCCTCAGTAATCCTAGAACGAGGGTCCTTCTCGATAATCAAAGCAGTCGTATGACCCTTCTCCTTCAAGGTCCCGGCACGCTGCAGTTTAGTTGGTCGGTCGACTCAGAAGAAAACTCCGACTTCTTAAGCTACTCTTTGAATGACCAATTTGGTGCCCGGATCAGCGGAGAAGTCAATTGGCAGCAAATTGAAATTGATCTCGCTCCCGGACAAAACGAAGTGACTTGGACCTACCAAAAAGATGACTTGGGATCACAAGGCGAGGATTACGGTCAAATCCGAGAGGTGATTTTGGGTGGGTATGCCCGTTTTCTCAAAGACCAAAATATCAATCACTACAGCTCCCGTCCCACCGACGATCGCGATGGGAACGGACTTCCCATCATCGCCGAATACGCCTTTGGCATCGCGCCCGGCTCGCCCGCTGGTTTCCCCCTCCTTTCCCTCACACCCCATCTCGACGAGACCGTGTTGCAATTCGAGGCTCCAAATCCGCCCTCTGATATCATCTACCTTCTAGAGGCCAGTGCCGACTTGGACGCTTTATTTTGGAACCCGGTCCGCGGAGAGATCGAGATCACCCCGACCGATTCTCTCAACCAATACCGTCTCCCGATCACCATTCCCCGCGCTAATACACCCAACCGCTTTTACCGGATGCGCATCAGCTTCCAATAGGCAGTTCCATGCCCTAGGGCCGAGCCTAGAAGCGGGAAAAATGCCGTGTGATTTCACTCGCAAGTCGAGACGATTGTCAAACTTCCGGACCAAGTTCGAAAGAAGGAAGCAGGCCGATGAGCGACACTTTGTTTCCTGGCAATCATCCTGGTATGAGCTGCTTTGGAAACTCTTCTTGGATTCATCGTAAAAAGGGGGTATTCTTGTAGAATACGATTTGGAGAACCTTCTTAGGGATTGCGCCCCGAGTGTTCTTTAAAACCATCATGCTATGAAAAAATTCCTTCTCACTGTCCTGAGTCTCGGTGCGCTTTCTCCGCTTGCGAGAGCGCAAGAGGAAGCTCCAAGATATCTCCGCTTTATCCCGATTGGAGACCTTCCGACTTGGTCGGAGACACTGAAGGATAAGCGGCGCCAAGGAGATGACTTCCCACCTGGCTCCGTGCCTCCTGACCCGGCGTGCCTGGTTTCCGGGGGCGAAGTGGTCCCACTCAAACTCAATCTTAAGATCTTCACCCCATTAGTGACCCTTGCGGCCGCCACCAAAGGACTCACCCTCAAAAACGGCAAAGCCCCAGAGTCTCCGAATTGGTTCCAGAGGTCTAAGCCCACCGCTCCGCTAAGTCTGGGAGTGCTTCTCCCTGATCCTAAGAATCAATCGTGGGACAAGCCGCGAGTGCTCCTCTTGGATGATGATGCCAACAGTTTTCCGACAGGCACGATGCGGTTTGTGAATGCCTCCAATAAGGTGGTGATTATCCGACTCGGAGGAGAGCGAGGTTTGCGATTTGGAATTGCTCCCGGCAAGACTTCGATCAAGCCGATCAAAGTAGGCGCGAATCTGGTAAAGTTCGGATATCGAGCTGCCGATGGGAGTGAACCGTCCATTTTGACGAGCCAGATCGCGGTTCGAGCCAAGCAGCGGGTCCAGTGCTTCTTCTACAATTCCAACGCCGAGGAAGGAAAGCCCGCCGTGAAGTATCACTATTTACCCGAGAACCTTCCTCTCCTTCCCAAAGCTCCCGAGTAGTTTATGATCACCTTGACAGGCCAAAATTAAAATCGGCGGAATCTTCTGCTGGATCGCGGCCTAAATTTTATGCTAAATACCCTCACACGATGAAAAAAATCCTTCTCACTGTTCTCAGCCTTTGTGCGCTCTGTCCTTCTGCGATGGCGCAGGACGAGCCTCCAAAATACCTCCGCTTCCTTCCTCTGGGCGATCTGCCAACCTGGGAGGAAGAGCTGATCGATGGAATTCGCCAAGGCAAGGAACCCCCTCCGGGGACGATGCCTCCTAATCCGGTTTGTATGGTCTCCGGTGGCGAAGTCGTTCCATTCAAGTTATCCCTACGGACCATGACCGGCATCAAGAAGATGATGGGTGGGACTCCGGGTCTGTTGCTGAAAGATGGCGAAACTCCGGAGTCTCCCAATTTGTTGCGGAAGCCTCTACCGGCAGCACCACTCAGCTTGGGGGTTATTTTCGCCGATCCCGCTACGATGCAATGGGCGAAGCCCAAAATGCTTGTTTTGAAGGATGATCCCGACGCTTTTCCCGTCGGTAAGATTCGCTTTGTGAATGTTTCCGACAAGGTCGTGATTGTGCAACTGGGAGGACCCAGCAAGCGACCATTTGGTATCGCGCCAGGTGCGACGAGTCTTAGGCCCATTACGCAGGGTGTGAATCTCATTAAAGTGGGCTACCAAACTGCCGCCGGTGGTCAGAAGCAAATTTGGAACAACCAGATTCGAGTTCTGGCGAACCAGCGGGTGCAGTGTTTTTTCTACAAAGCGCTCCCTGAAGAGGGGAAAGATGCTGTGAAATTTCACTACACTCCGGAGCCCATGCCTCGCGTTCCGCAGGCTGGATAATAAGGATTTCCTAAAAGTTCACCCCTCGCGATCCCGAGACGGGCCATTCTTCCTAAATTGGAAGATTTGGTCCGTTTTTTGTGCCCGGAGGACTGCGCGGAAAAGAGGCTTGCGGGAATGATTGCGCGTGAACCTTGACGGGGAGGGGCTTCCTTGCATAATGCCGCCGTTTTCCTGCCAAACAGGTTGGGAGGACGCCTAACCTTAATATTCCTAGGACAGACTCATGGCAAATTACGCAATTAACGGATTCGGCCGCATCGGCCGGATGGTGCTTCGTTCAATGACCGACGACGAATTGAAAAAAGTCGTCGCGATCAACGATCTCACCGACAACAAGACCCTCGCTCACCTTCTCAAGTATGATTCCTCGCAGGGCCAGTTCGCCCGCGAAGTCAGCTATGACGAGGAGCACATCATCGTCGACGGCCACAAGATTCACGCCACCGCTGAGCGTGATCCCTCCAACCTTCCTTGGGCTAAGTGGAATGCCGACGTCATTCTGGAGTCCACGGGATTCTTCGCCAGCCGCGAAGGTGCCACCAAGCACATCTCCGCCGGTGCCAAAAAGGTGCTCATCTCTGCTCCAGCGACTGATCCCGACCTCACGATGTGTCTCGGTATCAACGACGACAAGTATGATGCGGCCAACCACCACATCGTCTCCAATGCTTCGTGCACCACGAACTGCCTCGCTCCTCTTGCGAAGGTTCTCAATGACAAGTGGGGCCTCAAGCGTGGCTTCATGAGCACCATTCACAGCTACACCGGTGACCAGCGTCTTCTCGATGCTCCTCACGGCGACCTTCGCCGCGCCCGTTCTGCTGCCGTGAACATCATTCCTTCCTCCACGGGCGCGGCCCGTGCCATCGGAGAAGTGATTCCCGAGCTCAAGGGTAAGCTCAACGGGGGTGCCTTCCGCGTTCCGACTCCCACTGGTTCACTCACCGACCTCGTCGCGGAGCTCGGTGCTGATGTCACAGCCGAGGAAGTAAACGCAGCCTTCAGGGAAGCTGCCGAAGGTCCTCTCAAAGGAATCCTCCATTACAGCGAAATGCCTCTCGTCCTTCAGGACATCGTGGGTGACCCGCACAGTTCGATTTTCGACAGCGGACTCACCACTGTCATGGGCGGAAACCTCGTGAAGGTGTGCTCATGGTATGACAACGAGTGGGGCTATTCCTGCCGCGCTGCTGACGCCATGAAGATGCTCGGTGATTCCCTCTAGGGTTTCCTGATTCTCTGATTTTCAAAAAGCCTCGTCGGGAAACCGGCGGGGCTTTTTTATTCTCGTGAGCGACTGGTCCCCGTGGGCCCATGAGTAAGGATATGCTGGAGCTTATGACTTCTTGGGAATCGTGGCGGTTCCCAGACAGCCCGACTCGCAGTTGGTTAATTAGACTACGGGCTTAGACTACGGGCGAAATTTTTCGATTGCGCGATGATCGCAACAGTCTCGTGGCGGTTGCGTGGTGAGTTTTCTACACAAGTTTCATTCGTCGGCAGTCTGGCTCCCAAGCGCCAAAGGGGTGAATTCACAAGCCCAGGGTAGAATGAAGCCCTGAGTTTGGGCAGCGGAGATTCCTGGCCCAAGCCAAGCGTGGTGACTCACCAAAAGATATTCCCGCAGGCCGTCGGTCGACTGCGGAGTTGGAGAAAAAGGCATCGGGCCAATCAATCGTGAGGCAATCCCTTTGGCTCGCTCTCATGCTCGCTGCACGGAGACCCAGGGCGGCGCTCGTTCCTCCGTTCCTCCCTCTGCCCCGGGCTAAGTTAGGCCGCCTCGTTGAGGCTAAGAGGATGAGCTGCAGAGGATGTGGACTTGTGTGTCAAACTTAGGGTTGCGCGCACCCCATTCCGATGGGGTGTAGGCGAGTTTTCCCATGGCCTTCATCTCGGCGGTGAGGAGATCGCTTGGACCAAACTGAAACTCTTGCACGGCAAGCTCTGGCGTGTTCAAGAGGGGGTCGATAGATCGCAAAGTTGGAATTTCGAAATTAGGATCGACCGGGATGGTGGTAAAGAAGGTCGGAGTGAGGGCAAAATTCACTTCTGTCTTCCTGGGTCAACCCATCGAGAACAAATTGCTTGGCCTGGACCGGTGACTCGGCAAGCGATCGCTCGTAGATTTGGCAGGCGGCCCGCGAGGTGGCGATGGCAAGGCCCACTGGATCCTGGGAACGCCTGAGGATCTCATGAGAGTCTCCCGGAACGACCTTTCCTAATTCGCGGAGGGCGCGAATGAATTTCACAAATGAACGGGTCCGGTGAGGAAGATCATTCTGGATGTCAGGTCACAAAACACGAGAAAAAGGATGACGAGAGGAAGGAGGAATTCACTTCATTAATGCGAATCTCACCCAAGAAATTGCGGATTGAGCGAGCTTAAGGCGTTTTTTATTGGACAGAACCGCCCTGCGACGATAATTCGGCGTCCGCATGAAGGTGCGACTTACCCACTCAAACGGCAGCGTAGCTCAGGGGTAGAGCAGAGGACTCATAAGCCTTTTGTCGGTGGTTCAATTCCACCCGTTGCTACCAATTTCCTAACCCTCTTATCCTCAGTGGATAAGGGGGTTGATTTTTGCCGATGGAAGAGGAGGCGGGCGGCTATCCGCGAAGTCCTACCTGGTCCATGAGGCGGGCGGTTTGGAGGTAGGCTTCTTCCACCCACGCGACGATGCGGGCGGGATCGGGTGAGTATTCTAATTCGATGGAAACGGCACCGTCGATCTGCAGTTCTTTGATGGCTTGGAGGTAGGGGGCGAACTTGACGACGCCCCGCCCGGGTGGGAGGTCGCCGTGGACCTTGCCATCGCAATCGCTGATGTGAACGTGGATCGCCTGACCGGCGAGTTTGACGACTTCCTCCGGGCCATCGTCGGCGAGGACAAGGTGTGAGATATCGATGTTGGCTTTCACTCGAGGATGGTCGCACTCGCGGACGAAGCGGGACATTTCAGCGACGCTGTTGAGGAGGCTGAGTCGGAAGGGCTCCAACTCGAGCGCAATATTAAGACCTTTTTGGTCGGCGTAGTCGCCGAGGATGCGGCAGGACTCGATGCCCCAACGCCACTGTTCTTGAGGTGGGATGACTTCGCGCTGCCAGAGGTATTCGCCGAGGACGAGGAGGATGTTGTCGGCTCCCCAGCGGGCGGCGAGATCGATGAAGTTCTTGCAGCGCTCGATATGGTAGTCGCGCACGGGGTCGTTAAAATCAATGAGACCGATGGCGACGACAGGAAGCGATAGAATGGGGAGGTTTTTGGCCTGGCAGAGCTTTTCGATGCGAGAGACTTCGTCGCTCGAAATCATCGAAGGTTCGGTGAAGATATCGACCGAGTCGAAGCCGATGCGCGCGATGTGTTCAAGGCCGGTCACGGTGTCCATGCCAGCTTGGCTGAAGGCGCTGTTAATGATGCCGAGTTTCATTTTGAGTGGGGGGTGGGTGGGTGGATTTCGTCGAGCAGGACCCGACGTTTCTCTTGCGAGCTTATCACCGCGGCCTCCATCAAGGCGATGGTTTTTAAGTTATCCCGTCCGTTCAAAGTGGGAGGGCGGTTTTCGCGAAGGGCGGTGAGCAGGTCGGTCATGGTCCCGCCGAAGGCGTCCGGAAACCAACTGCCATGCAGATCGGACTGAATAAAGGCCTCATCGCCAATCGCGGCGTGGCGGAGAGTGGAGGGGGTCGTGTAGGGATCCTGGCACCAACCAATGTTCCCGATGGCGAGGCCTTCGGAGCCTTCGATGCGGAACACGATGTCGATGTCACTGGGACATCCTTCGTGGGCCGGTCCGGTCCAGACGTCGTCGATGATGACGGCGCGGAAGCCATCGGAGTATTCGAGAATACTGGTGCAGATTCCGTCGTGGTGCGAAAACTTGGTACGCGGGTCGGGCCGGGTGCTGCAGTAGATGGCCTCGGGATCGCCGTGCCAGTGCCGGATGCAGTCGAGATGGTGGATCGACATGATCTTGAGGGTGGCGCATTGCAGTTCCTCCTGCCAAGGCTGCCAATGAGGGATGCCGCGCATCTCGATGGTGGTGAAGACGGGGTCGCCGAGGCGGTTCGTCTTGAGAAGTCGGGAGACCTCGGCGATGGCGGGGTCGAAGCGCATATTTTGATTCACCGCTAGCACGATCCCGGCTTTTTCGCAGGCTGCCACGATGGAAAGGGCCTCGGCGTAATCAAGGGCGAGTGGTTTCTGGGCGAGAATGCCTTTGACCGTGCCGCGGGCGCAGGCGGTGCGAATGAGTGCGGGTTGATGTTGAGGCGGGACTGCGATGTCGAGGACGTCGAGCGAGGAATCATTGAGGAGATCGGCAAGGGAATCGTGGACGGTTTCGATGCCGTGGGCCGTCGCGACCTTGCGGGCATTTTCCGGGGTGCGTGAGGCGATTGCGACCGGTTGTAATCCGATCTTACGGTAGGCGGGAAGGTGACAGTCATTCACAATAAAGCCGCTGCCAAGGATGCCGAGGCGTGGTGTCTTCATGGATCGGTCAGCGATAAGGTCATTCCCCGAGTGTCCGGAAAACATTGGGATGAGGACAGAAAAAATATCGTCTCGGCGAAAAAGTTTGTTCAGGCTTGCTGCTATGAAAAGTGCACTGTGTGGTTTCCTGATCCTTACTTCCTTCTCCCAGGCTGAATTGACGAAGGAGGAGGCTGCCAAAGTGACGGGTGAGATCTATCTTAAAAAAGCGGGAGAACGGTCTCTGGAAATGCAAGAGGCGAAAGCGGGGTTTAAATATTTTGAGGTCAGTGCGGGTGGCAAAAAAATGAAGTGTTTTGGGAAGCTCTATGGCGACGTTCAGGTCGGTGGGCGGGCGCTCTATCTTTCGATGCACGGTGGCGGCGGAGCTCCGGCGAAGGTCAATGACCAGCAGTGGAATAATCAGGTTCAGCTCTATGTGCCAAAGGAGGGATGGTATGTCGCTCCCCGGGCCCCGAGCGATACCTGGAATCTTTGGCATGAAGGACACATTGATGCGCTCTTCAGTACGATAATCGAGGACATGGTGGCGAAGCACGGGGTCGATCCGAATCGCGTCTATCTCATGGGCTACTCGGCGGGGGGAGATGGGGTTTATCAGTTGGCTCCCAGGATGGCGGACCGTTTTGGGGCGGCCACGATGATGGCGGGGCACCCGAATGACGCCACTGCGGATGGTCTCTATGCGCTCCCTTTCCGAATTTATATGGGCGGGAAGGATGCCGCGTATCAGCGAAATAAAGTGGCGGCACAGTGGCGCGAAAAATTGGAGGCCTTGCAGAAAGAGCGTGGAGGCTATGACCACAAAGTGACGATCTATCCCGGAATGGGGCATTGGATGGAGAAGAAGGATGCCGAAGCGGTCCCGTGGATGGCGAGCAAGACGCGCAAGGCATGGCCCAAGAAGGTGATCTGGGGGAAGTCAGGAAAGCGTTCTGAACGTTTCTATTGGCTCGGGGGGAAGCCGAAGGAGGTCATTTTCGCCTCGGTGGAGGGCCAGAAGATCACGATCGAGGGAGCAGGTAAGGATGAGCTGAAGCTTTATCTGAGCGACGAGCTTGTGAATCTCGATGAACCAGTGACCGTGATGGTCGATGGCAAGGAAGTTCACTCCGGTAAGATCGCCCGTAGTAAGGAAGCGATTGAGAGCTCCCTGCAGGAACGCCTCGATCAAACGATGGCGGCGACGGCCGTGTTGGACGTGAATGGTCAGCCCAAGGGGCCGTAATGGGCTGACCGTGGCGGCCCTCCTTCGGCTTCCTCTCCGCTGGGAGAACGAAGAGTTTTTGGAGGAAGTCGTCGGCCCCTCCGGTAGAAATGCCGGTGGAAGTGATTACAAACACCGTGTTTTTATGGAGCGGCGGGAATGTTGCCTATTGGGTTGGGTCGTGATATCACGGTGGACCGCAGCGGCGGATGTGTGATGAACCGGAAACTGAGTGATCGATGGCACGGCCCCTTTTGGTTGGGGGGTATCCTGCTGGCTTTGTTGCCGTTTCTCATCGCGGTTGGGTTTGACGGGCCGCGGGCCCCGTGGGTCAAGGGGGCGGGTTCTTTCGGCGATAATGTCGTCCTTGCGATTTGGTGGGGACTTGGAGGGGCGGCTCTCGGAGGGCTGATTTGGACTAAGCTTTCAGGGCGCACGATGGTGGGAAGTTTCCGCCGCTGGTGCGGAGCGAAGCACCGCTTTCACTGGATGTGGTTTATCCTCTCGGTGGGTATTTGGGGCGTTCACAATTACCTCTCGCTCGAAGGTTTTCGTTTCACTCTTTTCGAGAAAATGAGCACGATGCTGGGTCGGGTTTTGACCGGAGCAGTGATGGTGGGGGGATATTGGATCGCGTGCGGGTTGGCAGGGGCCTTGGCTCCAAAGCGGATGCGGCGATGGCCTTGGGGTGTGGCGGCCTTTCTCCCCTTTGTGATATTGGCGGATTTTATCGCGATTCTTTATTGGAAGAATCCCGTCGTGAATCTTCTTAATCAACTCGACGAAGAGGGAAAGTTTGAACTCGGGGCTAGTATTGCTTCGAGTGGCGTGGCGATCCCGCCGTGGGCCGTGGTGATCGGGTTTCTCTCAATTGTATGGGCCTTCTATCTTGTCTTCCATTGGTTCGCGGGTCGGAATTGGGCATCCCGGGTTCAGATCACGCGCTGGATTGTTGTCGTCTTTATTGGCGGCTTGTGGGGAGGGGTCTTGGCTGAGAAAGCTCTCGGGACGATTTGGAAATCCCGAAATGCGCAGCGCTGGGGGCACAATGCTTACGATCTCCATCTCACCAAAGGGTTCGAGCCTCCGCTCGGAGTGGCGGAGTTTCAGGTGAAGTTTTATCCCAAGGCACTTTCTTCAGATGAGTCGCGACCGGCCGCGGATGGCAAGCAGCCGGATATCTTTATCATCATGATGGAGAGCACCCGACAGGATGCCATCGCTCCCGAACATGCCCCATTCTTGGCTCATTTCCGGGACGAGGAGTGTCAGGATCTCGGGCAAACTTGGGCCGCCTCGAATTCGACCGCGCTTTCGTGGTATGGCCTTTTTCACGGAGTTCTCCCGGTCTTCTGGGCCGGGGAGAAAGCGTCCTATGTGAGCACCAAGGAGCTGGCCACTCCGGCATGGTTCGACCTCTTGAAGCGAGCGGAATACCGCATGGAAATTAGGACGGTTTGTGATCTCTCCTATCGGAACATGGGGGCCACGAGCTTTGGGACTCAGCAAGATGTTTTCAAAGCTTACACCGAATCACCGGTGGGCGACATTCACTGGCAAGACTACTATGAAGGGATTCCGGAGCGCGAGAAGGAATCGTTTGCTTCCACGCTCAACGCTCTGCAAGTGTCTCCATCCAGCGGGAATTTCCACTTTATCGCGCTGGATTCCACCCACTATGGTTACCGCTGGCATGAGAGCTTTGATCCGCCCTACCCCGATTACCATGATGATGCCGGGGTTCCCGGATTTCCGAACGATGAAGATATTGCCTCCATCAAGCGCCGCTATCACAACGCGGTGGCGTGGGTCGATTTTCAGGTGGAAGAATTCGTGCTCGAGCTCAAGAGGCAGGGCCGATACGACGATAGCGTGATCATTGTGACGGGGGATCACGGGGAGGAATTTCATGAGAATGGTAGCTGGTTTCATAGCTCCTCGCTGCTTCCGGCCCAAACCCAAGTGCCCATCTTGATCAAGTGGCCGCAGGGCGTAGAGGCCCCGCCGCAGTCTTCGGCATCCCACTTGGATCTGGTTCCGAGTCTACGCGATCTTCTCGGGTTTCCTGATGATCCGAGTTTTCTGGGTCGCTCGCTTTTGAAGCCTCTCGGTAGCGAGCGAACTCAAATGACCTTCGCGTGTAACACGGGCGTGACCGGGGTCTGCATGGCATGGTATCGCGATGGCTGGGTTGCGACTTTTCGTTGGGAAAACCCGTTTTCATATGGTCCGCCGGATAAGATCCACTTGGATGATATTATCGGGCCGAAGGGAAGCGCGCTGGAGCCGATCGAGCCAGCCGATTGGCAGGCACTTCTCCTTGAGAAGTTTCCCGATGCCCCAGGTCGGCTCTTTGAGGAATTTAATCTCACGGTGCCGGAGCCGTGAGGGATTGCCTGTCGTCTCGGCGGCTGATAGAGATGCGCTTCGCTTTATGAAAGAGAGTCCCAAATCACTCAGCGTGATCATCCCGTGCTATAACGAGGAGGATTCGTTACCGGCTCTCTTTGAGCGAATCGAGAAAGTCGCCGGGGATTGGCCCGAGGACTATGAGGTGGTCTGTATCGATGACGGCTCGAGCGACCAGACGGTGGAACTCTTACGAAAGCAAAATGCTCGTAATCCCAAGTGGAAGGTCGTGATTCTCAGCCGGAACTTTGGTCATCAGGCAGCCGTTTCAGCGGGCTTGGCGTCGGTCACTGGCGAGGTCGTAGCGATCATTGATGCTGATCTGCAGGATCCTCCCGAGCTGATTTCCGATCTCATTGAGAAATGGCGCGAAGGATTCGAGGTCGTCTATGCGGTGCGTAAAAAGCGCAAAGAGGGGATCTTAAAAAGAGCGGCCTACTTTTGCTTTTATCGCCTGATGAAGTCGATGACCGAGATCGAGGACTTCCCGCTCGATTCGGGTGACTTCAGTTTGCTGGATCGTAAAGTGGTCGACACGCTGGTGGCTTTTCCTGAGAAGAACCGCTTTCTGCGCGGACTCCGGGCCTGGTCGGGGTTCCGGCAAACCGGTCTCGAATACGAACGGAGTGCGCGCTTCGCGGGTGAGCCCAAATACACTTTCAGGAAGTTGCTTGGCTTGGCGAGCGACGGGCTCTTTTCCTTCAGCGGAGTTCCCTTAAGGCTGGCTTCTTTTGCGGGGGTCTTCATTTCCTGCTTCTCGGCACTTGGCGCGATGTTTTTTGTGGTGCAGAAGATCTACCCCGAACCCTTTCGCGAGATGGGACTCCCGATTGTGCCGGGTTTTGCGGCGACGATTGTCGTGATTCTCTTTTTGGGTGGAGTGCAGCTCCTCTTTTTGGGGGTGATAGGTGAATACCTCAATCGGATCTACACCGAGGTGAAGGGACGTCCGGAGTTTTTGGTCGCGGAGAAGGTGGGTCTTGAAGAGAGATCATCATGAATTTACGTAAAGATACCGAGCTGAAGCCCGGCGTGATTCGTGGATATGCCATTGCGCTTTTTTGCGTCATCTCGGGATCACTTTGGGCCGGGTTTGCCGCTGATACCTACTTCTCGAGCGATGGTTCATTTTACTTTGCGATCATTCTTGATAACGGAACGTTCACCAACATTGCTCCTTCTCGGGCTCATGCGGAATTTCTGACGCAATGGCCGCTTGTCTGGGCAGTGCGGTCGGGCGTCACCGACCTGGCGACTCTGGGGAGGATTTACGGGCTTGGGATTTGGTTCCCCTGGGTGCTCTCTTTTGGGATTTCACTTTATGCGACACGAGAGCGTCCGGCCTTGATTTTCTTTTTTTTGATCTCGGTAGTGAGTCTGAACCTAGCCGCTTGGTGTCTCATCTACGGGGAGCACCTCGTCTTGCTCTCGCTGGCTTGGCCGATCTTCTTTTTTGGGATTATCCGGCGTCGGCTAACATTTACGGAACAAGTGATCACGGCGGTGCTCCTCATTGCGCATCTCAAGCTTTATGAAACGGCGCTTGTTTCAGGATCGATTTTCACCGTGATTTTCGCCTTCCGGGCGTGGGTTGAGAAGAACCCGAGGGAACGATGGGGGAGCGGGATTTTGGCTGCCCTTGCCCTTGCCTCTGTCGTGATTGCCGTGATCTGGATTCTCTTTCCGCGTGATTCTGAGAATCGCGGCCACTTTCTGGGGGCGATTCTGGCCTCAATTCTTCATCCTTATCCATGGATGGGAGTCTCCTTTGTTGTCTTGAATTTCCTGGGGGTTGTTTTTTCCTCTCGCAAGTTCCTTTTGGCAGGCTGGGTCACACCGCTGGTCATCGGAGTGATGTCGATCTCTGCTCCGGGGATTATGGGAGGGATTTCTTTCTCAACCCGGACCCTTACTTTGACCGCGCTTCCGTTGCTGCTGTTTGCGTCAGTTCTCTCCAGCCTTTCGAATTTTAAGCTGACGAAGCACTGGGCTCTTTCGATATCGGCCCTCGTGATTGGGATTTCGTTGCTTCATGTCAGGCATCTTCAGACTTGGATCGAATTTAAGAGTGAGTTCACCGGGATTCTCAAAGAAGAAAAGGGATTCGTGGATCCGGCTGACCATGGCGATATCGCTCACTGGGGGTGGACCAATCCGCTTCTGAGTTACGTCTGGAGCGAAGGTGAGGTCAAAGCGGTGATCCTCAACCGGAATCACAAGGACGGCTATGAGCCCTTCGATCCCTTTACCGAAGTCGTGATGGCGAAGTATCTCGTAAAGTGGCCGGAGTTTGTGAAGCCGGAGGCAGTTCAGGAAAGCGACGATCCAGCGGGCGGGGCAAGCGGGTCGCTTCCCGATTGATGGGCGCGATGGCCCCGTTCTCCCGTTCCGCCACATCTTTGGCGCTTAAGAACGGGACGGGGGAAGGGTGAAAAGTGGGGCTACTTTTCGAAGACGAGGAACTTACGGCAGGCGAAGTTCACCATCGCGGAGGAGATCACAAAAGAGAGATCGGCAGCGCCGTTCGGGATATTATAGGCGTTCACGAGCCAGACCGGAAGGACAAGGCCCAAGGAAAAACTGATGAGCGAAATGACCGTGAAGAGGGTTATTTCCACCTTTGTCGAGTGGCGACCAGGGGTGAAGACGAGCCAACGGTTGAGCGCGTAGGCCGTAAAGTTTGAGGGAACGAAGGCCATGAATTGAACCACCGAATTATTGAAGGCGCGTGTCCCCGGATCGAGGGTCATTGCAAAGGACTCCGGATAGAGCTGTCGAGCGGCCCAAGTCACGAGGAGTAGGACCACGACTGAGATCACGCCGCAGACGCCATACTTGCCAAACTGAATCAGAAAGGGGGCGTCACGGGATAGAAGCGTTTTTTTCGGGCCTTTTTCGCAGAAGAAGTCCCAGGCCTTGCCGATTTCGCGAAGGATCATTTCACGAGGGTCGCAAGGATCGCCTTTTGAGCGTGGAGGCGATTCTCGGCCTGTTGGAAGATGGTGTTGGCGTGAGCTTCGAGAACCGCTTCGGTAATTTCCTTGTCACGGTAGGCCGGGAGGCAGTGCAGGACGATGTGCCTGTTACGGCAGTGAGAAAGGAGTTCCGCGTTCACTTGATAGTCGCCAAAGAGAGCCTCTTTTTCGGCCTGCCCTTCCTGGCCCATTGAGAGCCAAACATCGGTATTGATGACATCGGCGTCCTTGGCTGCGGTGGTGGGATCGGTGGTGAGGGTGACGTTCGGGGCATCGAGTCGATCCATGAATTCCTGCGGAGGCATGCAGGACTCGGGCGCGGCAACAACGAAATCAAAACCAAGGTGTTTGGCGGCCCACATCCATGAACGTGACATGTTGTTATCGCCATCACCAATGAAGACGATTTTCTTTCCGACCCAAGTGCCCAGCTTCTCCTGGATGGTGAGAAGGTCGGCCATGATTTGGCAGGGATGTTCCTCGTCAGTGAGGGCATTGATGGTGGGGATGCCGGAGTAGAAGAAGAAGTCCTCGACGTCTTGCTGGGCGAAAGTCCGGATGACGGCGCCGTGGACCATGCGGCCGAGAACACGGGCGGTGTCTTTGATCGGTTCTCCCCGGCCAAGTTGGATGTCGTTCTTGGAAAGAAACATGACATTGCCGCCGAGTTCGCGGATGCCAACTTCAAACGAGACGCGGGTCCGGGTGGAGGCCTTGGTGAAAATGATAGCCCAAGTTTGGCCGGTGAGAGGAAGGTTTGGGTGGGAACCTCGAGTCGATTTCATCTCAGCAGCGAGATAAACGAGCGATTCGAGTTCGTGGGAATTTGATTCTTCGATTGAGAGAAATTTCATCTGGAAAACGGGGAAGGCTCATCATGAACCGGGTTTTGAGAAGATTCAAGTTTTGCGTTTCACCCTTTTCGCTCACGAAATCTGGATGGGAGGCACTAGATCCGCTTATTGCCGAGCGCAGGCGAGATCACTTTTCAAGTGGAGCGGGTGCGGGATTGGCAAAAATACGCTTCAGAGTCTTTCTCGTTTGAGGGGTGGACACGCTGGAGAGTGCCTTTCCTTGGTGCTCACGAGGGTTTAGAAGAATTTTCCTTCTCCTCCTCCTTCTTCCCACAAGCGGCGTTTGCGCTTGGTGAGGCGGCCTTGGTCGCCTTCTTTGCGGGTCTGGCGGTTTTCTTTTTGGGCGAGACGGCGTTTCTCGGCTTCGACGAGGATTTCGGCGGGAGTGTGGTCGAGGTAGGCGGCTTGGGCGATGGGGGCGCCGACGCGTTTTTCGATCAATTGTACGACTTCGATCGTACGTTTATATGAGTTGTCGGGCGCGGGGACCTCGAGAGTGTCTCCGACTTTGAGCGAGGTGCTGGGCTTGAGGGGGTCGCCGGCCCGTTTGACCTTGCCGGCGGAGCAGTCGTGGGAGGCCTTGCTACGGGTTTTGGAGAGGCGGACGGACCAGAGCCATTTATCAACGCGCATCGGTTTGGGACGGTTTGGCTGGCTTTGGGGGCGGCGGGATAAGGAGGACGATTTCGCCTTTTACTTTTCGTTCGGAGAAGTAGTCCTGCAGTTCTTGCGAGGTGCCGTGGTGGAGGGTTTCGAAGGCCTTGCTGAGTTCGCGGGCGACGCAGATGGGGCGGTCGGGCGCGAGTTCGGTGAGGATTTCGAGGGTGGAGGGGAGGCGGTGGGGGGACTCGAAGAAGAGGGTCGTTTCGCCGGATTCGAGGGCGGCTTGGAGTTGCTTGCCCCGTTTGCCTTTTTTGACGTGGAGGAAGCCGTGGAAGGAGAAGGGGTGAGGTGGGAAGCCGGAGGCGACAAGGGCGGTTGTGATGGCGGAGGGGCCGGGAAGGACGGTAAACTCGATCCCCTCGTCGCGGCAGGCTTTGAGAAAGCGGTGGCCGGGGTCAGAGAGGCAGGGGGTGCCGGCATCGGAAATGATGGCGATCTTTTCGCCGTTGCGGGCGCGGGCGATGAGTTCGGGAATACGCTGCTGTTCGTTGTGATCGTGGAGCGAGATGAGGGGGCGGGAGATTTCGAGATGGTTGAGGAGGCGGAGGGAGTGGCGGGTGTCCTCGCAGGCGATGAGGTCGGCGTGGCGGAGGGTTTCGATAGCACGCAGGGTGATGTCGCCAAGGTTACCGATGGGAGTGGGGACGAAGGTGACCTGAGGGTCGGGAGAGTCTCTTTTAGATGCCATCTGCGATGCGGGCGATGATGGATTGGGTGGCGCGCTGGAGGGCGTCGGGGAGGGCGTTGACGCGGGCGGTCTGGAGGTTGTCATCCACGAAGAGTCGTGAGTCACCGCGACCGCTGCCTTCCTCGAGAACGACGCCGGGGCGGTTGCCATCGATGAGTTGAAAGGAGACGATGACTTGGAGTTGGAGTTCTTCCGAGCGGAGGACATCGATGGTGGATGAACGAATCTGGCGGTAGTCCAGCTGCTCAAGGGTGAGGATGAGGGTGGCGTCGGCGCTTCCGACCCTGGCGAGCTTATAGGTGCCATCTTGGACGAGGGCATCGACTACGCAGTTGGTAGTCAGGGCCTCGACACGGGGGAAGACGACGCGGCTTTTGGCGAGGGGGACCGAGATCGAATGGACCGTGGTGAGGTGGGATGGTTTATTACCGCCGAGGCGATAGCCGGAGCATGAGGGGAAAAGGCCGAGGCAGAGTGTGAAGAGGAGAAGGCGCATGTGGGGCTAACGGGCGGTAAGGCTATCGATCCACTTTTGGGCCTGGGAGCGAAGGGCGCCGGGTTGGGCGCGGTTGACGGTGTCGCGGTAATAAAAGAGGGCTGATGAGGTTTGGCCTTTCTTGCGGTAGAATTCGGCAATATCGAAGGAACTTTGAATGTCTCCGGAGGTGAGTTTGGTGATTTGGACTTCGGCGAGTTTCGCTTGCTTGGTGTCGGGATAACGGATGGTGACATCTTCGAAAGCACGTTTGGCGCGGTCGAGATTGGCGCTGTCCTGGTTTCCTTTACTGGCCTCGGTGAGGAGAATCTCACCGATGAGGTATTGCCCTGCCGGTGAGTATTTGGAGTCGGGATAATCGCGGGTGAGTTGGCGGAAGGCCGCGATGGCTTTGGCGGCGCCGGTTGCGCCGGATCCTCGGGTTTGGTAGATTTTCCCGATGGTATACTGGGCTTTTTCGGCGGAATCGGCACGAGGTGCGTTGTCACGAACCTTACCGAGCATGACGGCGGTTTTGTCGAGATCGATGCGGGACTTGATACCCACGAAGGAGTTTGTGATGTGCCCGGTAGCGGCTTGGTGGGCGATGGTTTCCTGACGTTTCACGGACTCGGAGTAGTGAGGAGAGGCGGGGTATCTGGTGAGGATGGCGTCGTAGGCTTCAAAGGCTTCGAGCGGTTCGCGGTCGCGCTCGAGGAGCTTGCCCCAGCGGTAAGCGGCCTCTGGAGCACTCGGAAAGAGGGGATAGCGCTGGACGATTTTTCCGTAGGAGCTGCGGGCTCGTCTGAGTTTCCCGGCCTTTTCGGCGGCGTAAGCAGAGTTGTAGAGAGCCTGCGCAGTTTTTTCCGAGGCCCGGCTTTCGCTGGCGAGGGGTTCGGCATCGAGGTCACCACCGCAAGAGGGTAGGAATAGGCAGGCTGCGAAGAGGGGGATCGCATGCTTGAAAAGGCTCATACCCGAAAAATACCGGCTCAGGCTGAAAAGGAAAAGGAGCATTTTGCGCGATGGTGGAGTGGAGGGCTTGCTTGGGGGGGGAACCCCGGAATATGCGCGACATGGAATTTTTGTGAGCATGCGTGTTGCGGTCACGGGTTGTGGGCTTGGCCGGGGCGGCTTTCTCGTGGTAGGTTTTGGCCATGCGACCGACTCAGTTTTTGGAATGGAATTTCCGGATAGCACTCGCGGCTTTCTTTATCGGAAGTGGATCCTTAAAGGTGGAAGATCTTTCGGCTTTTACGGAGTCGGTGGGGAATTTTCAGTTTTATTGGGAAGTGAGTTGGAACGGGGAGTCCAAGAATTTCTTCGATGCGCCGACTGATGCCATGATTGCTTACGTGGTGCCTTGGTTTGAGATCTTTGCCGGGGTGACGCTTTTGATTCCTTTTTCCAAGGTGGCTGGCGCGGTAATTCTGATGGTGATGTTGGTGTGCTTTAATTTGGCGCTGGGGTATGCTTGGAGCTTGGGGATCACGGATTTGCTCTGCGGGTGTCATGGGAAGTCGGACACGCCCACGAATTTCCCGCTGAAGATCGCGTCTAATATCGGCTTGATGTATCTCGCTGGAATTATTCTTTGGTTGAGCTGGTATCATCGACGGCTTGCCAGTGAGATGGAGCTGTCTCATGGTGCGCCATGACCTACGCCGAACGACTGGAGGCCCGCATTGAAACGACTGGATCCGCGCTGTGTGTCGGTCTTGATCCGAGGCCGGATTCGACGGTCGGCGGGGTGGCGGGGATCCCGGAGTTTTTGCGTCGAGTGATCGGTGAGACCGCGGAGTATGCAGCGGCCTTCAAGCCCAACATTGCTTATTTTGAGGCGATGGGATTGCGTGGGGTTGAGATTCTCGATCAGTTGTTGGGTGAGATGCCGGATGAGGTGCCTGTGATTCTGGATGCAAAGCGCAGTGATATCGGGGAGACTCAAAAGTATTATGCACGCAGTTATTTTGAGAATTGGGGGGTGGATGCGGTGACCCTGAGTCCCTTTTTAGGGTATGACACGCTGGAGCCGTTTTTGGACTGGGAAGGAAAGGGGGTGTATCTCTTGGCGGTGACCTCCAATCCGGGGAGTGTTGATTTCCAGCGTCGTGATTGTGAGGGGAAAAAGCTTTTCGAGCGGGTGGGGGAGCTTTGTGAACGGGCCCAGGCCGAGGGAAAGAAAACGACGGCGGGGTTGGTTGTGGGGTTGACGAACGCGGATGGAGAGGTGCTCGCCAATCTGCCTGATGTGCCGCTCTTGATCCCGGGTCTGGGAGCACAGGGAGGATCTTTGGCCGCGCTTAAGGGAAGTGGCCGGGTTGCGGCGAGCGTTATTAATGTTTCCCGTGGGATTACCTATGCCGAGGGGAACACCGACTATGCCGGGTTGGCGAAGCATTGGGCTGAAGAAATCACTAAGAGTCTGGCGTAGAAGAGAGATGGAGCAGGGCGAACGAAACTCGGGGCTGAAGCCTAAGAAGGGATGGCCGGGGAGGAATTACACCTTCTGGCGGCACCGCCTTTTACCGCAGCTTTTGAAGAAACGGGATGGCTCGACGCAGCCTGCGATTTTGACCCCGCCGGACGAAGGGGTGATTCGCACGACGTGGATCGGACACGCTTCTTTTTTGGTGCAGTTTGGGAGTCATGCCGTGATTTTTGATCCGAATTGGGCAAATTTTCATGGTCCGGTGAAGCGGCAAATTGAACCGGGATTGCCTTTGGAGAATTTACCGGAGCTCGATCTTGTTTTGGTTTCGCATGCGCATTTTGATCATATGCATAAGAGGTCGCTGCGAGCGATCAAGGCGAAGGAAGGAATCGTGGTGCCCCAGCGGAGTGGCAGTTTGGTAAAGAGGTTGGGGTTCGCGAAGGTGACGGAGATGAAGGTGTGGGAAGAGCGGGAGTTTGCGGGGATGCGAGTGGTGCATACCCCGAGCCACCATTGGGGGGCGCGTTATGGGGCCGATGTGAAGCGGGACTATGGTGGCTTTCTGGTAGGGTCGGGAAAGCGGAGTGTTTTTCACTGTGGGGATAGTGCTTATTTTCCGGGCTTTAAGGAGATCGGGGAGCGTGAAAATATCTGTCTCGCGCTCTTGCCGATCGGAGCCTACGACGCGCCGAGCGGTCGGGATGTGCATATGAATCCGGAGGAGGCCTTGCAGGCCTTTGAGGATTTAGGGGCTGACTTGATGGTGCCGATGCACTACGGGACTTTCCCATTGGGGAACGAGTCCCCCGAGGAGCCAATCGAGCGTTTGCTGGAGGAAGCCCGAAAGCGGGGATTGCAAGATCGGGTGATTGTTCCGGAAGCGGGAAAGGCGATTGAAGTTTGAACGGGAAGGGTGGCGGAAGTGTCACGGCATCCTGCCGGATTGAGGGTCAAAAATAGTTAGTTTTCAATCATGAGAGAGGTGATTATTTTCGATTTTGACGGCACCCTGGCGGATACCCTAGAAACTGGCCGGAGGATTTTTAATCTGATTGCTCCCGATTATGGTCTGGCGACAATCGAGGCGGAAAGGCTGGCCGAGCTTCGCCACCTGACGATGCGCGCGCTTTTTAAAACCCTCGGGGTGAAACAGCGGAATCTCCCGGCGATCTTGCGGAGGGGGAGGGCATTGCTTCGTGAGCAGATCGATGAGCTGAGTCCGTGCCCCGGGGTGCTGGAGCAGCTTCCCGCACTGAGAGCAGGCTCGGTGAGATGTGGGATTCTGACCTCAAATTCGGTCGAGAATGTGGAGATTTTTTTGAGAAGATTCGGAGTCCGACACTTCTTCGACTTCATCTCGAGTTGTCGCAAGTTGAAAGGGAAGGCGAAGTATTTGAAGGCGATAGCCAAGACTTATTCAGTGAGCCCCGATCAGATGCTCTATGTGGGGGACGAGGTGCGCGACGTGAAGGCGTGCCGTAAGGCGGGGGTCCCGGTGGTGGCGGTGACATGGGGATATAACAGCGCGAGGGCGTTGCTGGACAGCAAGCCGAATATGATCGTGGATTATCCCGCTGATCTCGGGAAGCTGCTCGAGGTCCCGGATGGGGTCGTTGTTCCAATTCGGCGGGCGGGGATTTGATGGAAACGTTGCTATTTGCATCCGAACTGGAACCATGTTTGTTCCGTAATTACCCCCATGATTAAGACTCTCTGCTCCCTCTCCCTCTCTCTCGTTTTCGCTCAGGGGGCAATGGGTCTCCAAATTAGGTCGTATAATGCGACACAGCATGATCGGTTTTTGGATTTTCCTTCGGCTCCTAAAACCAATCCGGGCTTTCGCTATGCCTCTACTGATCTGACCGGAGTCGGTTGGTATGTGGCGCCTTCGAACACCGCGGTCGAAAGACGGCGTCAGGAGACCCTTGTTTCGCCGAAGCACTTTGTGGGTGCGAACCATTTCAAGCCAGCGACAAACGGGAGCTTCCGTTTCCTATCAAAAAACGGTATCATTAGCGCCTACGAAATTGGTTCGGTCCAAGCAACCTTGAATTCCAAGGGAAATGCCAGTGACCTTTTCATTGGGACGCTCGAAACTGAAGTGGCACCTACGGACGGGGTGAGTTTCCAGCCGTTCCTGAGTCTTGCCGAGGCCGCTTACACAGGGCAGGAGCTCATCTTCATGGGGCATTTTCGTTCGGGGAATTCTACCCTGTGAGCGGGGCGTGCCGTCTTTCAGGCACGTTCGTAATTTGGTGTCGGAACCCCGGTGGGAGGGAACCCCGGTATCCAGAAAACTGAGGTTTTTACTCGGACCTATCAGGAAAACAGCTTGCTCTTCGCTGGCGATGCTAATGATTCCTTCACCGAGGGCGGAGATTCTGGAAGCCCCTCGCTGGTGGATGTGGATGGGCGTGGGGCCCTGGTGGGCACTCATACCGCGGCAGGATCTGCAAGCTTTCTCGTTTCAAATCAAAATATCAGCTACGATACTTTTGTCCCGTTTTATGCTGAGGGTTTGAATGCGGTCATGGCTGCGGAGGGCTACCATATGACACGCGCGGTTCCAGGATCGAACCAGCCGGCGACCCCGCTTGGATTGACGGTCGATCTGCCTGATGTCATTCGTGCCGGTTACCCAGTGAGTCTCGCCACTGGCTGG
>JBLIDI010000020.1:0-23875 GCA_047634075.1 Akkermansiaceae bacterium
TGCATCATTAAACGCAACTATTTATTGCGTTGTTTTTAATGAGAACCCGGCCCAACCCCATTAATTATCTGCGTTGCAGGAGATCAGCCCCCCCCCTATGTCAGGATGTCTGGACTTAGAAAGCTTCCTCGGCTGGTCTTTCTCCGCTTTCGGTTCGTGGTCTTGCGGGATTCGAGGATCCTCTCATGGGTGAGAATAGGGCGAAAAATTCTGGCAAGCTTCGTCGGATCGCAGAACAAGCGGCGGTGATTGATACCTTGATGACTCGGCCAGCGTGGGCCGCCTCTTTGTTGGCTGAGATGAAGAAGGGCAAGATTCCCCGTAAAGCAGTCAGTCCCTTTCATGCTCGTCAAGTTTTGGCGATGAAGGACAAGGAGGTCACTTTGGGGAGATCGTTCCTCGCGGAAATAACCCGTCTTCCTGATTCCATGATGCCTCCCGGATTGCTGGAGACTCCTTCGACTGAACAAACCCGTGATCTCATCGCGTATCCCATACACCCGCAGCAGGTTGCCCTGCTAGACGAGAAAAATGAAACCCCTTCTATTCCTCTTAACGACAGCATTCTCCTTTTCTGCCGGAGGTCGTGAGTTTGGGAAACTTCCTGAGATTTTTCTCGAAGATCACTGTTACGATTGCCACGGCGATGGGCAGGACAAGGGCGGCTTGAATTTTGATGAACTGGGTCATGACCTCTCTGATCCGGCGATCTTCGCCGAGTGGGAATTGGTTTTTGATCGCATTGAGCGGGGGGAGATGCCGCCAAAAAAGGTAAAAGAGCGCCCCGATGGTGATGAGGTCGCTCATTTTTCCAAAAGGCTTTTAGGCGCGCTCTA
The DNA here is from genome assembly GCA_047634075.1 of Akkermansiaceae bacterium. Lineage (GTDB taxonomy): Bacteria > Verrucomicrobiota > Verrucomicrobiia > Verrucomicrobiales > Akkermansiaceae > SW10. Next base: position 837 of record JBLIDI010000020.1, read on the forward strand.
TGAGACTCACCTTGAGGAGAAGGGAACTGTTCTGCGACGACTCAATCGGCGCGAGTATGAGAACACCATGAATGATCTTTTTGGCACCAATCTTAGGCTCGCTGAGATGCTGCCGGAAGACGGTCGTTCGCATGAGTTCGATAATGTCGGGGAGGCGCTCGGACTCTCGATGATGCATCTAGAGCGTTATCTTGAGGCCGCAAGGTTGGTCTTCGATACCGCCGTGGCCAGTGAGCTTGAGAAACCGGAGGAGAAGGTGATCCCTGCAAATTTTCGTGAAAGCGAAATCAAGAATGCGCTTGGCAAGAATTGGAAGGAGATGCCAGACGGTGCGATTGTACGATTTGAAGGGGGTGGGTATCCAAGTGGCCTGCTGCGGAATTCCGGAGTGCCGGAATCGGGTTGGTATGACATTGAAATCACCGGGTATGCCCATCAATCCAAGAAGCCGGTTGTTGTTTCTCTGAGTGGTGAAAGCTACGCGCAGGGGAGCGGCAAGCCGGTTTATCAGTATGCTTCTTTTCCGCCAGGCGACCCCACGACGGTGACGTTCACGCAGTGGGTCGAGAAGCACTTCATGTTGGTGGTTGAGCCTCGTGATATCGCCTTTCTTCATTCCCAGCCAAAAGAGATCAAGGACTACAAAGGAGCGGGGTTTGCCTTTGTATCGGCTTCGCTCAAGGGGCCGCGGGTGGAAGAGTTTCCCTCGCGGGGTCACAGGCTTATTTTTGACGGGCTTGAGCGTCGTGAAATCATCTCGGGGAATCCCCGTGATCGGGAGAAATCCTGGTATCAGCCAAAGTTTGAAGTGGTGGCGGATGATGAACCGACGGTCGTCCTGGCATCGCTCAAGCGGGTGGCGACTCGCGCGTGGCGGCGACCGGTGGGAAGTGAGGAGTTGGTCTCATACTTAAGGCTTTTTCAGGGAGAACGGGCCAAGGATGAGAGTTTTGAAAGCGCCCTTCGAACCTCGGTTATCGCGTTATTTGTGTCGCCAAATTTCCTTTTTTTGAATGAGTCAAAGGGAAAGTTGCATGACCGGGCGCTTGTGAATCGACTCTCGTACTTCTTGAATCGCAGTGCGCCCGATAATCAATCACGGAGCCTTGCTGCCGGAGGGAAAGCGAGAGTGAGTCTGGAGGGTGAGATTGACCGGCTTATAAAAAAGGAAGAGTTTGATCGTTTCGTCGCTGACTTTTCGGACAGCTGGCTCGATCTTCGGGAAATTGATTTTACGGCTCCGGATAAGAATCTTTTTCCTGAGTTTGATGCCTATTTGAGAGACTCGCTGCTTCTTGAGACGAGGGCATTTCTAAAAGAGTTGTTTCTTGGGAACCACCCGGTGAGAACGATTGTGAAATCAGATTTTGCGATGCTGAATAGCCGTCTGGCCGAGCACTATGAGCTCCCTCCGGTTGCAGGCCCGCAGATACGTAAGGTCACCTTGCCGCAGGAAAGTGTGCGCGGTGGGTTTTTGACTCAGGCGAGTGTCTTGAAGGTTACCTCGAATGGCACGAACACCTCTCCGGTGATGCGCGGAGTTTGGGTTTTGGAAAGGATTCTGGGCGATCCACCCCAGCCACCACCGCCGGGTATTCTTGGCGTGGAGCCGGATATTCGTGGGGCCAAGACTCTCCGGGAGATCCTTGAGAAGCATCGCGATTCTCAAAGCTGCAATGCCTGTCATGAAAAGATTGATCCCCCGGGATTTGCCTTGGAATCGTTCAATCCGATTGGTGGCTTTCGTGAACGCTTTCGCTCGATTGGGGAAGGGGAGCGGGTTAAAGAGAAACTTAGGGGGCGCGATGTTCGCTTTCGTTTGGGCCTGGATGTCGACTCGGCCGGGTCTCTCGCGGATGGGCGGGCTTTTGCGAATTATCGCGAGTTTCGCGATCTTCTGGCGATGGAAGAAGAGGCTCTCGCTACCTCGTTTGTTGCAAAGCTGCTGACTTTTGCGACGGGTCGTGAGATGGGTTTTTCGGACCGTCCGGAGATTGCCGAAATCGTGGAAGGGGCCGCGCAAAAAGGCTACCGAATTCGTGATTTGCTCTCTCTTGCGGTTTCGTCCAAAGTTTTTCAAAGCAAATGAATGCCCCTTATGTCTCCACCCGCGATGCGCTGAGTCGCCGCCATTTCTTACGCGGTCTTGGGACTGCGCTGGCCCTTCCGGCACTCGAGGCGATGAGTCCGGTCTTTGGGGCGCAGACGGCCACGGGTCCGGTGAGACGGTTCGTGGCGATGAATGCGAGTCTTGGGTTCCACGGGCCCGGTCTTTTTCCGGAGTCTCCGGGACGCGGCTACGCGCTCACTCCCTACCTTGAAAAGATCAAAGCTCACCGTGACGACTTCACCCTTTTCTCCGGGCTCTCCCACCCCAATCAAGGCGGGAACAATGGGCATGCTTCCGAGTTGACCTGGCTGACCTCGGCCCAGCGTCCGGGTTTGGCGGGATTTAAGAATTCGATCTCGATTGACCAGCTCATGGCGAGGCATCTCCGGGGCCAAACCCGGGTGTCGCACCTGGCCCTCACGACGACTCACAATTCCCTGTCGTGGACGGAGTCGGGTGTCCAGATCCCGGCGGAACGTTCGCCTTCCAGGATTTTCAAAGAGCTCTTTATTGACGGCACTGGAAAAGAGGTCGCCAAGGAACTCGCGGAATTGGAGCGCGGTCACAGTATTCTGGATACCGTGATGGAAGATGCCAAGAAGATGGCGCGGACTCTGGGGCCTCAGGATCGCGAAAAATTGGAGCAGTATTTTTCCTCGGTGCGCGATCTCGAGAACAGCTTTGAGCAGTCAGAGGAGTGGGCGATGAGACCCAAGCCCGAGGTTAAGGATCAGCCTCCAGTCGATATTTCCGACAATAACGATATTCTCGCCAAGCAACGCCAGATGTATCACTTGATAGCGCTGGCTTTACAGACTGATTCAACTCGTGTTGCGACCTTTGGGCTGGGGGCCTTGAATTCGCCGCCGAGCGAGATCGCGGGGGTGAGTCAGGATTGGCACAATCTTTCCCACCACGGCAAGGATGATGCCAAGATTAACGAATTGAAGCTGATCGAAGAAGCCGAGTTTACCGTCTTTAATGAGTTCCTGACACGGCTCAAAAAAACTCCCGAGGGAAGTGGGAACCTCCTCGATGCCACGGCGGTTCTCTTTGGGTCAAACTTGGGAAATGCTTCTTCACATGATTGGCGCAATTTGCCCGTCATTCTGGCGGGTGGGGGCTACCGACATGGGGCCTACGTCGCTCATGATCCTAAAGAGAACACTCCGCTTGCGAATCTCTTTGTCCCTCTGGCCCAGCGCATGGGTGTGGCAATTGAGAACTTCGGGAGTAGTAGCAAAACGACTCTCAGGGGGCTTGAGGAGACTTCGTGAAGAAAGGGAAGCTTGTCTCGTCCGCTGAATGTAGGAAGATAAAGCCATGAAACGACGACATTTTCTCTCCAGTTCACTGGCGCTCTCTGCCACTGCGGCTCTTGGGCAGAGTTCCTCCGTGAAGCCACTCTTGCTGGGATACGATAACTTCGCCGTGCGAGCGATGGGTTGGAAGGCTAAGGCACTCATCGATTATGCGGTCAAATTAAAAGTCGATACCGTTTTCATCACTGATCTCGACGCCTTCGAAACACTTGAGGAAAAGCACCTCCTTGGAATCAAAAGTTATGCGGATGCCAAGGGCATTAAAATCTTTCTGGGAACCTGGAGCATCTGTCCCACCTCGGTGAGCTTTAAGGACAAGTGGGGATCGGCAGAGGAACATCTGAGACTCGGATTGCGTTCTGCAAAGGCTCTTGGTTCGCCGGTGCTGCGAGTTGTCCTAGGGAAAGGCGATGACCGAAACACCAAGGGCGGCATTGAAGCCCGAATTGAAGACACCGTGAAAGTGCTCAAGGGCAGCAAGAGAGTTTGCGAGGATCTTGGCGTGAAAGTGGCGATGGAAAACCATGCCGGTGACATGCACTCGTTGGAATTAAAATCGTTGGTCGAGCAAGCCGGGCCGGATTTTGTAGGGGTGAATCTTGATTCCGGGAATGCCGTGTGGACGCTGGAGACTCCGCTGGAGAATCTCGAAAATCTTGGGGAATACACTCTTACGACGAGTCTCCGTGATACCCAGATTTGGCCGAGTGCGAATGGGGTCACGGCGCAATGGATCGCAATGGGCGAAGGAATGGTTGATTGGAAATCCTACTTCAAACGCTTCGCCGAACTCTGCCCGGATGCTCCCGTTCAGATCGAGACGATCTCCGGATTCAATCGTGAACTCGCTTTCAAGAAAGAAAGCTTCTGGAAGTCCTGGCCGAAGGGGAAGCCGGAGAGCCTCGCTGGTTTTAGGAAATGGGCAGCCGCGGGTCAGGAAAAAAAGCCTCATAAGTCAGCTTCCAATGAGGCGGAACAGAAATACCAACTGGGCGAGATTGAGCGCAGTATTGCGTACTGTAAATCAATCGGGCTTGGGGTGCAGAAATGAAGGGGTGCCTTTTCGCATGGCTTGGGGGAATGGCATGCCTTTTTGGGGCGGAGCCTCCCTTGGCTGAATTAGGGAAGGAGATTTTCCTGGATACTACTTTTTCCAATCCCCCCGGACAGGGATGTATTTCATGCCACAGCCCCCAGGCCGCTTTTAGCGATGCCCGGAGGGTTTCCCCTGGTGCGGTGGCGGGTCGAGTTGGTCGTCGGAATGCTCCTTCGCTCATGTATGCCGCCCTCATTCCTCCGCAACGATTGGAGGACACTTACGATGAGAATGGCGAGTTGGAATACATCGTGGAAGGCGGGCTCTTTCTCGATGGCCGGGCGCATGATCTACTTGATCAGGTCCGTCATCCCTTCTTTGACGGGAACGAAATGAACATCGCCAACGAAGCCGAACTTGCGGCGAAGCTACGTAAGCGGGGCTATCGAGGGGAGTTTCAAGGGCTCAACGATAAGGACGCAAACGAGCGTGCTTTCGAGGCTTTAGTGGCGTTTCTGCGGGAGCCCATTTTTCGGCCATTCAACGCGCGTATTGATGACTACTGGGCGGGCAACAAGGATGCCCTGAGTCTCTCGGAGCGTCGCGGTCTCGATGTCTTTCAAACAACTGGCGGTTGTGCCACTTGCCATCTCACCGGAGCGGCCAGCTGGCTGGAACCCTTATTGAGCGACTCGGGCTTCGATAATATTGGTGCTCCCGCAAGCGGTGCGATCGATCCCGGGCTGGGTGCGATTACCGAAAAAAAATCTGAGCTTGGTCAATTCAAAGTGCCGACTTTACGCAATGTCGTTCTCACTGCGCCATACTTGCACAATGGCTCGATCGCGACGCTTCAGGAAGTGATGGAATTTTATAACAAGCGTGATCTCGAACCCGAGCGGTGGGGAGTCACTAATTATCCCGAAACGGTGAATCACGAAGAAATGGGAGACCTTGAGCTGAGTGACCAGGAGGTCGCGGATCTTATCGATCTCATGGATGCCTTTACGGATCGTAATCTTCTTGAAATGAAAGAGGGAGATCTCTTTCCTAAAGTCCCTCCCGGAGTTCCTACAACTGAGGAGCGGAAGGCCTTTTTCATCTCGAAGCGAAGGCATGACCTAACGGCACCGAGAAGGCCGAGAGAATGATCGGTTGAAACCTCGATCGCTTCGTGAGATCGTTCCTCGGGGCGCCCGGACAATTCTAGAGAACAATCACAGTTCACTCAACGCGCACTCTGGACACCGCGATTTCAGCGGGGCTGCGGCAACCGTGCTTGATGAGTTGGTAAGCGATTGGGCTCCCATTATTCGACAGACCTATTTGGAGAATCGAGCAGCCTTGGCATTCATCTCTGCCATCGTTTGGCAGTTGAGGCGAGTTCGGATCTGGGCTTTGTGGGATTCGACGGTCCGGCGTTCGATGTTGAGGCGGTCGGAGATTTGAGTTTGGGTGAGCCCTTGGCCGACGAGTCGAAAGATTTGGAGCTGGCGGTCTGTGAGGCAAGTGAGTTCGGGGTGGGGGGCTTGCCCGTTCTCGGGGTGAATGGTCAGGCTGGCGAGTTGGAGGGCGACCTTGGGGGAGAGGTAGATGTGATCCGAGAGGACCTGATTGATCGCTGCGACGAGTTCTTCGGTGGCTTGGGCTTTGGCGACGAAGCCGTTGGCACCGGCTTTGAGGACCCTCTTGGCGTAGGTGGAGGCTTCCATCATGGAGAGGATGAGAACTTTAACCTTCGAGTTGTTAGCTCGGAGTTCTTTGAGGAACTCGAGGCCACTTTCGTTCTCTAGGATGATATCGAGAAGGATGAGGTCGGGTTGGTGGTGTGACAAGAATTCCCGGGCTTCCCCGATGCAACCCGCTTCCCCGATGACATTCATGTCGGGACTACGTTCGAGCATGCGGATGAGGCCGGAGCGGACGATGGGGTGATCGTCGATAAGGTAAATTTTTTTCATAAGGCTGGGAGAGTAACCTTTGAGGGGTGATGGAGGTTGATGGCAACGATTGTGCCTTTTGGGTCAAAGCCGACGCCGTTGTCAGCGATTGTGAGGTTGCAGAGCTTTGCTGAAATCTTAACTCTAATTTAGGCGGATTTTCCGTGCCGGATGGCGTTGGTAAGAGCTTCTTGCATGATGCCGTAAAGTTTGTTTTCGATGGTTGCGGCAAAGTCGAGTTCTCCCGGCGGAAGGTCGTGAGTAACTTTGTTGTGGTAAGGTGGGATGAGATTTTGGAGGACGGGAGCGAATCCACCTTCAAATCCACTGACGCGATCGAACCCGCGGGCGAGCCCTTGCACTTGAGCGATGGTTCGATTGAGGAGTTGGCAAAAGTCAGGAGGAGCATGAAAGGGTTCATCGTTTCATAGGTTTAGGGTGGGCTACAGTTCGAGGAGAGTCCTGGTGGTATCGTTTTAGGGCCCTCTATTGGGTGGCTTTGAGCCTGATGAAGTTTTTCTCCTCGTCGCTGACCGGAGTGGCACTCCGCCAAGTCACGGTGGAGATGCCATCTCCATTAACGATCTCTGAAACGAACACGACTTCCGGTTGTGAGTCCCAAGCGACGAGGTTGGTCGAGATTTCGGGGTTCAAAGTGAGGATGTTTTGAGCGAGGAGATTGCGTTGGTAGCTCATGATTAGGTAGTCCTCAATGACGCCTTCAATATCAAAGGCCAGAAGGCCAAGGGTGATGAGGTCGTTTCCGTCGCCTGCGGTGCTATCGCTGGTTCCCAAGCCATACTCAATGAGGGCGACCAAGCTGTCGCCGTCATTATCGGCTTCGGGATCACCAACAAACCCGAAGGAGGCAACGGTCCCCGGTGCTCCGCCCAACTGGTCTGAAGCAACCCAGTTGGTTGCGGTTCCGTGATCAGGGATTGGGATGGCAGGGGACTTAAGAACCATCGTGAATCCGCTGCCGTCGACGAAGGGCCAGGGAAGGTCGTCATCGTAGGTGAAGTCTCGGATGATGGTATCGGAGGCATCGAGGAGAGTGAGTTGTTCCCCTCCATTGCTCAGGCGGCCTCCGTATTCGTGACCGCCGAGAACATCCGTTGCGATGGCAATCGCGATACCGTAGCGCGCTTCGAAGGCGGCCCGATTTTTAACAATGACGAGTCTTTCTCCCGGGGGTAAGAGAGTGTTATCGGCGAAGTTGAAGGTGATTCCCAGGGTGAAGCGGAGGCCGGTGAGGTCGATGGTTTGTGATCCTACGTTCATGAGTTCCACGAATTCGTAATCATCACGATCGGTAGAAATGGCGATCTCTGAAGGCGTGTTGGGCTCTCCGGGTTGGTAGCTGAACTCGGAGATGATGAGATTGTTGGCATCAGCTGGAACGGTGTCGGGAGTAAAGAAAGCGGTGTTGAGAGCACTCCATTCCCCAGAGGTGCTATTGTAAGACCGCGAAAAGAGCCAGCCAGCTTCGGTGACAATGACGGGGTCGGAGCTTTGCGTGCTGCCCCCGCCCGGTGGGTTTCCGGTAAGGTCGAGGTCAAAGCTGATATCAGAACTGCTGTCGCTGGTATTGTGCACTTCGACAGCAAAGGTATTCGTGCCGGTCAGGAAGCGGCCTGGGAGAAGGACTCGCGATCCAGAGGCGTTATCGCCGCTGTTGATGTTGGCGAAATCATCGAAGGCAGGATTGGCCTCGACCCCTTCGCGGGCCACTTCGATTCCGTTGAGGTAGACGATGATGCTGTCGTCATAAAGGAAGTTCAGGGTGAAGTCTTCAAAGACCGATGGGTCGTCAATGGTGAAGGTGGTCCTGAAGTAAGTGGTGGCGTTTTTTTGAATCGTTCCGCCGGGATTGGTATCGATGAAGCCGACCACGGTCGCTTCGTCGTCATCTCCGTAGCCAAGTTGGGATGGCCCGGATGCCCAGCTGTTATCGTCGAAGGTAGGAGCGCGCCAGGCTGTGCCTTGATTGGAGCCGTCATCGAGGTATTTCCAGACGTCGCCGGTATCGACATAAGTGGTGGTGACGGGGCCGCCCCCTTCGCCACCACCAAGGGTAATGAGGGTTGCGGCGGGGTTGAGGCTTCCACCGACGAGTCGGGGGTCGAGTGAGTGTTCGTAGTCAGTGAGATCGGCATCACCCATACCGAAGAGGTAGTAGATCTGGTTTACGCTGCTGGGCACGCGGAGGGTGGGTCCGGTGCCTGAGGGGAGGGCTCCTCCGTGCTGGCTGTAAACGGGGGCTTCGATTCCGGGGTAGAGGTTGGCGGAGCGCAGGCTATCGAGAAAGAGATCGGCACGGACCGGAAACCAATTATTGATGATGCGGTTATACTCGTTCTGCCAGTCGCTGACGGAGCGGTTCCCACCGTGTTGATCACCCCAGCGTGCCGCTTCCGGGTTGAGAATGCGGGTGTGCTGTGCGGTCACCTCCTCGTAGAGGGCGCGTGCATGAGCCGGGGTGAGGGGGCCATCATTGAAGAGGGCCCGATGGGCGCGGTCGGCAAATCTCATTCGGAACTCGGGGCTGTCTTGAAGGGCCTCATTGGGGGCGGCGATACCACGGTAGTCGGTGATGCGGTTGTCGGTCGTGTTTGAACGCAGGAAGAGAGACCACTCGGAGTCCCACATGAAGTACTTGTAGCCGGTTCGGGTCGCCTGGGGATCGATGCCTCCGTAGTAGTTCTTGTTGGGCCAGTCGGAGTTGCCGCCATACCAGTTTGTGAGGAAGTAGTCGGCGTTGTTCGAGGGATCGCACCAGATGGGGAAGGCTGCATTCCGGGTGCCATCGGAATGGAAGCCGCAGGCTTCGAGGTATGCGGCATTTCGTGCGGCATCCGAGCCTGCCGATGAAATATCACCCACGGCGTTGCGGAAGTTATTCCAATTGTTGAGGTTGGTGGAGTCATTAATGGGGGAGCCGGAATTTTGACCTTCCCATAAGTCCCGGTCAGCGCCTGCGAGGTAGCTTTCAGCGAAACTGGAATCGGGGCGCTCGACGACGTTGTAGAGGCCCCAGTAGACTCCGTTGATGTAGAGGTGGAGGTAGCGCCCGTGTGGGGCGGGTTGTCCAAGGGCGAGCTGCACTCGGCGACCAAATTCGTCGCGCGCGTATTGAGGCTGTCCACCGGCTCCACTCCATTGCCAGCCGTCATTGGACTCCATGCGAAAGACGAGAGTCTGGAACTCCTGGGCGACCCCGGGGTCGGTTCCGTAGAGCGGGAAGGTGAGTTTTCCCGAGCCACCAGTGGGTTGGTTACTCGTGCCGAATTCGGATTTAAAAAGGACACGGAAGGACTTCTTACGGGTGAGGCCAAAGCTCCGAAAGGCCCCCCCTTGAATACGGATGGCACAGTTTTGTTGGAAGTTCCCCGCGCCGGTGGGGTCGTCTGGATTGACGAGCTCGAGGGAGGTCTTCCTTTCCCACGCCTGGCCGGACGAACCGGGATTCGAATAGATTCCGGAGTTCCCGAACATGTCATCGGAGTCGAGGGCGATGGCGAGACTGGGGATTGTCTTAAGGTCATTTTGGAGGGTGTTGGGATCGACATTGCTGTTGTTATTCATCCCGTAGTAGGGGCTTTGACCGCCCCAGCTTGAAGGGAGTCCATAGATGCTTTGGGTGTTGGCCGCGGTTTGTGCCACGACGCTATCGACGAAGATATAGGTGTGGGTGTCGATATTGGTGGAAACAAACCCGCTTTGGTAGGCGATCGCCTTGATCGATAGGGTGCGGTCAACCGTGATAGGTCCGGTGTAGATCGTTCCCGTCGTTTCGCTGGGCCAGCTGCCATCGGTGGTATAACGAATGGTGGCTCCCGGAGTTGCGGAGATGATATCGAGGGAGAAAGGAGTATCGAAGAAGCCGCGGCTCTGACCGAAGTCAGTGTCTTTTACGAAGCCCGACACGCCGCTGGAGGCATCATTTTGAGCATCCGGAGTAGGATTCAAGATGTAGCCGATCTGAAGGGGATCTCCGAAAAATCCGTATGTGACTCCGGCATTCTGTGGCGGAAAATTCGTGCTCGCCGAGCCGAATTCAGAAAGGACGGTGAAGCCATCAGGAGCAACGAGGGCGAGATACTCACCATTGGCACTGAGGCTGAAATTGGTATGCAAATTATCGCCATTGGTAGGCCGGCGGTCCTTTGATGACGCGAAGACTACGAGAGTGCTGTCTCCGGAAAGGGTGACATTGGGGAAGAGCCATTTGGTGAGGTTGGTGGGGTCGTCGGTGAGATACGATCCGTTTAAGTTGACCGAATTGCCGACAGGATTGTAAAGCTCGATCCAATCCGAGGTGTCACCATCTTCATCGGCGAGGCTTGTGGAATTCCCATTGGCGAGGAATTCGTTAATACGGACCGCGGAGCTGACGATCGTGAGCGAAAAGGAGGATTCAGTGGAGAGGGCGGAGAGGTCTGTGCTCCGGATGCGAAATGATAAAGTCGCGCCAAGGCCTGGTAGGATGCCGGCCGTTGAGAGAGTATTTCCGTTGATCGAAAAAAGTCCGTTGTGTGAGTCCCCCGCTCCGGAAACCAACTGGTAGGTGTGGCTGTCGGTCGTGTTCGGATCAACCGTTGAGAAGTCTCCCACGGCGGTCCCCGATGGGGTTCCTTGCAGGATAGTATTGGCTGGGAAGTTGATCGAGGTGGGAGGCTCGGCGGCCTCGACGGTAAGGGTAAATGACTCGTCGTAAGTCAGGTTGTCACCGTCAGTGGTGCGGATGCGAATGGAGTAGGTGGCTCCGAATCCACCCAAAGCGGAGGCCGCCCGCAGTTCGTCGCCGTTCGCGATGGTAAAGAGGCTGTTATCGGTGCTGCCGGCTCCGGCGACCAGTTGGTAGGAGTGAGCATTGTTACCGTTGGGATCACTCGTGGTGAGGGCCCCAACCAAAGTTGCGGCAGGTGAGGTGGGCGCGAGATCGGTATTGCTGAGCGCAATATCAGTGGGCGCTTGGGGCACCGCGGGCGTCACCGAGCGAAGAATATAGGCACTGAGACCGGGGTCGACACCAGTGTTGATTCCAGGAATGAGATTGATGGTCTGGGTTGTGCCGCTGGCGGTGAAGGTGCCGATGACCGAGCCAACGCCGCTGCGCGAAAAATCACCACTGACGTTCTCGGGCGATTCACCATCGCCACCGCGCTGGTTGCGCTCAGAGCAACATTCCCGGGTGTCTCCGGCTCCGATGAGTTGAATTTGGTAATCAGAACCCGAGGTGAGGCTTGAGAGCTGAAAGGACCAGGTGCCCCCGCCATAGCTATGGCTATCGAGAACAGTATTGAGTTCAGGGTTCGAGGTGTCCCCTCCTCCTCCCGTGAAAAAACTACCGGTTGCAGTATTCGCTGGAGCGAGCGGGTTGGCGGAAAACAGAATATTCTCTCCACCGAGATTGACGGTGGGGCTATCACCACCATTCGTTGCATTGACGGCAGCGACCAGAGTTCCGCTGGTCTCAATGCTATTCGCAGAGGTGATATTGAAGGGGGGCTGCCAGGTGATTTCGGCCCCGGAGAGTCCGAGTGGCAGAGCCAGGGCGAGTGGGAGGAGGAGTTTTACGTTTGGGAGAATCATGGCGAAATACGCGTTGAGAAAAAAGCCGGAACCCTTTTAGGAAGAGGGCGGTTGCTTGCCGATATTTTTTTTGAGAGAGCTAAGGAATCGTGTAAGAATGAGCGCACATCATTTTTCAATCCTCTTATATCTGTCGTTAATTCTTTGGTTTTAGGAGGGGGTTTTCCCGAACGAGGTCACAAGTCGATCAAAGCCGTTCCTGCGAGTGTAGGCCGCTTGTTTTTCGATGTGGAATTTCTCTTTAGTGATGGAAATTGTCGCCCTTTTACCCACCAACTCCTCGAGGAGAGTCCTGATGAGAAGCCGGGCGTGGGGCGCTCCGAGGCAAAGATGGGTTCCAAATCCGAATGAGACGTGCGGGTTTGGTTTGCGATCAAGGCGAATTTCTTCAGGAGATTCAAAGACGCTCTCGTCAAAATTCGCGGCGGCCCAACCCAGTGAGATCCTGCCGTCTGCCGGAACGAGGTGGTCGTGCACCTTGGTTTTGACCGGGCAGACTCGGCCGAGGTGGGTGAGGGGTATGAAGGCTCGAAAGAACTCTTCTCCGGCAAGTACGATGCTCTTCGGATTCTCGCGTAGTTTTACGAGGTCAGCCGGGAATTTTCCAAAATGGTGAATGATCGATGAGATGGTATGAATGATGGTGTCCCGACCTCCGGCAAAGGTAAGATTAGCAAAGCCCATCATTTCTTCACGGGTCAACGGGCGGTCTTGGAAGGTCGCTTGGGTCAGGGCCGAGAAGAGATCATCGCCGGGATTTTCTTGGGCTTTGTCGAGAGCGGAGGAGAGGTAATCCTCAAAAGGAGTGCCTTCGCTCTGATCACGGTGGAAGACGTGGATGCCCCACGAAGTGTAGATTGCCGCTTCAGACTCCGGGACGTTAAGCAGGTAAGTGAGCGCGCGGGACTGAATAGGGAGGGCGAACTCGCTCACGATTTCGATGGAGTCAGCGGACAGGGCGGATTCGAGAAATTCCGCGATCAGGTTTTGGACCTTGGCGATGACCTCGGCTTGCTTCGCCCGCTTAAAAAAAGGCTCTACGATCTTGCGATATTCGGTGTGTTCGGGCGGATTAGTTTCGATGGGGAGTTGGCGTATGCTACGCATTTCTTCCTCGGAAGGGATAGGGACGCGGAAGGGGGCATCGGAGCTAAAGGTCTGCCAATCTTTCGCGGCGGCCCGGACATCGGCGTGCCGCAAGATCATGGGGATATTCTCTCCCTGGAAGGGGCACTTCAAGATGCCCTCTTTTTGGCGGGCTTCGCGGAATGGGTCGTGGGGCATGGGTTGGCAGGAATGAGGAGGGAGCGGTATGGATGATCTCAGATCAGTAATCCATCTCAAAAGAAGCGGGCTCTTCCCGGATTTCGCTTTGGTCTCCTCTGTTTCATGATCGTCCTCCAGCGTGTCTGGGTGAAGTTGAGGCAGCCCCGGTAAGCCTCGCGGTCTCTAACCGGGGCAGGATGGGCGACAGGATTCTTTTTTTGCGGTTCCTGATCACTCCGGGATGGGTTAGATCTGGGGGCATGACTCGTTTGTTTTTCTTTCTACTGGTTGGAACGCTGTCGGTCTTCGCGCAGAAGGCTGACATTTTAAATAGTCCCGGAGCTCTGCATGAGCGTGGCATGGAACATTTTTTTGCAGGGAGGATTCAGGAGTCATTGCAGGACTGGGATCGGGAGATCGAGCTTATGCCAAGTCGCGACCCCTACCATTGGCAGCGTGGCTTGGCGCATTACTACGCGGAAATGTATGAGGAGGGCGTGGCGCAGTTTGTCCGTCACCAGACTGTCAATGGTCACGATGTTGAGAATGCAGTGTGGCATTTCTTATGCGTGGTGCGTGCCAAAGGCGGCACGGTGGCGAAGGCTCGGAAGAACTTGATTCCGATTGTGGGGGACTCACGGGTGCCGATGAGAGAAGTGCATGATCTCTTTTCCGCCAAGGGATCGGTGAAGGATGTCCTCGATGCCGCGTCTGCCAATGCGGAAGGCTTTCTCTTAAGGAATCAACTCTGCTATGCCCACCTGTATCTCGGGCTCTATTTCGAAGCCTTGGGGCAGCCGGAGAAATCGCGCGCACACCTCAAAAAGGCGGCCGTCGATTTTAAGATGGATCACTACATGGGGAAGGTGGCGCAGGTTCATTATCAACTGCGAAAAAAGAGGCCAAATATCATCTTCCTTTTTGCGGACGATCAGCGCGCTGACACCATTGCCGCTCATGGGAATACCAACATCCAAACTCCTAATCTGGATCAATTGGTAGAGAGCGGATTCAGCTTTCGGAACAACTATTGTGCGGGGTCATTCAGCGGGGCGGTTTGTGTGGCGAGTCGCGCGATGCTCATGACGGGGCGGCAATGGATGAAACTGCCGAAGAAGAATCCCGGTTCGAATTGGGGGGAGGCCACCTTGCTGCCTGCTCAGTTGAGACAAGAAGGTGGGTATCGATCTCACCTTGTCGGGAAGTGGCATAATGGTGAGGAGACTTTGAAGAAGTCCTTCACGGAAGGGTCTTCGGTTTACATGGGTGGGATGGCAAATCATGCCGACTTTGCGGTGCAGGATTATGAGAGGGGGGAACTTTCGCCGAAGCGCCCCGCAGGTGGGTTCTCAAGCGAGGTCTTTGCAAATGATGCCATCGAGTTCCTTGAAGGAGCTGACGGAAAAGATCCCTTCTTTCTCTACGTCGCTTTCATGGCTCCTCACGATCCCAGAAATCCTCCTGAAAAATACCGCGAGATCTACGACAAGAAGCGCCCGCCGCTGCCTGAAAATTTCCTACCACAGCATCCCTTTAAGATTGGGCCAGCCGGGGTGTCAGGTCGCGACGAGGGGCTTGCCCCCTGGCCGCGGACCAAGGAAATGATCAGTGATCAGCTGTGCGAATACTATGGGCTTGTCACTCATCTGGATGAGCAGGTGGGACGGATCATGAAAGCGCTTGAGGGCAGTCCGCATGCTGACAACACCTACGTCATTTATACCGCCGACCATGGTCTTGCGATGGGGAGCCACGGTCTTCTCGGGAAGCAGAATATCTATGAGCAAAGTATGAAATGTCCGCTCATTATTTGGGGTCCGGAGATTCCAGCAGGGCAATCGAGCGAGGCCTTCAGCTACGTGCATGATCTCAATGCTACGGTGTGTGGCCTGGCGGGATTGTCCTCGCCAAAGGGAAATGATTCCCGCGATCTGGGGCCCGTGATAAGAGGGGAAAAGAAAGCGGTTCACGAGACGATCTTTCTCCCGTTTCAAAGTCGTCAGCGCGCGATTCGGGACGAACGTTGGAAGCTCCACATTTATCCTGAGATCAATCATCGTCTGCTCTTCGATCTCGAGAATGATCCCCACGAGAGGGACAACCTCGCTGGGCAATCCGAGACTGCTGAGACGATGACCAAGATGATCGCCCTCATGGAGAAGACTCGTGCGGAACTCGGCGATGCCCAGAGATTATCCGTGAAGAATCCGCAGCCGAAAAAAGCGGTTTACGACAATGCCAAGCGCACGATGGATGTCTGGCAACCGAAGTGGATTCGCGACAAATATTTTGGAGGTCGTGATACCCCCAATCACGGTCCGGGGATCAAGAGGAAGTGATCTACTTGCGCGCGGGCAGGGCGTCGTAAGCGGTCTGCTCTTGCTTACTCCATTTAAAAGGCTTGAGCTTGGAGCGGTCGAGGTTTTTGAGGTGAGGCTCGTTGGCGCGGGAGGGATGATCGGGGCGTTGGTAAACCCAGTCATTATCGCCGAAGACTTCGGCGCAGAGCATCGCGACGGCGGGGTCGTAGGCGACCAGTTCGACTCTCGTATTGACGTGGTTATGGTCGTGATCGTTGACACGGTTGGTGCCAAACCATGATTGCACCGATTCAGCCCAGTATTCGTGTTTGTTGGTGGCGGCGTATTTTCCGGCCCAGAGTCCCTTGGCCATCGCTTTTTTGTAGGCCACGACCAAGCGCTTATCGAAGGTGGGATCGAGGGTTTTGAGCGCGGTGTCGTGAATGGCGTGCGCGAATTCATGAACACAAATTGATTCCTCGGTGTAAGGGTCGCCGGGATTGGCGAGGAGGTTTTCCTCACCGCAGGAGACGGTCGGACGTTGTGGGGTGGAGCCCAGTCCACGGGCGCGGCGATTCCAGAAGGTCGAGGGGGTGAGATCAGAGTGCTCCGGGATGTCGATGGTGCGTTCGTCGACAGACATGATGGCATAGCGGATTTTGTTCTTTCCAAGCTCGCGGAGAATGTCGGGCCGGTTCTTGAGCATCGTTTTGATGACATGGGCCGCTTCTTCGAGCGCGGCATCAGGGACATTTTTGGAGGCGAGAATGGGGAAGGATTCGATGACGAGTGCCTTTTTGTAGAATGGCTTGAGATCGAAGTCCTTGCGAAGCTCTTCCGAGATCGGTTGCACGGTGGGTGCTTCGGGCTGGACTTTGACGGCGATGGCCGCGGTCAGGATAGCGAGAGGTGCGATCAGGGTGGTGAAGGGTTTCATGGGATTTTTCGAAAGAGGGTTACGAGAGTGAGGGTAGATTTGGAGGGTTACTTGTCCAGCCGACAGCGGCAATTCTCCCTCTTTAATATTATGAACCGTCGCGATCTCCTTAAGAAGTCCGCGCTCTTCGGAGCGCCCCTGATCCTCCCGTCCGGCCTCTTGGGAGCTGACGCCAACAGTAAGATCAACGTTGGATTTATTGGCATTGGGAAACGCACGAGCTCCCTGCTGCGAGAGTTCTTAAGGGCGTCCGAGGTCAAGGTGGTCGCGGTCTGTGATGTCGATACCAGTCGGCGCGAGGACGGTAAGAAGAAGGTGGATGCCTTTTATAAAACCGAGGGTTGTAAGGCCTACAATGACTTTAGGAAGATCACCACGGATCCGGCGATCGATGCCGTTGTTATCGTCACTCCGGACCATTGGCACACCATTCAGATTTTATCAGCGATTGAGAATGGCAAGGACGTCTATGCTGAGAAGCCGCTCACTCATAATATTCGCGAGTCGGTTCTCTTGATGGACGCGGTGAAGAAGAGTGGTCGCATTGTGCAGACGGGATCGCAGCAAAGGTCTTCCCGTGAATTTAGAGTGGCGTGCGAACTGGCCCGGAATGGCGTGATTGGGAAGATCGATCATGGCTTCGTCAATTTTGGAGGCCCGGGGATCATGTGCGATCTGCCGGCGGAGAAGCCCGAGCCTGGTCTTGATTGGGATCTCTGGCTGGGGCCGGCGCCAATGCGACCTTATCATTCAATTTTGGCTCCTCGTGGGGTTCACACTCATTTTCCGAAATGGCGAAACTACTACGAATATGCCGGAGGGCAGGTTAATGACTGGGGCGCGCATCATCTCGATATTGTCCAGTGGGCGCTCGGGAAAGATGAGTCAGGCCCGACCGGTGTGAAGGCTCCCGCGAAGCAAGGGGATACAAAAGGAGCCGCTGTGATTTACGATGAGATCACCATCACCCACGGTAAGGGGATCGGAGTTCATCTCATTGGCGACCGTGGCGAGATTGAGGTCGCGCGCGGAGACTTCGCGCTCAAGGTCGACGGTAAGGTTGTTGGTTCACATCTGGGGAAGGGGACCAAGCTCGGGGCTGAGATTGATAAAGCCGAGGAGGCTTTCCTTAAGGATGCCAAAGTGAAGCTCTACGAATCTCCGGGCCATGTCCGGGATTTTCTCAACTGCATGAAGTCCCGCAAGCAACCCATCACGAGTGCGGTCGTTGGGGCGCGCTCCATCAATGTCGCTCACCTCATGAATCTCGCTTACCGGCACGACACCAATATCGCCTGGGATCCGATTAAGAACACCTTTGCCAAGGACTCCAAACATCCTCTGGAGTGGTTGACTCGTTCCTATCGGGATAGGTGGAAGATTTGATCGGCTAGTCAGGGTGCCCAATCTTTAGGGTCGACTCTTTCCCGGAAGTCGTGACCGAATTCTGTCGCCCGTCCGACCATCGGATCGTGACTTCACGAATTGTTTCGTTTCTCGGAACGGCAAGCCGGATCCGTTGGGAGGATTGCGAGAGGTAAGATCCTCCCGCGGTGACTTCGGAGGTGAGCTCTCTTTCGTTGGAAAGTGTCGCCGTGATCAACGAACCGATCTTGAGGGCCTCCGTCGCCTCGAGGTCAACGGTCACGATCTTTCCTCCGAGGGGAGGGACACTCTCGAAGACCTGCATCTCGCCATTGTTGACCCCGACTACAATGTCAGGCCAAGCATCGTTGTTTAAATCAGCGAGTGCGACACCCTTGGCATCTCCGGGAACGAAGAGTCCGCTTTGGTCTGCTCGTATCGGTGAGAAGGTTCCATCCCCCCGCCCTTGTAAAATAAGGCTGGTGCCTCCTGCCATTCGTCCGGTTTCGACTTGGGGTGCGAAGGAATTCTGAGCGAGAAAAAGATCTTGGTTTCCGTCGGCATCAAAGTCGCATATCGCGATCCCGAACACCGGGGCGACTTGGGCCATGGCAGGAAGGGCCCGGAACTCGAACCTTCCCTTGCCATCATTGATGAGCACTCCACTTTCGAGGGTGTTCACTTCAAAACGCGTGGCCTTTTCGAGATTTCCAGCATAGAGATCAAGGAGGGTCGCCGACGCGAAGTCGTGGAACTTGGGCGTTTTTTTTCGTAAGAAGGGCATGGCGTTACTGGAGCAGCTCAGCCCACGAATCGGGTAGCAGTTCCCGTTTTCAAACTCGGCCTCTAAAATGCGCTTCTTTCCGGTGCCATCAACATCGCCGTAGTAGAGGAGTGCGGGGGCCTCGTACTTCGTGTTGAGTCCGGTATTTCCGACGACATAGTCAAGGTCTCCGTCGCCATCAAGGTCTCCTCCGGCGAGGCTGTTCCACCAACCCGTCCGGATCGCAAGCCCCGCCTCTTTGGTCTGCTCGATGAGTTTCCCTGCTTGGTTTTCGTAGAAGCGAATGGGACCCCATTCGTGCGCCACGATGAGATCAATCCAACCATCGCCATTCGCGTCGGTCCACAATGCCGAGGTCACCAACCCCTGAAAACGACCTGCGGAAATATCGCTGAATTTCTGACCTCCCTCATTGCGCAAAAGCTGGCTTGGTGGGGACTCGGGATAGCATCCCGGAGTGACTCGGCTTCCTACAAAAAGATCGAGGTCGCCATCACGATCATAGTCGGCGGCACAGACCACCGATCCGCTGACGGTGGCCTCGGGGAGCATCCCGAAAGGTGCCTTGGCGAATTTGCCATCGCCGGTATTCAGGTAGAGACGATCCCGGAAAACGCCATCGCCCGGTTCTCCTTCGACACCGCCGCTGACGACATATAAATCGAGATCACCATCATTGTCCGCATCGAAGAAGAGGGGGGCCATGTCTTCGCTTTCTAAATCAAGGGCGAAGGGATCGGAATCTGAGCTTACGAATGACGATTCGCCTTTTGCGTTTTGCACTTTTCGTTGCTGAATTCGAGCCGACGCGCCGGCGGGGAAGGAGAGATAAACGTCCTCCCGACCATCGCCATCAATATCTCCGATGGCGATTCCAGGGCCCATCTGGGAATGCTTTGCCGGTAGCAGCGGTTGGCGGGCGAAGTCGTCAAAAATTCGCTCTTTTGGGATGACTCCCGGCAGGACGCCGGACCTTACGAACATTGTCTTCGCCGGTTCTTCTTTCGTTGCCGGGCTTAACTCGTCGGGCTGGGTGATGGTGTATCGATTTCCGGCCTTCAATCCGTTTAGAACCTGTTGTCCGGCGCCCGGCCAATCAATGATCACACGATCAACTTCAGTGACTTCTCCGAGACCAAAGTGAAGGAGGGCGTCATTGCTCGACATGAAGCCGCGCGACGCTGTCAGAGTTCGCATTTGAATCTTTGGTTCACTTTTTGTTTCGAGACGAACTGTGGCTCCGAGTGCCCACGGGTTTTTGCCCTTCCCCCGCAATTGCAGGGTTAGTCGTCCGCCGGAGACTTGGCCGTTACGATAGATCCCGGGTGCTCCGCCAAAATTATTGACGATGAGATCAAGGTCGCCATCTCCATCCATATCACCCAGAGCGGCACCATAGCTGACGGCGTTTTCATCGAGTCCCCACTTCGTTCCAACGTTTTCGAACTTTAGTTCACCGTCATTTCGAAAGGCCCAGTTCTTGAGTGCGAGGGGTTTCTTGTCCTGCCAAAAGGCCTTTCCGGCCGCCTGTCCTTTGCTCAAAATGAGTGCTTCTTCCTGATTTCGTAAATCACTATTGAACCAGTCGCGGCTCATTCCGGTGGAGATGAAAACATCTTCCCGACCGTCACAATCGAGGTCTCCGAACTTGATCGACCATGTCCAATCGGTGGCTGCCATGCCTGTCAGATAAGCGACCTCGTTGAAGCGACCGGTGCCGGTATTGAGATAGACCGCGTTGCGCATGTATTGGGCCGGGGTGGGCCAGTTTAAGAACCACGAATCGCTGTCCTGACCCGTCATGTTCCCCATCGACATCTTCTCCTTGTAATGGTCACTTCCCGCCATGTCGGAAGCCATGTAATCAAAAAGCCCGTCGTTGTTGATGTCCGCGACATCTGATCCCATCGAGAACCATGGCGTGTGTGGTAAAGCGGTCGGAGCGACATCTTTGAAGGTGCCATCGCCTTGGTTTCGATAGAGATGATCTGCGCCATAGAAATCATTCGCGACATAGAGATCAGGATAGCCATCGGCGTCATAATCCCACCACGTTGCCGAGAGTCCGAATTCCGATTCTCGCACGCCGGCGGCCTCGCCGACTTCTGTGAACGTTCCTCCGTCATTGCGGTAGAGCCGGTCGAATTGCCCGGAGGAAATCTTTTTGTAGCTTTTGGGTGTTTTGATAATGCCGGCATATTCCTGCATCATTTCCGGCTGAATCATGGGTTCCCCGTCCGGGCCCCGGACGAGGCCAAACTTCACGGTGTGCAACTCCTGGCCCGGCGGAATACGGTTGGTCAAGAGATACCCGTCGAGATCTCCGTCGAGATCGTAGTCGGAGAAGGCCATCATGAGACTCGCGCCTTTAAAGTTCAGTCCCATCTCTCCGGCCTTGTCCACGAATCCTTTCCCGCTCTGATTCATGAAGAGGCGGTTCGCGCCATCGAAGGCGCAAAGATAGAGATCGAGCCAGCCATCGCCGTCGAGATCAGCCCACGTGCAGCCAGCGCCCCAAAGTCCCGGCGAAGCGAGGCCCATTTCCTTGGTGACGTCCTCGAATTTGAAATCTCCCAGATTACGATAGAGGCGGCCGCCGTCGGTCATTCGGGAGAGGAAAACATCAGCGTCGCCATCATTGTCAAAGTCGCCCAGACAAACCCCGCCGCCGGTAAACGAACCACTGATCTCGGCCGCCCACTTTGTCGGTGGTTTCCATGCGCGCACAAAATCGATTCCGGTTCGTCCGGCCTCGAGCTTGTCGAACATGGTCTCGCCATCGGCCGGCTTGGGCATCGCGAGTTTTTGCGTTTCAAAAGCTTGCGCCGGCAGGGTGAGCGAAAAGAGGAGGAAACAGGAAAAGGCTTTCATTTGCTTGGCCCCTAAAATGCTACTTGATGCAAGGGACTCGACACAAGAGACTAATCGAATCGTCATGACTTACTCCTTCCGCTGGCTTCTTTTATCATGCGCTGTCAACTTTTTGGCCAGCGTTGCTCATGCTGATCTTGTGGCCCACTGGCCCTTGGACGGAAATGCCGAAGACGCCCTCGGGAAC
Source organism: Akkermansiaceae bacterium (assembly GCA_047634075.1). Lineage (GTDB taxonomy): Bacteria > Verrucomicrobiota > Verrucomicrobiia > Verrucomicrobiales > Akkermansiaceae > SW10. The sequence goes on from JBLIDI010000020.1 coordinate 22,550, forward strand.
CATCATGGTTCGGCTTCTTCGGTGGTTTTTGGGGCGGATGGTGCCGCCGCCCACACCGGAACGGCCGCTGAATTTAATGGTTCAAATGCCACCATCACGGTCCCGCATGATGCGGAACTGAATCCCACAAGTTTTACGCTCTCGATGTGGGTCAATGCGGATAGCATCGCCGGATTTGCTTCTCCTGTCACGAGCCGGGACGATGTTGCCGCAACGAGTGTTCACGGCTACCTCGTCTATAACGACAACGGCGGGAATTGGAATTTCTGGACCGGGACGGGTGGGGGTGCCGGGGCCTGGAACACGTTGGCTGGTGATGCCGTTGAGACGGGTGCATGGACCCATCTCGCCGTTAGTTACGACTCGGGCAGCCAAACCAAGCGCCTTTATGTCAATGGAGTCCTCGCTGCTTCGAACTCATCCGGCAATCTCTACAGCCCGAACGGCCCGCAGAGCGAGAATTTCCATATTGGATCCGGGGCAGACAACGGGACCTCATTTTATTTTGACGGTCTCATCGATGAGGTCGCGCTGTGGGACGAAGCTCTCACCTCGGCCGAGGTTCAGGATGTCATGGACAAGGGGGTCCCCGGTGGTCCGCCTGCGGTCACTTCTTTCCTCGCGAGCCCTCCCTTCATCGACTCCGGTCAGAGTGTCACCCTTTCCTGGGAAACGATCAATGCCACGACGGTGAGCATTTCTCCGGGTATCGGAAATGTCCCGGCAGCTTCGGGAACAGTGCTTGTTTCTCCTGCCGCAACGACGACCTACATTCTCACCGCCACGGGGGATTCGTCACCGGCGACGACCTCGCAAATCACAGTGGGAGTCGATGTCGAGCCCTTCGCGCCCATCATTACGGAATTTCTGGCTGACAATGAGACCAGCATGATCGATCCCGATGGAGACTTTTCGGATTGGCTTGAAATTCTCAACCCGAACCCCTTCGTGATCGACCTAGGCGGCTGGCATCTCACCGATGATCCTCTTGATCCCGAGAAATATGTGATTCCTCCCCAGCAAATCCCGGCGGGAGGATTCGTGGTGCTCTTTGCCTCGGGAAAACCCGGAGCGATCGACTTTAAGCTTTCCAAAGAGGGGGGCTACCTCGCTCTGGGCAATCCAGAAGGCACCATTGTGCAGGAGTTTTCACCAAGGTATCCCGCTCAGTTCGATGATGTTTCCTATGGCCGGAGTTTTGAGGGCACTCTCACTTATCTCATACCAACTCCCGGAACTGCGAATGGTCCCCCTCGCCGTGAAATAGGCCCAGCCATCAATGTTTCACTGCAACGATTCCGGCGTCTGCTTATGACGCGGGTGAAA